>JAVHPT010000082.1:0-5385 GCA_036170735.1 Patescibacteria group bacterium | reverse complement strand
AGAACCTGGTGGAGTCCACCGGCAGAGCCGGTGGTTTAGTGGTGATTAATTAGTAAAAGTGAGTGTTTTCTCATTCTCCAAAAAAGTCTCCTCAGATCTGAGGAGACTTTTTTGGAGAATGGAAGTGGATTACATCTTCTGTTCAGAAAAGAATGTAACAATATCCTTAAATTTTGGGTTCTGAAAACCTTCCGTCATTTTCATAAGTTCAAATTCGAGAGTTCCTATAAGAGCTTTCGCCTTCTCATACCCAAGAAAGTCGACAACTCATCGCTTATGGGAAAATGAAGTTTCTTTAGAGTTTTCCTCTTTCTCGTAGTCAGCCACATCAATCCGCACTTGATATAATCGTGAGAGAAATACCCCGAATTGACGAAGTTGATCCATTATTACTTGATGGATATCTCCAGCAAGCATTGTCCCAATCACGAATGATACACTCACAAGGCGAGAAAGCTCTTCATCGTACATAGCAATATACTCTGCTTCGGATATGACATCATGGTCAGTCAATACGTCACGAGATAATCAGCGAATAACTCATGTATCCCCAATTGCTTGCATCATCTCTTGGATGATATTTATCTTCCCCGAATGAGAAAGACAATCAGTACCAAGCTCTATAAGGGCATCCCCTACAAGAATTGCCATAGATTCTCCGTATTTTTTTATAAGAGGTATGTCCGTTTCTAGATAATGATTAGTAATATCAATGGCATCTGCATGGAGCGTAAGTCCTATATGAACAAATTCGATCCCAATAAGAATAGAGATGACCGAATTTGCTGCAGTGAGCCCGAGGATTTCCTCGTATGCAACCATAGTAAGAATCGGATGGATACGAGTTGGTTCAGCAAAATTGACAGCATACAATACGGCCTCTTGAAATATTTTCTCATTTGGTGTTACGTCTTCATAATAGTGTTCATGAAAGAAGTGATTAATTGCTGTATTGATGTAATCTTTATATTCTTCGATCCAGGTCATAGAAACAATTGCAAAGTTACTTGGATATTGTATCGTATTTCTGGAGAAAATACAAATCTTTGAGGATTTTCTAACTCTTTTACTTGCCAAACTTCCGAATTCGCGCCTGAAAGTTAGAAAGTGCACTATCAAGTTCAACCTCACCAAAATCTGGCCAATTCTTTTTCGAAAAAAAATACTCAGCGTATGGACTCTGGAAAAGAAGAAAACCAGAGTGTCGCTTATGATTACCTGTACGAATGATCAAGTCTGGAGGAGGGAATGCTCATGTCTCAAGAACTGAGAGAATATCGGAAGCACTAACTTCTGTCAGATCTTCCTTGGTGATTGCAAGTTCCTGAACCGCACGTGCAATCTCTTCTTGTCCGCCATATCCTATCGCGAGGATTGCTGTCATACTCGTGAGCTCTGCTGTCATACGTTCTGCTCTTTCGATAGATTTCCGACATACCTCTGTGAGGAGCGATCTATCTCCCACTATCTGAATACGAATGTTTTCTTTTTTTGCTTGTCGGGTGAGCTCTGGCATTGCTGCTGTAAGGAGCTTGAATAGATAAGTAACCTCTTCTTTTGATCGCGATCGAATATTGTCATCAGAAAGTGCCCAAAAGCTCGCATAAGGAATATTTCTTTTTCTACAGAGAGAGATAATTGTTTTGGCATTTTCATAACCTCGACGATGTCACTCGAGCCCGAGAAACCCATTTTCTCGTGCCCATGTTCGGTTCCCATCCATGATAAATCCAATGTGTTGCATACTTTTGTACAAAAAAGGTTCACAGGAGCATACTCGTTCCAGAAAGAAAATCAACTCCTGGCATCACGAAAATTTGCAATTCAAAAAGATATCAGTACAATCCGCCCCGTCGAATACGTTTCTTTTCTCCTCGCGTCCCTATAGACCGAATCAGAGTGAAATCGTGCGGCGTTTTATTTTCTCTCTTTTTTTTCTATGAGTACTCCAGGTACTAAGAGACTTTTCGTTGGAAATGTCCCATTCCGTATTGAGTCTGCAGATCTTCGTGCTATGTTCGAAGAGGTTGCTCCTGTTGCTGATTTCTTCTGGCCAACTGACCGTGAAACTGGTCGCAAAAAGGGTTTCCTTTTTGTTGACGTTGATGAAGCTGACATGCAAACTATGATCGAAGCTATGAACGGTAAGGATGTTATGGGTCGCCAGCTTGCTGTAAACGAGGCTCAACCTCGTGAAGAACGTGCTCCTCGTGCTCCTCGCAGTGATTACTAATCAACTTGATTATAAAAAATCCCTCTCAAATTTGAGAGGGATTTTTTTGTCTTCTTATTAAAGATGAATCTTGGTTCTCTGACCTCTTTCTTTCTCTTCTAAGAAAAGATAGAAGACAGAGATAAGTCTTCATATTGTTTGTCTTACTAATTCTTCTATTTACTTCCAAGCGTCAGGCTCGTCCCTTAGTCCACATATATATATCCATCGATGGAATCATCATCACGAAGAACTTTTCGGATAGTTACCTCATAGAGCCCACGGTAATTCATATCTTTCACGATAATATAATCATCTGTTATATCAGCAACAATGGCCACATGCCCGTAATACCGATTATATCCTCGACCAGAAAACTGAACAATCGAACCGATAATAGGATCATCCCCCGTTCTTACTCCTGCCGCTTTTGCGTTTCTCATCCACTGGTTTGCATTTCCTCTCCAAGTAACATTTTTGTATTGAGCTACATACCAAGTACAATTTCCTCCTGCAAAACCATAACCGCCCCCAGTATATCGAACGGTATATCTATCCTTTAATCTGGAACTTTTTGTTACCACAGGAACTGGCTTTATGATAGGAGATGTTGTTACTTTTACAACCGATGCAGATGTTTTTGGTGTAGCATCAGACTTTTTTACAGCTCAAGGAATCACAAGTTCCATACCAACGCGAAGTGATGCAACATCACTGAGTCGATTTACTCGAGTAATATCATCTATTCCTACCTGATAATGTGCCGCAATCTCGGAAAGAGTGTCTCCTTTTGCCACCTGATGAATCACTCCGGAAATCGGAGGAATCTTGATAACCATCCCCGGTTTAATAGTATCTTTTGTTTCGAGATCGTTTGCCCAAGCAATAGCCTCGATACTCACATCATATTTATCAGAAAGTTTTCCGAGAGTGTCTCAACCCTGAACGGTGTATTGTAAGATAACTGGAGTTCTCTTTTGTGCGTCCTTTTGTTCACTTCAATCAATCGTAGTAAGTGCTGTTTCCTGTGTATCTGTTCCTCATTCAGCTTTTGAATCAAAATCAAGACTAACAAGACCGCTCTCTGAAATATATGGAGAGCTTGGTCAAACATCACTATATGCTGTAATAATAGTAGACTCATCATAATCCGATGCATGTGTAAGACTCATATCCGAACCAATCACTGAGAGTGACGGATAAATCGGAAGGAGCACTATAAAAACAAGAGTGAACCATCTAAACTTACGAAAAGTATTAGCGGCCGAATATACCTTAACATTATTTCGTGCAGCACGTGCGAGACGGGCACGAGTATTGAGAAATGGAGACATCCAAGTATTTTAGGAATAAAAGTGGGATTGAGGTACTCTAGGATACAAGTATCCAGTTTAGTGCCTCCTCCCATCTACGCAATAGCCGTAACGATGAGTTGAGACTGCATTGCGCGGAACCCCTGACTACGCATGTAACGTTTCTTTGATTTGATTTTGAAAACTCGAATCTTTGCGGCCTTCATATGTTCTTCAACTTTGAGTGAAACTTTTGATCACTCAATTGTTGGTGTACCAACTTGAACATTTTTCCCTTCTGCATCAGCAAGGAGAAGCGCAGGAAGCTCGATCGTTCCACCAACATCAACATGTTGACGGTCAACGATGATAACGTTCCCCTCTTCTACGGTGTATTGTTTTCCACCGATTTCAACGACTGCAATCATAAAGATAAAAATTATGCTCATATAAGGGTTCCTTGTGGGAAGCTTGTATCCTCATAACGAAGCGAGATAAAGTCCGGATTCGTATCCAGGAAAGAAAACCTTTAAAGAAAAGTTCCCTTTCTTGAGTATAGATTATATTCGAAATAACCTAAAAGTCGAGAAAAATGTATTGACAATAAAAGTACAAAGTCTGCCTCCTTTACATACCTTATAAACTGAAATATGGTTGGACACCTTGGTCCTCCAACAAACGTTGGCAAGACCCAGAGTGGGTTACTAGAAATATGAGTTCTAGCATGTAGGTCATCTCGGAACTGGACTCAAAATGAGACAAATGGGACACCTAGTGGGCGTATCATATTCAGATATTTTATTTGTCAAATCGAAGTTTTTTACAGTGCTATTCCAGGTTCGAACTCTAAATTTTATTATAATACGGTAGTAACGGACATATTATAGGGAAACATGTAGTTCATTTATAATAAGATATCAAATGTAAAAGAAATATGTCATCAAAAGGAGTATCCCCTCTTTCCTTCAGATAGAATTCTTTGTCCAGATAAAAGAAAGCAATAAAAGAAGAATCGGTGCAAATGTAGCAACCATTAAGTCGGTATATGAATTATTCAGAAAAGGAAGTGGTGTAATAATTGCGGAGGTTCAAAGGATGACTAAAATATTCATAATATTTGAGCCTACTACATTTCATACTGCTATATCTGGATTTCATCTTCGAGCGGCGATGATCGAAGTTGTAAGCTCTGGCATACTTGTGCCAATGGCAACAACAGTGAGGCCTATAATTGCCTGAGAAAGTCCAAAAACCTTTGCTATATCTACAGCTCCATCTACAAGAATCTTTCATCCGATAAATAATACGAGTATTCCTCATGCTACCCAAAGTGTCGCCTTCCACGGAGAAGATATTTTTTCGACTTCTTCACTTTCATCAGGAATAAAATTATTGTGCTTGAGAGAATAGAGCATATAAACAATGGCGGTACTCAGCAATATAATACCATCAATACGACCAATCATATTTGTATTGGCTCCATCGAGGAAATTATCACTCACAAGAACAACAAAAAGAAGACTTATAAGAATAACTATTGGAAGATCGAAAAATCTGGTTGTTCGTGAAAGTACGATAGGAAATATGCAGGCACTTACTCAGAGAATAAGGAGTACATTTGCTATATTTGAACCAAGAACATTTCCAATAGCAATCTCAGTATTTCCAGAAATACTCGCAAGAATTGAAACAATAAGTTCCGGCATACTTGTACCTACTGCAACAATAGTAAGCCCTATAATAGCTTGTGATATTCCAAATTTTTTTGCAATAGATACCGAACCATCTACCAGTGCATTCCCTCAAAAGGCAAGAAGAATGAGTCAAAAGATAACAGAAACAATTGAAAGTAATATATTCATGTATGAAATTAAAGATTAA
>JAVHPT010000081.1:0-22854 GCA_036170735.1 Patescibacteria group bacterium | reverse complement strand
CTAAAGTTTTAATAGACATAATTGGCTTGGTTATTTTGCTAAAATATTTTTTGAATTACACTTAACGTTTGCTTCTATGAGATGTTTTGCAAAGTATGAGCAAAATATGGGAGAGCGAAGTGCAACAAGCGAACCTCATAGAAGCTGTTGTCAGACCCGAGCGAAGTATAAGCGAGAGTGCGACAGGGTCGTAGCGAAGCGAAGAAGTTCAAAATTATTATCGTAGCCGTATATTCGGTGTTAGCTGATGTTAAGAAAAATTTTTATGACAACCCTGCTATTTCTCTTTCTATGTTTATTCTTGCTTGTTGCTCCAACTCTTTGCCCGCCAGTTCTGTAAAATAAATCCTTGGCCTCTTCAGGAAATCTTGTAATACTTTCTTACGACCAATGCGATATTGATCCTCTGGAACCCAAGAATATTCTTTGCGAATTTTTGCGGCATATTTGTCATAGTCTTCTTCGCTTGAACCCAATATTGCTAGATCTGCGTCTAAAAAAATTGCCGAATCGGTGTCGTTTTCAATAACCTCATGTTTTGCGGTAGCACGAATTAAAGTTAAAACATAACTGGCTGCATCTTCAGGAATACCAAGCCGAGTTAAATAATTTTGAGTATGTTGTGCGCTTTGTTCTTCGTTGTCTTTTGCTTTAGTATCGTACACTATGTCGTGAAAATATACGGCAAGTTTTACGCCGGTAGCATCTTTAATTTCTTGTTCATACGCTTGCAAAAAAGACAACATATTTTCAATATGCTCAAAATTATGATACTCGCGAGTTTTAGTTTGGTATTCTTCGGCAATATTTTTGAATAATTCTTCCGCCTCGGTTCTTTTGCTCTGATCAAATAAGCCGCAAAAATTCTCTCGTAATATCTCGAGCCTTGTGTTTTCTGGGACGGGCAAAGATTCTATTGAATGGACCATAAAAATTTTTCTTAAGTGTAGTTTTTACCTTCATAGAGAGTAGTATAAGTGATTTCAAGAGAAATCAACTACTCTAGACCCTGTTTAATTATCTCCGTCTAAACCTTCATCAAAACTAAGGGATGAAATTTTGGGCGGAGGGAAATTGACACTCCTTGAATCGCTTTGGTCAATTTCCTGTAGCCAGATATGCGTTGTCAGGCGATGAAACTAAAAATTCCCCTTCCTAATAATAAATAATTTTTGGCAATTTACTTTGTGAATTTAAATGAAGATTTAATCTTATCAAAAGGCAAGTTAACATCTTGCCAATCTTCTGGAACATCTTGACTACGAGAAAAAAGATAATATTTTCCATTATTTTCTCCCAATGCATTCTTTGTGTCAAAATTTTCCCCACGAGCTTTGGATTCCTGAACAACCAGCTCCTTTGGTTGGATGGCTATTGTGAAAATATGATACTTCCCATCACCAATGCCCCATATTTCCGATGTTGTTTTCACATTAAAACGAATAAAGGTGTTGCCTTGATCTACAATTTCCTCTTTAACATCAATAAAATTCAAGGATTGTGGATATTCAATTTCAAATCCATATCTTGCATTTGTATAAACCTTCCAATTTGTAGTTTCATCACCTGGTGGTGTTACCGGTGCAGGTTGAATTGCAACTGGTTGATTAGTTGTTGGTGTTTGCACCACAGGAGCTGGCGTTGTCGGTTGTGTCTAACTCACAGGTTGTTGCCCACATCCAGCCAAAAACAAAATTCCCAGCGACAAGATGCTTAGTGTTGCGATTTTTCTCATAAATTTGCTTGTTAAAAAATTATTATTTTAGAACGAGTTATCGACCGAGCAAAATTGCCAAAAAATTAAAATATAAATTGAGAGAGATTTTTGACTATTTCCGATAACATTAGGGATAAAAGAAGTTTTTCTGGAACGAAGTAGAAGAAAAATTTGGGTGAAGCACGAGCCGAGGGCTGAACCGTATATCCCTTGTTATACGAGGGTGAGGAGCGATAGCGACGAAAGCGCAGCGTCCCTTTTAGCATTGTCCGTAGCCCGCCGTTACAGATTACGATTCATTATTTTTTTAGTTGAATCGTTTATATTAATCTTAGCAGAACTGCCCGATAAATCATACAAAATTTCAAAATCAAGCCCTAAATCAAATGCTTCAAATGCGGAAGCAAGAATACAAGCATCCAAATCTAATCCGCAGAAATATGATTTTGAAATTTTGTTCTGACTCAAAAAATCAACAAATTCTTTTGACTTGAATATTGAATATGTGTTCTTCTCAAAAATATGATTTTTCAAAGATATTTCAGAAAGCTCTGGAACAATATCAATTTCAGGAGATTTTTTACATTTATTCCAGCCTAATTTTTTAACGAAATTGGAGTCTTCTAAATTGATGAATTTTGAAAATAAAATAAAATCATATTTTTGTGATTCAATATGCTTCTTGATTTTTTGAGGAAGAGATTTCGTTTTATCTGTAATAGAACAATTCTGTAAATCCAATATAATAAGGGCAGTTTTGCTCATAATATTTAGGGTCCTCCCCAGTTACGGATTAAATTTTCTGAGAATTTTTAAGATTTCTTTGTAGATATCTTTTCATTGTATACGAAACTTATATCGAAATTCAGATTTTTTCAAGAAGTAATAAAAGTAGGCTCTTTTAATTCAGTTGAACTTAGAGAGTCTTCTTTTTGTGAAACTCCAGAATGACTCCATTCAATTGATATGTTGGTTTCATCTGGCGAATCCATTGGCTCAATTAGGTAAAGAATTACCGTCAACTGGGAAAGACCCTAAAGAAATCCTTTGTCATTTCTAAAAACCATGTATTCATCTATTATTTTGTGGTCCCCCCGACAAGAATCGAACTTGTGTCTAAGCCTTAGGAGTGCCTTGTTCTTCCACTAAACTACGGGGAGATATATCTTCAACCTGCAACGTTGAAGCCTGTAACTAGCCCAGTATATAAAAATTTGCTTTTTTGCAAATCTTACTATAATACCCGAGTCCAATGCACACGTGAAATTGTGGGAGCTTCCCTTCCCTATCTGGTCAATAAGGAAAAGAAGCGCTTGGACCAATTTATTTACTTCACGTTTTTTATTATGTCCAAAGTACACGGAAAAAAGTATAATCAGGCGGCAAGTCTCGTTGAGATTGATCATCTCTATACTCTTGATGAAGCTGTAGATCTCCTCGAGAGAACCAATACAGTGAAATTTGATCCTACTATTGAGATTCACTTCAATCTCTCAATCGATCCACGCCAAGCAGATCAGATGGTTCGCGCAACTCTCTCTCTTCCTAACGGAACGGGTAAGACAAAGCGTATCGGTGCCTTTACTGACATCGGAAATGAACCAGAACTCAAGGCTCTTGGTGTAACGGTTGCCGGTGGTGATGATCTCATCGATGCTGTTCTCCAAGGAAAAATCGAGTTCGATGTCGCTATTGCAACTCCTGGTATGATGAAGAAGATGGGTAAGGTTGCGAAGGTTCTCGGTCCAAAGGGTCTAATGCCAAATCCAAAGGCTGGAACCGTTGGTGAAAATCTCGAAGCAATCGTGAAAGAACTCATGGCTGGTCGTTTTGAATTCAAGAACGACAAGCAAGGGAATGTTCACTCTATCGTCGGAAAGCTCTCATTCGGAAACGCAAAACTCAAGGAAAATATTGGGTTCTTCATCAAGACAATGAAGGCAGCACGTCCAACAGGTATCAAGTGAAGTGTCGCATTCATGAAGAGTGTATATGTCTGTAATGCTATGGGTCCTGGTATCAAAATTGATACTGCAGCTATATAGTCCTCACTCATACTATAAAAATTCCCTTCCAGAAATGGAGGGGGATTTTTACTGAGTCTTATCTATTCTGCACATCCATTGAGCACTTCACTTGGAAAGGTGAGCTTGGCATTGTAGGTATAGACATGGTCGCTCATACCATTATTACATGTACCAGGAGTGAGTATGAGATCAATAATGGCACCTGTGGAGATTGTGGGGTTGTTGTTATAAGAATCTGCGTTCTAGAATGAGTTTCGACACTTGTGTATGGTATCTCCTCAACCAATTCGGTACCTGGTTGAGAGAATTTTGCACCTGTAGATGTCTGTTCAAATGCCCAAAATGGCTCCGTGCCCCATTTGCTGTGATATGAATAAACCCTCATGATACTAATAAGACAACTCCTGTACTTATAGTTTCAGTTTCGAGAACAGATCATGAATCGACAAGAGTGACTGGAGTTCCAAACTGGAAAGTACATCAGGTAAGAAATCCTAAGAAGAGTATCGTTCCAACAGTAAGTATTTTATTTATACGAAGAAAATGGAGGAATACTCACCTAGTATATACACTTCAGATTTGTTTGTAATAATACTTACCCTCTTCATTTAAATGCTGAAAGAAGTGTAATCTCATCAGCATATTCGATAGATCCTGCATATGGAAGACCCTTTGAGAGACGGCTAATCTGAACTTCTCGTGGGATATGCTCGATAGCGTAAAGCGCTGTTGCCTCTCACTCAATATTTGGATTCATTGCGAGGATAATCTCGGTAATCTGTGAATCTTCGAGAATACGACTGAAGAGGCTCTTATAGTTGAGCTTGTTAGGAGTGGTTCATTGGATCGGAGAGATAACACCACCAAGGACATGGTACCGACCATGATAGACTCCAGTACGGTCGATCGATAAGAGGTCAAGATAGTCTTCAACGACACAGAGCATATGTTGATCTCGTTTTGGGTCGCTGCAGATCTTGCAGACAGGTTCTCTTGCATTAGTCATCCCATGACACACTTCACACTCAGAGACCTTGTCATGAAGATCAGAGAGAGCCTTGGCAAAATTACGAACATAGGCAACATTGGTTTTGAGCAAAAAAAACGCGAGCTTTGCCGCGGTCTTTTCCCCAATTCCTGGGAGGTAGTGGATCATGTCTATAAGTCGCTTGAGAGCTTCAGGCATAGTTTAATTATTCATCGTAAATTGTACATCTCACATAACGAGGAATGTTGGTTTGTCGACTTGTTTCATAGAGGCGATTATTGGAGATTGCATGATAGCATCGATAGACTTCCCTTCTGCAATACGGATATCAAGGAGATTTTCTTGGAATGAGAGTTCGCGATATTCGGTCTGAAGCGTACGGATATTGTACCCCTTTGTTGCGTTTTGATTAAGAATCCAGACATAGTAGACTCCAAGAAGGGCAATCATCACAATAGCAAGAACATAAGTCTGAGAAAATGAGAGACGAAAGTGCTCACGTGCTGCTTGGCGCTCAGAGAAGAACGAGATATGTCATTTCTTGGCAACCAGAACGTTTGCGTTCATAAGAAGTGTAACGTAAAATATTGAGATTTTAGTATTGAGATTTAAAAAGAATGTGGTTTTTGTATTTACTAATGGATTCTTTCTACTATGCGGAGCTTGGCACTACGGCTTCGTGGATTACGTGTGATCTCTGTTTCTGTCGGTTCTATAGGTTTTTTGGTAACTTTTCGGAGTCTGGGTGGGATAATCATCTGTCCTGTGATGTCATCGATTGTTCCTGTGAGATATTCGGCAAAGATATTTTTTACGAGCCTGTCTTCGATAGAGTGAAATGTGATAACGGCGATTCTTCCTCCAATATTTAAGTGATTGATTGCGGATGCAAGTGAGCGTTCGATATGTCCAAATTCGTCATTTACTGCAATACGGAGAGCCTGGAAAACCCGAAGTGGAGATTTTTGATCAAAACTGGAACCTTTGATAATCTCAAGGAGTTTCCCGGTAGTGTCGATATCCATCATTTTGCGTGCTTCTATAATAGCTTGAGCGACGAAGAGAGCCTTTTTCTCATCAGCATAGCGGAAGAATATCTGCATGAGTTCTCGTTTATCAAGAGAGTAAATGAGATCCCGGGCCGTCTTACCACATGTCCGATCGAACCGCATATCCAGTGGACCATCATGTCGGAGAGAGAATCATCTCGAACCTTCGTCATAGTGAGCACTGCTTACTCAGAGGTCATAGAGTATAAAATCTATTTCAGGGAGTTTGCGGCTTGCAAGCACTTCATCGAGATCAGCAAAGCTTACGTGAACACATTCGAAGTGTGCTTGAGTTTGTATTTTTGTAAGATATTCTTTCGCAAGAGAGAGATTGTCAATATCTCGATCAAAACCGAGAAACATGTCTCCTATGCTCATATGTGAGAGCAACATTCCCGCGTGCCCCCCAAGTCCAAGTGTTGCGTCGATAACGAGTTTTTTACATTTCTGAGATTGAATGAAAGATTCGACTTCAGAAAAAAGAACAGGGTCATGATGTAACATGGAAAGGCAGATAATAGAGAGGCTTGCAGGTAAATGTAGTCCTTTTTTCCTTTCTGTCAAAAGAAAATCACATATTTTTATAAGTAAATATTCCCTATCATAATGTCTATGATCTACAGCATCCGAATATGATAAAAGAATCCTCTATACAAAGAGGGAAACTCGTATATAGACAATTATTATTTCTGATTCATAGGAATACATATATTTACAAGAAATGTACATGTTTTTTAGAGGTTTCTCACATAATTATGAATAAAGTAAAAAGCCTTATTTTTTCATTTGGAAAAATCACGTTTTCCCCTATAATCCGCGCATGGCAAACTTCAAAACAAGAAAGGTTCCCCCCGCTCGACCAGTTGAACAGAAAGTAAAAGCAGTATGAAGCTCTGGAGTGAAGAAAAAACTCCGTATCTTTATTGGTATTCTCCTTGGAATTATTACGGTGACTTTCGGTATAACATATGCCCTCCAGACTATGGGTGGGATACGTCTCAGTTCGAATACTATTACCTTTACGCCCATTATTTTCAGTGAATTCGGAGGTACTGGAACAACAGCAAAGAAGATGAAAGGAACAACGAATATTCTTATCGCAGGGATTGGTGGAAAATGACATGATGGAGCCAATCTCACAGACTCCCTTATGCTCGCATCTATCAATGCAGGTGATGGTTATGTTACTCTTCTTTCTCTTCCTCGCGACCTCTTTGTTGCTTATCCGAAAAACAGTGGCGCTGGACGTATCAATGCTCTCTATGATATAGGAAAAAGTCAAGGAGTGTGAGTAAACCCCCTCGCAGTAAAAGTATCAGAAATCACTGGACAATCCATCGATCATTACCTTATCATAGATTTCTCCGGATTTAAACAAATCGTTGATACACTTGGGGGTGTTGAAATAGATGTTCCAACAGAACTCATCGACCGAGAGTATCCAACTGATAATTGGGGCTATACGACATTTATTGTACATAAGTGACTCCAGACTTTTGATGGTGATATAGCACTCAAGTATGCTCGCAGTCGACACTCAACAAGTGACTTCAAACGATCTGAACGCCAGCAAACCCTTATCAAGGCAATAAAAAATAAGGCTCTTTCTACAGGATTTATTACCAATCCAGGCAAGATCGCCAAACTCTTCAAGGCAGTAACAGCCAATCTTAATACTGACCTGACTATTGGAGATATCACAAACTTTGCTATCGGGCTCAAAGATATTGACTCTACCCATATCAACGTCTATAACCTCAGTAATGATTGTGTAGGACTTCGATGTGCCGCCTGAGCCTACCTCTATTCTCCAAGTCGAGAATACTTCGGTGGTGCCGCGGCTATCATTCCTGAAAATGCAACCGCTTCGAGACTGAGTTACTATGATGATATTCGCCGATTCGTAGAGCTCATCTTCACTTATCCAAGTATGAAGAATGAAAAGGCTCCAATCAATATCGTCTACAAAAAAGGGAACGTAGCAAAAGCTCGTGAACTCGCGATGGCACTTCAGAAAAATTGATTCGTCATGGATACTCAAACAGCCTTAGTAGAAACAACAGGAAGTATCACGACATCTCACGTGAATATCTACTGGAATGCTGAAGCAAATGCTGGATTCTCTCCAGATCACCTCTTCGTTAAAATACTAAAAGATCTTGAAGATCGCATTCCGTACATCATGGTTACTCATAACGAATATGTAAACACTAATGGTCCTCGGATCGAGATTGTCCTTGGAGATGATAGTAAATCCTATTTTACTTTTGCAAAACCAGCATTTTATCTTCCATACATTGTTCCAACATCTACTGGAGGAAGTACATCAGGAAATATTATCTCAGGAGAAAGTAAGGGTCCTTCAACTACAAAAACGAAAACAGGAAAAACAACGCAGGTTTCATGAGCAACCACTACACCTACAAATACCTCTACCACTCCATATGCTGTTGCTCCCGATCAATGGGAAAACTTCTAACCATGTTTCACTATGTCTGATAATATCAAGAGAACTCAATTCTCTTCCTCATCACATCATCACAGCACTACTACTGCCCATCATAGTAATAAGAAGAAGAAATGATGGAAAACGTATGTCCTTGGGGCAGCCGGAATACTTGTTATACTGAGCGTTTTTGGGGTTTTCCTCCTTTGGGCTCTCGTGCTTCGAACTATTCCTCCGATTGAGAGTCTTGAGAATGGGAATTATTTTCGCGAGAGTAGCGTTATCTATGATAAAAATGGACAGGAAATCTACAATCTCTTTAAGGATGGGAAACGAACTTATGTGAAGTACGATGATATTGCTCAAGTAATGAAGGATGCGATTGTCAGCACTGAGGATCGAACATTTTTTGAAAATCCTGGAGTTGATCTCAAGGGACTTGTTCGTGCTGGATTCAATTATGCCTTCTGAAAAACCGATAAGATCCAAGGAACTTCGACTCTTTCTCAACAACTCATCAGTGTCACTCTCCTCTCAAAAGAGCGTTCCATCAAGCGAAAGATCCAAGAAGCTTACCTCTCATACCAACTTAATAAACAATACAGTAAAGAGAAGATCCTTGAGATGTACTTGAATACTATCTCATTTGGTTCGAATGCCAATGGAATCGAGCAGGCCTCACGAACATTTTTCGGGAAAAGTGCGAGTGAACTCTGACCTCTTTCAGCAACGATCCTGGCTTCACTCCCAAAGGGGCCAACATATTACTCCCCATATCTTCATCGAGATCGGCTCATGGGAGGAGTAAATATCTATCCTCTCTCTGATCCCACCAATATTCATACAGTAGATACTCCCGAGGAACGAAAAACATATACACAAATATATTCCCTCTTCGAAAACTATCTCAGCAATATGACATTTGATGTAGTAGGTGGATGAGTTCATGCATGTAATGTAAAAAAGGATTATATAAAGAATGGTACATTTTCTCCTGATAATCAGGGATGTATCAATCTTTCCTATAATGACCTCCTTACCTTCATTGGAGATATTGCTATCAAGTGAGATTTTGTTATTGGAGATGCCAAGTCTGAGACATACACCGCCGAGTACATGGTTGGTCGAAAGGATTTTGTAGCTTCTCAGATGCTTGAAGATAAAAAGATTGATGGTCCAACATTTAAGAAAATTCTCTATGATGGACTCGACTTTACTTTCAAGAGTTATGCAGAAAATATCAAATATCCATACTTTGTCATGCATGTAAAACAATATCTTGAAGATACCTATGGAAAAGATCTTGATGTCACTAATGGGCTTAAAATATATACAACAATTGATCCCGTACTCCAAGAAAAAGCAGAAGAACTCCTTATAAAACAAGTAGAAATCAATAAGAAGCATTTCGGGGCCTCAAGTGCCGCACTCGTAAGCATGGATAATGCAGATGGGAAACTCCTTGCTATGGTGGGTGGTCCAGACTATTTTGATGCCGAACATGGAGGAAACAATAATATGGCTGTTACCCCTCGTCAGCCAGGATCTTCATTTAAGCCACTTATCTATGCTCTTGCCATAGAGAAAAATCCTATTGGCCCAGAGACTCCAATTGCAGATATAAAGACGACGTTTTGAGGATGGACACCTGATGATTATGATCTCCATTTTATAGGCATCATGATGGTAAAAACAGCCCTCGATTACTCTCGAAATATACCTGCAGTAAAGATGTTTTATCTTGCATGAGGCGAAGATGCGATTGTAAAATTTTGGAAGGAAAAATGAGGCATTCCAACTCTCAAGGAAAACGCATGATATGGAGCACCTCTTGCTATTGGGACCGCTGAGATTCGACCTATCGACCTTATGCAAGGATATTCTGTACTTGCAAATAATGGTATCAAGCGTGATATGTTCTTTATATCAAAGATTACAGATAGTGATGGAAATGCTCTAGAGGAACATAAACCAGCTCCTGAGGCAGAAGTACCTGTACTCGCACCTGCGGCAGCATATATTGTGAGTACAATTCTCTCAAATAATGATGCTCGCCCAGACTCACCTTTTTGGAGAAATGCTCTCACTATACCTGGACGAACGGTTGCAGCAAAAACAGGAACATCAAATAAAGACGTGAGCAAATGAGGGACTAAGAAAATCCTCCCTCGAGATCTCTGGACTGCTGGATATACACCACAGATTACAACCGTTGTCTGGGCAGGAAATATCGATGGAAAGGAAACAAAATGAACTTGCGATGGACTTAACTGTGCTGCACCAATCTGGAAATGATTTATGGAATTTGCACTAAAAAGTCTCCCGAAAGAAGAATTCACAAAGCCAAAGGATGTCTATGTATACAATATTGCAAAAACAAGTGGGAAACTCGCAACAGAAAGTACACCAAAAGATCAGATTGTAAGTACGATCATGGCAACGAAGCTTACAGAATATGATGATGGATACAAGGAAATAAAGATTGATACCCTCTGTAATGGTCTGGTTTCAGATAATACCCCTCTGGAATCAGTAAAAACTCTCTATATCCCAAATTCAAAACCCGTCATTGATGGATATGATCCTGCATGGATGGTATGATTCTTTGATGCTCTTAAGATGACATGAACTGGAACTGAAAGCACTTCTGAGTTAAGTTCACAAATAGGAGATACTCCTTGTGTACGCCCAAGTGGACCAGGAAGTGTCTCAATATCTATTAATACTGTTGGAACAAATAGTTCAAGTTCATGAGCTCTATGATCAAAACGAACTATTGAAGTTTGATGGATTGGAGACAGAGATATCGCCACTCTACGTATCATCTATAATAGTGAAATCAAGAGAGAAGTAATCTATGGAACTGGTGCAAAGAACACATGAAAAGAACGTATTGCTCTTACGTTACCAGATGGACAGAATACCATCAATGTTGAAACTATTGATATATTTGGGTTCAAGTATACTGAGTCTCAAACTCTTGTTCTCTGAAGTGGTATTTCCAGAGGAAGCTCAACCACACCAAATCCAACCACGCCATGAGCATGACCAAATATTACTATGATAAATCCGAAAGGAGGATTACTCAATCTCTATATGTGAGATACTGCCAATCTTCGATTCCGGGTCGATGTTAGTACTGCCAATCGTGAAATAGTTGTTACTATTGATGGTGCTCTTATACAAAGTGCGACATCATGAGATATTTTTGTGATACCTCTATCATCAGCAGATCTTACAACAGGAAATCATATAGTAAAAATAGTACTTACCGATGGAAACTTTAAAACAACAGAAAAATCCTTCACACTCACAATCCTTCCAAAATAGTATATTCCTAGCTCATCCCATTGTCTCTACTTATCCTCCGATAATCCTCCCAAAATATGCGTTTTGAAAATGTTACTCTATCATACCGCGAAAGAAGCATCCTTCGAGATATCTCGCTCACAATAGAGCCCTGAGAATTCGTATTCCTAATTGGAGCATCTTGAAGTGGAAAAACCTCTTTTATTCGTGCACTTCTCTGAGCAATCAAACCAAAGACCTGATATATTTTCGATAATCATGAACATGATATCAATAAATTTTCTCCATGACAACTTCTTCGATATAGACGTGACATGGGAGTTATTTTTCAGGACTTTAAGCTCCTCCCAAGAAAAACTGTACGAGAAAATGTGGCTTTTGCGATGGAGGTATGTGGATACACTCGAAAAGATATTAGTAAACGCTTACCAGAAGTGCTCTCACAGGTAGGACTTCTACAGAAAAAAGAGAAATTTGTGGAAACACTTTCAGGAGGAGAAATACAACGTACCTGTATTGCTCGTGCACTTATCCATCATCCAAGTATCATTATTGGCGATGAACCAACAGGAAACCTTGATAGGAAAAATGCTATGGAGATCATCTATCTTCTCAGTGAACTCAATAAAGAAGGAAAAACTGTTATTATGGCAACTCACGATGAAACGATCGTAAATACTATGAGAAAACGAGTAATTGCCTTCCAGGATGGAATAGTTGTTTCAGATACTCAAGAAGGAACATACTGCTTGCAGTAAATTAACTGATTATACTGAGATGTACCCCTGGATGAAGCATCTGCCAAGAAAAAGACAGATCCCTCGTTCCTCAGGATGACAAAATATCACCATATACGTATTACAAAAGAATATTTTTTATTTTTTAGTTCACCTCATGCTTAAAGAAGAAACCCTTGCACGAAAATTTGTCAGAAAATGATTTTGGCTCTATTTCTTCACATTCCTCATTGGACCACTTGGATATATCATAAAAATGATTATCTCCCGCGATCTCTCAGTCTGAGAAGTAGGAATGATATATGGAGTTATTAGTTTTATTAGCCTCATAAGTGCCTATAATGATCTTTGATGTACCGAGAGTCTGAATTTTTTCATGCCAAAGCATATTCTTAAGGGAGAGTTTTGAAAAGCAAAATATCTCTTAAAACTCACACTGATTGCTCAGGGAATTTCAAGTGTATCCATTGCGCTCATATTATTCTTCTTTGCACCATGGATTGCAAATAACTATTTCCATAGTTCTCTCGTTGCGGATATTTTGAGGATTGCTGGATTATTTTTTATAGGATCGAACATCCTCCATATCACTGGTACTATTTTTTCTGTTGTTCAAGATACAAAACTTCAGAAACTTATTGAATTTCTTCGAATGTGATTTACAGCCCTTGGTGCTATTCTGCTCTTCCTGAATAAAGAAGGAACAACTACAAGTTATATGTGGGTATGGGTTGGCGGGGTATTTTTTAGTATGATATTTGGTGTCCTATTTGCTTATATAAAATATTATCGAACATACTTTACATGAGTCCGAAGTGAAGTTGATATTGCTGAACGCAATCACTTTATTTGATATGCATGAGCTACTCTGTTGACTGCAAATATTGGAACTATTCTCTCACAGATTGATATGCAGATTATTATCTATTTTCTTGGAGCTACAGCAACAGGATATTATTCAAATTATCTTTCACTTCTCAATATTCCATTCATCCTTATTTCGCCAATTATAGGATTCTTATTTCCTGTAATTTCAGAGCTTCATGGACGAGAAGATGTTCCCAAAATGTATCTTATCCATGAGCGTTTTTCTCTCTATTTTTCGATTATCGCTATCTGGATCTGAGTATTTATGTTCCAGTTCTGAGAAGAACTCGCTGTGGCATTTTTTGGTGAAGCCTTCCGAATGTCAGGACACATACTCAAGTTCTCTGCACCATTCCTCATCTTTAATCTACTCATACAAATAAACTTTCAATTCCTCGCAGGAACTGGTCGTGTACGTGACCGGGCACGAATACTCGCTACAATTATTCCTATAAATCTCTTACTTAATATTATATTTATCAGCCTCTACAACGTATCTGGTGCGGCTCTTGCAGTTGGAATATCCTGGATACCTCTCTGGTATCTCAGCCATCAATCTACCAAAAAATATCATAAGGATTTCCAATATTCCCTTCTTTGGAAAAACCTTGCTCTTGCTGGATTAACTTATTATATGCTTTCTGTTTCTTTTGCTTTTTTATCTATCACAAACGTCTTCTTAATACTTTCCTTTGCAGTTTTGGTAAATCTGATTATATTCTCGTGATGAAATGTATGAATACTCAAGGAAATGTGAAACACAATACAAAATAATAGAAAGTAAATATTCCCTATAGAGACTCTGTACTTTGTAAGTTAATACTTCACCTTTATAATTAATAATCCATTTGTATGCTTCAACTTGTTTTTGGTGGAATTAGTTTTGTCCTTTGGGCGCTCTATATTATTCTCACATACTATTCCAAGAGCTACAGTTCTATTGATCATATAGAGTCAACAACGGGGTATGGTGGATATCTCGCGGCTATATTGATATTTTATGTTATATACAAAATAATCACTATATTTTTTATAGAAAAGAAGCAGTTAAAGTTCAACTTTTGGCATCTTGCAGGAATAGCACTTCTTCATTTATTTATACTCTGTATAATATACACAACACTCCCTTCTGTGCAATCATCTCCTCTTCTTGGAGATATTAAGCCATCATCCCTCATACTCTTTTTTCATTCCCTTTCTCTTCTCATATACCCTATAGCTCTTGTACTTATAACAAGAAGTGCTGGAGCAAGCGTAATCCAGTTTATAATCAAAGACTGGGAGAGTGAATCTCTTAGACTCCGCTTTCTTGTTGATATTTCCATTGGACTTTTTCTCTTCACTATATGACTTCTTATTATTGGATCTATAGGAGCATACTCCCTTACTTGACTCCTTGTGGTACTTGGGATACTTGTTGTAATTGCGATTCCTGGGCTGATAACTACCTATCATGACATACGGAAAACTTCTGTAACTTTTGAAAATCATTCTTCAAGTTGAGGACTTCTCGAAGCAATAGCACCGAAACTCCTCTCGGCAGAATTTGCTTTCATGGCAATTAACTTCCTCATCGGAGTTTCTCTTATTAATGCAATACGACCAATGCCAATTGGTTGGGATGATCTTTGAGTATATATGAACTTTCCGAAGATCATGGCTATGTCATGATCCTATCTACAATGAGCAGGAATGTATACCTGGCAGATTATTACTGGAACCGGTTTTTTCTTTTCTTACACAGCAGCTCAAGCATTCTATGTGAATCAACTCGGCGGAATCCTTGCGGTTATCGCTATCACTTGTGGATTATCGCTCATATTTGAAGATTCCAAGAAAAAGTATCTTCTTGCCCTTCCTATTCTCTTCGCAGCAGTATTTTACGCTATGCCGATGAATATATTCCAGCAGGCAAAGGATATGAAGCTTGACCCTGCCCTTCTTGCAGTCAGTATAAGTGGTTTTATGGTACTTTTCTCAGGATGGAATAAAAAGAATACACTGAAAAAGAACCTCCTCATACTTGGTATTGCGGGACTTATTGTTGGATTCGCATTTAGCATCAAATTCACTTCTATTATGCTTATGATAGCGGGATTTGGTTTGATTGCATATCGTATCCTCTCTATCTGATGATTTTTTGGATTCTTTTTTCTCTTCCTTGCGATATTCACCAAAGTAGGACTCTGGTCTCAATTCAATCTCTGGATGCCAACAAATCCAGGGCTTATCAACTCTATCTCTCTCTGACTCTGAGTTATTGGAGCTACAAGTATTCTTATTGCATGGAAAAAGAGTAGCAATAAACACGTCTATGACTGGCTTATCTCAAGTTTAGTATTCCTTCTTGGTATTACTATTGGACTCAGTCCATGGATCATAAAGAATGTAAGTGAATCACAACCATGGAACGATCACACCACAGATACAAAGGCCCTTATTTTGAATTCTGTATTAAATGGATCGGGGTGATCCCTCAGTATGGATTTCACGAAAATATATCCAAAGGAGGAATATGCTAAACGAATACAGCTATCGGCTAATGCATCTATAACTAGCAGTGGACAATCACAAAATGAAGACTTTTGAAGATATTTCGGATATGACAAGTGAATTAATAATTACCTCAAGCTTCCTGCTAATCTCACTTTCCAGAAAAATCAGTCTGGAGAATTTACAGATATCACCTATATATTCCTTGCTCTTGTACCATCCATACTTCTCTTTGTTCGATGAAGAAAATGAATATTCCCAGGGTTAATGGCAGCAATTCTTGTTTTCCTTTTTGCATACTACTTTACCAAGACGTGAGGCACATATATTACAAACATATTCTCACTATGAGATGGGTCTCTTGATAATATATTTGGACCAGGCAATTCCCTTCTTGTGGGATACGGGATTCTGGTACTCATAAATGTTTTTATTCTCCTGTTTATACACTTCCTCACAGATCATGCGCAGAGTGAAAATAACCGCCTCCGTGAGATTATTATTGTACTTGGTTCATACGGATTCCTTTTTCTTGTAAGTGCTTTTGGTATTGTCTGGTATGGTATCTTTGCATATTTTCTTTTCTTTGCACTGATTGGATTAGCCTCAAGTACGTTTACATCTTACAGTGAAGAAGATAAAAAAGATGAAGACACCTTTGGAATAAAAGTAACTCTTGCTGCTATTTTCTTTATTTTCATTTTGGTATATTTTATTCGATCAGCATTTCCTCATGGGTGGAACAATCTCAAAGATGCATCATACAATGAATTTAAATATAATATTCTTAGTCAGGAAGAGTCTATATTCGCGTATCGACAAGATTATATTACCCCAATTGCAACACTTAATGTGAAAAGTCCTCCTACACTCATCGAGCGTGTTAAGAAGCTGGCAACCGATGATAGACTCAAGAGTTTTCTTGCATCTGATCCCCTCAATTGAATAACCATGAGAGATTTTGTTTCAGTCCTCTTTTCTCTCTCCAGAGGAAAAGATGTAACAGTAGCAAAAGATGCAAAGAAGATCTGAGATATTCTGTATAAGAGTATTCTCTACCCAAGTAAAGACGATGCCAATACGGGAGGAATCTATCGTATTGGAACCTTTATGACATACCTTATCGCTAATAATCGTACACGGTATTATGAAGATAGTCTTGTATTCTGATTTGAAACATATTTTTATGATAAAGATCCTGCGCTTACCATAGATCGCATGAAGAAGATGGGACTCAAATACCTTCTCGTGGATCTCAATGCTGCAACTATTGATAAAGATCCTCATCACGCTCTCACAACTCGATTTGAGCATCTTCTTCATACCATGAAGGCAAAGAATCTTACACTTGTAGATACTGATAATCTCTGTCTTGAGCTTGCGCTTGACGAATATAAAAAATGAAAACTACAAGATGAAAATAGTTTCGTCGATATTGCAGGAACCAATTATGAGAGCTATCGTACAAACAGTGGACAAACCACAATGATCTACCGAGGACAAAAGCAACAGAACTGCTATAACTACATCCTAAAGCGCCTCTATATCGATAATGCCACAAGTGAATATCCATATCTCGCGAACGTCAAATCTATTATTGACTCCAAAGGTGCTGTCTGATCAGGCAGACAAGTTGATCAACAGAAACTCATGAATATTTTCAATCAATATCTTGGACAAAGCTGGTTTGCTCTCTTCGAGATCAATGATAATCCCATCTCCACTACCGAAGTAACTACTCCTTTAGTTTCTCTTACTACTTCATGAAGTACAAATTCGTGAGTGGTTACAAGTACTGGCGAAGCAAACTAGAAGCAATAAAAAAGACCTCCATAAATTATGGGAGGTTTTTTATTGCTTCACGGAAGCTATTGGCTCGATCAAGATAATCTTTAAAGAGACCGAAACTCGCACAACCAGGAGAGAGGATGAGGATATCACCAATAGTTCCCTGCTTATAAAGCCACTCCACTGTATCTGAAAGAATATCTGAAGCAGAGTATGGAATATTTTCTTGTTTTGCAAGGGTAACAAACTGTTCTTTCGTTGCACCAATGCACGCTATCGCTTTCACACGTTCGTGAAACTTTGGAGCGAGATGAGAGAATGTATCTCATTTATCAGAACCTCAGACAATAAGAAGAAGGTTCTTTTTCTGTCAGAATGATCAAAGAGCTGCTTCCAGACTTTGTGACGAAGTTGACTTGGAATCCTCAATAAAAATAATTCCATTCTTCTCACCAATTTTCTCGAGACGATGAGGAAGTCCTGTAATTTCTGAAAAATATTTCTTCATCCGTTTAGAACAAATCTTCATTTCACTCGCAAGAATTCATACAGAAAGAAGATTCATCGCATTATGAAATCATGAAAACTGAGTTTCAGAAAGCTTATATTTTTTTCTTCATGAAATAATAATATCTTCTCCATCCGTAGAGTCTCGTGAATCTAGATCTGAAAAAATTCGGACATTTTCTGGTAAATGGAGTTGGAGTTTCTGATCTTCTGCAAAATTCAGAAGTTGTTTATTTATTATGGATTTCTTGGTTGTATTCTTCACAAGATTCATCTTTGCATCGAGATATTCCTGAATATTTCTATGCCAATTCAGGTGATCTTGTTTAAGATTCGTAAATAATGTATATGTTGGCTGGAATATTTTTATAGCATGGGCCATGAAACTTGATACTTCAAGCACAATAATTCATCGCTTTTCTCACCTCTTCATAAGATCAAGTACTGTTGTTGAAAATGGGATATCAAAATTCCCTGAAAGATAGACATTCTTTTTGCCAAAAAACTCTTTTTGGAGTATATTATAAGCAATCCATGCAGTAGTAGATTTTCCATCTGTTCCAGTAACAGAAATAATCTGAAACCCTTTTGATAGAAATCAATGGGCAAAATCAAGTTCAGCAAGAACCTTTCCTGTCCCATAAATCGGATGTGTTCATGGAACTCATGGCGATGGAATTATAACCTCATACTTCTCAAATGAAGTAATATTATCACTATCATCGACAATTTCATATGAGATCTTCAAATAGTCACAAAGAGCTGCAACCGATTGTCCAACCTTATTTTTTCAAAAGATACAATACATAAGTCGATAATAATCAGATATTCTCTAAATCAAAATGAATTATGGATAATACTCCAGCCAAACATGCACATGTGATTCCCGATGGTTTCCATGAACCAACATCGAAGGCATTAGTATCCGAATATACCAAAAAGGTTAGTGTTGCAATGCAGGAGAGAGGAACAATTGACGGAATTAGTAAAGAACTTGGAAGTAGTCCAAATGATTGGTATGGAATGCCCACAATTACAAACAATCCCCAGATCAGACGATGGATGAGGAGAGTATGACTCTCTCCATTGGAATCAGATGAAGAGCTTTGAGTAACTTTTTCGCGTTGCATACAACTTTCTATAGAGTATATGGGAAAGAAATGATATTATCTTCCATGAAAGATTACTCGAAGAAAAATAGTCAACATAAAGGACACCATATGACTGATGAATGAAATGCGATTATACACGAAAGAGTATGACATTGAGGCATGTATTATTTTGATGAAATTTGTAAGATCTTTTTATAAGAATCTTATGTTGACTGACTCCACTGGACAGGTGATGTTCAATCCTCTTACGGGAGTAATGAGAGAAAAAGATACTAAGTTTATCGTGAGTGTTATGGATTTTTTCAATGATACTACGAACTTTACCTATCCTCAAGGATCCATACAGTTTTCTAAAGAATCTTCTATTGCTAAAGGACGTGCAAGAGAATTCGGAACTGATATGGAATTTATTGCCACCTTTGATGCTAAGACTCTTGAATCACAGGTACTAAAAACGGTGAGTCAGAATATATATGATGATGCAGCATCAATGAAAGACCGT
Source organism: Patescibacteria group bacterium (assembly GCA_036170735.1). Taxonomy (GTDB): domain Bacteria; phylum Patescibacteriota; class Gracilibacteria; order BD1-5; family UBA2023; genus JABFSX01. Next base: position 3,312 of record JAVHPT010000081.1, on the reverse strand, counting down.
AATCGTATGAGGATTGAAGTAAAGTCTCCTTCTGATATGTTAAAGATGGGATTAATTATGGGTACATCATGATTATTTAGTAAATGAATCATATGGGAACAAAAGTGAGGAGTTTTCGCAGAAGAATGAGAAATATGGAAGAATTTTCAGAATTCTTACGTGAGCCAACTATCCGATAAAGGCATATTTCAGAAATTACCTTTCGAGAAAAAGAAGTGAAATACTCAGGAACGAGAGGAATTGAAGCTAGTATCAACAAACCCATCTTTCGAAGTTCAAATTGTTCTTGTACGAAGCACGAATGAAAGCTGATGGAACGCTAATCCTTTTTATAAGATGAAAGGGGATATTGATGAGGAAATTATGGTACGACAATGATATATAACTCGGAGTCGTATTTTGGCGCATATCAACAGAAGATTACCTGATCTTGAAAAGTATTGACTTTCTTCAAACATTAAGCCAGAAGATGTGTTAAATAGATTCTTAATGGCTGAAAAGGTTCTTATACCATTTTACGAAAGTACTATGGAAGTAGGCAGAAGTCGAGATTGAGTAACCATCATTCCTCCAAATCCAAAACACGCGGTTGCTTTTACAAATTCTGACTTTACCAGTAGAGCAAGAAAGATTCGAGAAAAAGATATCCCCTATAAAATATGGCATGAACTTACTCAAACTTTTTCCCCTATTTAGATCCCTTTCCTCTCCATCCACTTCAGAAATTTCCTTGCAGACTCAATCCCTGGATCAATAAGATCTGGAGTTTTATTTTTGTGAACCTCTTTCCATACCTTCGTAATAGAATCCTGGATCATCGGATAATGTGTACAACCGAGCACAATCGCCTCAATATCAGGGGAAAATTGACGTAAATATCATTGGAGGGACAAATCGATCTCTTCTCATTCGAGAATTCCTTGCTCGATAAGTGGAACCAGTCGTGGCGCGGCAATCTCTTCAATATGGATAGTATTGTCGGTAATATGAACTCTTTCTAAAAGCTTCCATCAATCACTGCCCTCCCGCCAAGTCATGAATCGAAGAATCAGAGGATCATTTGATTTTTATAGAAAATAGTTATATATTAGCGGTATGTCTATAGAAGCAAAAGAAACATCCGAAACCATAACATCATTCCATGGAACACACATTGTAACTATGGACTGAAAGAATCGAATAACTATTCCAAAGGAAATTCGAGATTCATGCAATCTATGAAGTTGATCTATACTATATCTTATATGTTGAATAGATAAAATATCTATAACAATCGAAAAACCGATAGATAAAAATATGCTTTTCTTAGAAGCTATAGTGGATGCAACTGGGCGAGTCTTACTGTGAAGAAACGTGATAGATATGTTACACTTACCAAATAAGGAGTCCACAAAGTTATATCTTATAGGAAGGGATTTTCAATTGATTATCTGTACAGAAGATAAATTTCGTGAGCTCTTAATAATATCTGATGCAACTATCGCCAGCGCAATAGGGTTATTGGAAAAATAAGAAATCCAGACTTTCATCTGGATTTCTTAAGATTACTTTTTCAGCCCAACGAACAGAAGTGTATTCTTCCCTATCTTCTTTCCTACAGCGAGAATGAGCACACGACTCACCCACATAGCAGTAAAGAGTGAGAGTATAATACCAATTCCAAGCATAAGACCGAACCCCTTGATAAGAGAGATACCAAAAACATAGAGGATGAACGCGGAGGTAAGAGAGGTAATATGCGAGTCCCAAATAGCAGTCCAAGACTTATCAAATCCGAGATGGATCGCCTTTTCAACAGGATGTCCGTCACGGAAAGCTTCACGCATACGTTCAAATATGAGGATATTCGCATCGATCGCGAGACCAATTGAGAGGATAACACCAGCAATAGAAGCAAGAGTAAGAACAACTCCCGTGAACTTCACAATAGTAACAAGGAGAAGTGTATAGATAATGAGTGCTAACCCTGCAAGAATACCACTCACTCGGTAAAATATGGTCAAGAAAATAATGATGGCTAGGAGTCCAATAGCACCAGCCCAGAAAATCTCCGAAAGAGCAGATGATCCGATCTTTGCATCGATTGTGCGCTCACTCGTGAGATAGATTGGAGCAGGAACGATACCTGTATTGATATTGTTTGCGAGCTCCTGAGCAGATTGGATAGTATATTGACCAGTGATCACTGCACGACCATCAGGGATAACTGCCTGAACTGTTGGAGCGGTAAGGAGCTCTCCTCCTACGAAGATTGCAATCTGTTTTCCAAGAAGACGTTTTGTGAGTTCTGCAAATATTTTCTTTCCATCATCGTTGAATGTGAGTTCAACTTGGGGAGTTCCTCACTGAGTAAATCCAACTCCAGCATTGAGGAGATACTTATCATTCAAAACCTTTCCATCTGCTGTTTGAGCTGGCTTCCATGAGCTTGGTTTCTCATCAAAGAAAATATATGAATACTGATATTTAGCTACTCATGATCCTATTGATTCTGATAACTTTGAGTCTACACGAATGATAGCATATCCAGACTGGTTTGGGAGTATACTATCCATTCATTGATCATCCTTCACTATGAGTTCACCTCCACTCAGAGTGATAACTCATGAAGTGATCGGAAATGTTGTTGCGCTCATAAGCTCAGGAAAAATAAGTCCTGCAGGAAGTGTTCCAGAGCTTGTACTTACAAGAACACGTTCGTATTGATCTTTGTACTTTCCTGCTACAGTATCAAATGGGGTACCTTTGAGCTCAACAAGAGTCTTACTTGCTAAGTCTTTTCTCTCTGCTCTATCTGCATCGGTGATATTTATTCTCTCTTCTCGAAACTCAAGTTGGACTACCTTTCCGATAGTTGCTTTTGCTTTTGCGATATCATCGGCATTCCGCTTAACTTTCTCTTCTGGAGAGATATCGCCATAATCCTTTGTAGGGATCTGAACTATGATGTGTGTATCTCCTCCATAATTAGCTGTCTGAATTGTTGGCTCAGCAAGTCCAAGTCCGTTCACTCGCTTATCAATAACAGATTTAATTCCTTCGACGATAGTCTGGGGAGTCCACTGTATATCCGACTGTGAACGTACAGCATCAAGATCCACCTTATAGTCAAGTTCTACACCCCCTTGAAGATCAAGTCCAAGTGTATATGGTTTGGATAGGGCTGGAATATCAATACCTATTTTACTCCATGGAAAAATATAGATTCCACATATGAGAACGAGTAAAACAACGAAAAGGAGACGGTGAGAGAGCTTCATAAGAAAATAATAAATTATGAATTTAAAATAAAAGTGAGAATAAGGAGATTAA
>JAVHPT010000080.1:0-5656 GCA_036170735.1 Patescibacteria group bacterium | reverse complement strand
AGGAGAGAAAGATCAAATTGATTCTTTCTCTCCTCTCTGCTTAGAACGAGACCATTCCAGCCAAACACATTTTTCTATTAAGCTAAAAAGGTTTAACTAAACTTATAATTAAGTATCAGATTCTCTCTTACTTTTTCTTATTTCTCAGAATATGGTTCTCGTATAGAGGAGAGGGAGATCTTCTCTATCATCTCAAGTAAAACTTGTATACCAAATATTTGTTTCATAAAGCTGGATGAATCCAAATTGCCTATAGTATCACTTTGCTTCTAGTCAGTTTATATGAGCATTATCATCAAGAAATACTCGTGAGTGAGTTAATAGGAATTCATTCATAAGTTTTTTCCCTATCCCTATCTTATTGCTTAGATTCTCAAGGTTGGCAATATAATAAAATGGCTTATATCAATTTGGAGCAAAGTATCAATACTGCAAATATCACAACAATTCCTCCTCCTCATCATAAATACCAAGAAAGTGAGATGGATGTTCATCAGGATTGATTGATTCTGCATAGTGATGAGATTCACCTATTACTCTCATTATATCTTCACTGACACTAAGAATTCATCAATTTTGAATATTAGGTGACGGACTAGATAGGGGATGTATGGTATTCAAGCCTTCTGGCATAGGGTTTATAGGTGTTTATTTCTGAAGAAGTATACTACGAATAGAGAAAAATGTAAAATCTTGCTTTAATAAACGCTCATTCCTGAAAAACTAAAACCCACTCTGTAACTCAAGCATCTTTGCATAGATTCATCACTTATCTATGAGCTCCTGATGATTACCTCTTTCTGCCACGATACCGTTTTCGAGAACGATAATATCATCCGCCTTTTTCACGGTCTGGAGTCTATGGGCAACAATGATGACTGTACGTCACTGAAAGAGATCATCAAGCGCGGCAGTGATGGCTTCTTCAGAAAAAGAATCAAGCGCAGAAGTCGGTTCGTCGAGGAGGATGATCTCAGGATCTTTGAGAAATATCTTCGCGATAGCAAGTCGTTGTTTCTGCCCCCCGGAGAGCCGAATACCTCGTTCCCCAATCTCAGTATCGATTCACTCTTCTAGATCAAAGACGAAGTCACAATGAGCAAGCTTAAGCGCTTCAATAAGTTTCTCTTCTGCATCTTTTTTTCCTTGAGCAGTGCGAGAGGTTTTTCATTGGAGCACTGATATCATATTCTCTCGTATCGTCGCATCGAAGACACTCGGATCCTGAGTGAGATAACCGATATGTGGATAATAGGTCTTGAGGGCAACCTCTGAGAAATCCTCTCCATCGACGAGAATCTTTCCCTTCGTTGGCTTAATATATCCCGCCAATATTTTCATAAGTGTGGTCTTTCATGAACCAGAATGTCCAACAAATGCTGTCTTTTTTCCTCATATTATTGAGAGAGAGAAGTCCTCAAAAACCGCATTCTCTTGCGTATTATACGTAAATGCGATATTTCGCAATTCAAAGTTTCACTTTTTGAAGACGAAGTCTTTCCCTTTATTGTAGCGAATATTACGAGGTGCCCCATCGAATATTTCCCAGAGCTTCTCGATATCCGAAAAATCCTTGGTGAAGTTCTTATAGAATTCAACTGAGTCGATGAGAAATCCCTCAAACACGATAAACAGTGCAAGAAGTCCAGCAACATCAGCAGGGGAGAGGGCTCAGTTAATTCCTGCAGAGATGATAAAAATAAGAATCCCAATTTTTGCCAGAGTCGCCGAGATTCGAACAGTATTAAATATACTAAAAAGAGCCTTATTTATGCCATCATTGGCACTTCTTACCTCTTCAATAATATCAAGAATATTTTCTATGTCATGTCTTGCTTTCCCGGACTGAAGGATCTCGTTTCTCGACATCAGGATTCGGACGAGCTGCCTGGTAAACTCACCTTTTTTCTCGGTTCGAATACGTCTATATTTATGGGCATAGGTATCAGCATAAACTACAAGAATATGCAGGATAAGAAAAGCAACAAGAAAAAGTGCTCAGTAAAAATAACTCTTTGAAAAGAAAAGATAAGCGATAAAGCCAGTGACAACTATAATCCTTGTTCCTTCTTTGATAATACTTGTGAGATCCTCAATCCATATTTTGGCTCCCGTTGTCAGGATTGCGATGAGTCGACCAGTTCCGAGTTTTTCAAGATAGGTATTTTCTATCTCCATAAGATGTTCGAGATAGTGCTTGTATATCCACTTATCTATATCATGGTAGAGTATCGGCCAATCAGCAGCACGTAGAAACCAGGTAACAACAAAAAAGACAAGAGAAAATGCAATAAATTGGTACAAAATATTTTCCATTCACGGAACATCATGGAGACCAAAAAGGCGAGTACTCTCACGGATAATATAGACCGAGAAAAGCGCATATAATGCCCAAATAGTAAACTTTGCAATGGAAAGAATAACCGCAGTAATATTGCTCTGTAATGGTATGAAGAAGCGTTTTGCTTTCTCGAAAAATGTCATGCTACGTTGAAAGTGAGATCTTGAAGGGGAGTATAGATATTTTATAAGGAATATCAGGTTAGTGTCGAATATTTTAATGAATTAGTTTCTGAAATAAGAACCAATTTTTCAGCGTGTTATAACTATATAAATGATGAATATAAAGTAATCTCTGGAACAAAAAAAATGGGGATTAACCATTCTTTTACTTACCGTAATGTGGAAAATGACACTGGCAGTCCTGCATGGATTCGAACCATGGTCAAGGGCTTTGGAGACCCCTACACTAACCACTGTGCTACAGGACTAAATAGTTGGAGAGATTATATAGAATATTGATTTTTGTCAATCTCCAATAAGGAGAAATTGGTATAATTTCTCCTACTTTAAAAGTTTGTTGTATTCTGTTTTAAATTCTATTGGAGCATCTTTATTATAGAGAGGAAGTCCTATAAGTGTATATTCATCATTTTCTGCTTGAATGACTTGGTTTACTCAATATTTCTGTGTTATTTCTTTCAAGAAAATATTTTTCCATTCATCTTTTTCTAGTAAATGAGTTCCTTAAGAAAGCTGAACTGAAAGCCAAGAAAGTTTCCACTTGTTAGGGACTACCCCAGAGGGTAGCCCCACTTAAAATCGAACTAAGGTTCTCAGCTTTGAGGCTGATGTTCTAACCGCTGAACTATGTGGGACTAAATACCTCCCGAGCATGAGCAAGGGAGAGATAGAACTAGATTGCATAACGGTAAAATGCTACAATTGCATCTTTTCCGATAAAGTCACCAACCTTCTGATCTGGATTCACAACAAATGGTTGAGTAAGGAGAGCATTCTCTTCACGGAATTTGGTCATCTTTCCATCGATGATTTTCTCGAGGATTTCTGCTGGTTTGTTAGCATTCTTTGGGTCTTGTTGCATAATAGCAAGTTGGATCTCTTTTTCCTTCGCAACAGCCTCGTCAGAGATATCATTAGGAGAGACGACTTGGGGACTGGATGCCACAACGTGCATAGCAACTTGCTTGAGTTTATCGGCATCTGTTCCAGCTTTTGCTACTACTACGGCAGCGTTCTTGAAGTTAGAGTGAACATAGCTCGCGATAACTTCACCCTCGATCTTTGAGAGCGTACGAATCTGCATGTTCTCACCAACCTTAAGTGTATATTCACTTGCCTTTGTATCTTCAGCCTTTGCGATCGCTGCTTCATCTGAAGCTTCACCCTTGCGAATATCGATAAAGTGAGCGAGCATAGTCTCGAATGTCTCATTGCGAGCAACGAAGTCTGTCTCACAAGAAACAACAACAACGTAGGCAATAGTACCTTCATTGACGATCTTGATCTTTCCTTCACTTGTTTCATTTCCTGCACGTTTTGCAGCTTTTGCAAGACCCCTTTTACGAAGTGAGTCGATCGCAGCCTCCATATCACCATTGGTTTCAACGAGAGCATTTTTACAATCAGACATACCAACTCCAGTTCTTTCGCGGAGTTCCTTTATCATTTGTGCGGTAACCATATATTTTGAAGAAGTTAATAATTAAGGGAATTCCTATTTTCCAGGAGTGAACCATCCTTGAACCTTAAGTGCAGTGATGAGCTTATCACTATACTCGAGAAGTCCAGGAACAACGAGTTTTTTTCCTTGGTATGCATTCCAAGCTAGGAATAACATGATAACAGCGGTGATAAACTGTACGAGTCCTGTGAGAGAATGGAGGAACCAGAAAAAACTAGTGATAAGCATCATCGCAACATCAATCACAAGAAGGAGAAACGATTGCTTCATGAAGAAAGCAGTAAATTCTGTTTTTCGTTCCATAAGAATTGGAAGAAAGAACAAGATAGAACCAAGAGCACCAGCAACACGATCCTGTTGAGGAACGCTTCATGTATTGAGAGGAGTCATATGAGAAAAAGTGAAAAAATAAAACCTATATTTGGTATTTTATTTTTGTTCTCGAACACAACACTATACTTGCCCTTCTTTTGCCTTTGGAGCTATGGGAGATAATGGTTTCTTCTCAGGAAGTTTCTCAGTCTTAGCGAAGATTGGTTTCTTCTCTTCTATCTTTCGTGGCTTGATAGCACTCTTGATCTCACCGAGCATATATGCGAGAGCTCTGATAGAGTTCACATTACAAGGGATAAAGTATTTTGTCTTGTCGATATCACCTGTGGAACCAAGGAGAGCAATAGTGGTAACACCGAGTGTTTGTGCTTCTGTAAGAGCAAGATCCTCAAAGTGTCCATCAACAGCTATGAGAACATCAGGAACTCTCTTCATATCTTTTACACCCTTATATGATGCCTTGAGTTTTTCAAGTTCTTTCATTTTTACTGATTTCTCTTTCTTTGTGAGACCATCGAGCATACCATTAGCGAGGTCTAGTTCGAGTTCATTGTAGTAAGTGATACGCTTTTTGATTGTTGCGAAGTTGGTGAGGAGTCCAGGAACCCACTTACTACTTACATAGAAGTGTCCAGTGGAAGTGGCGAGAGCCTCAACAAGATCCTTTGCTTGAATCTTTGTTCCAACAAAAAGGATAGTCTTCCCTTTGGAAGTGAGATCTTCGAGAACTGCTTTCACTCTTTCGAGGAGTGTAATAGTTTTGTAGAGATCGAATACATGTATACCATTTTGTACACCGTATATATAGTCTCGCATTTTCGGAGACCAGTATTCACGCTTATGTCCTATGTGGACAGCGTTTTCGAGCATGCTCTTGACGAGTGCTGAGTTTGCCATAGAAAGAAATAATAAAAAAATAATCCTTAACCGAGACCTTGAGTCAGATACGGAACTCGCTATACGCGAGAGGAAGTATCCATGAAGAGATTGCTTATGATAAACCATCTCATAACGAAAAGACCTCAATTCTCTACACATTTTCCGAGTAAAGAATCGGGAGGATTATAGAGATAGAGAATTAGAAAGCAAATCAAAAAGTAAAAGTATCTACACAAGCAATAGGAAAATAGAAATCAAGTAAAGCCGATGATTACTGTTAGATACCATGAAAATCACGAAACTGTTGTTCTATCTGTTGTTGCATTCCTGTAGCTAATGCGAGAATTCTCGGTGATTTATTATTATACCCAATTATCCGACGATTATCCTCAGCATTTATATCTCAGGCGATAATCTCAGCGATTTCTAGAGAATTAGAAACTACAGACATTTCATGTA
>JAVHPT010000079.1:0-1205 GCA_036170735.1 Patescibacteria group bacterium | reverse complement strand
AAAACCATGAAAAAAATATTTTCATCCGAGCAGAAAGGGAGGATCGCTCTAGTAGCGATCAAGGGAGAAAAAAAGATAACAGAGATCGCTTCAGAGAATGAAGTGCATCCAAATGTTATCGGACAATGGAAGAAGATCGTTCAAGACAATGTCTCGCTACTTTTCACTGACAAGCGCAAAAAAGAGAACAGGGAAAAAGACGAGCTTATCGAACGCCTATACACAACGATAGGAAAGCGAGAATCAGAACTCGACTGGCTTAAAAAAAAATTGCAGCTTGAGCCATGACGAACGCAAAACTCTTCTTGTCCCTGGAGATCCCGATTTCTCCCTCGCAAAACAAGCTGAACTCCTCGATATTTCCCGAAGCAGTTTCTATTACGTTCCGAGAGATGATCCGGAAAACAAAAAGATAATGGATCTGATAGACGCGATCTATACCGATTATCCGTTTTACGGATCAAGAAGAATAAAGAACGAGCTCTTTGATCGAAATCAAATAGACGTCTGCCGCGAACGAATACAGCGGCTAATGAGATTGATGGGGTTAGAAGCCATATATCCCAAAAAGTCCATAAATACAAGCATTCCAGACGTTTTGCACAAAAAATATCCTTACCTTCTAAAAAATATTCCCGCTTCTCGTCCAAATCATATTTGGGGCACAGATATCACTTATGTCAGGATGGAGGACGGATGGGCATATTTGGTTGCAGTCATCGACTGGTTCTCGCGATATGTAATTTCATGGGAGCTCTCCGATTCGATGGAAACGGAATTTTGCATGACAAATCTGGATAAGGCTCTTGAGGTCGCTACACCGAAGATTCACAATAGCGATCAGGGATCTCAATTCACAGACAAAAAGTACACCGGCATTCTTGAAAGGAGAGAGATCGCGATAAGCATGGATGGAAGAGGCAGGTGTATGGATAATATTTTTACTGAACGGTTATGGCGAACAGTAAAGTATGAAAATATTTTTCTCAGTTCATACAGAAACCTGAGAGAAACAAAAGAGGGACTTAAAAATTATTTCAATTTTTACAACACGAAGCGCCGACATCAATCCCTTGACTACAAGACACCCGGAGAAGTGTATTTTGGAAAGAAGAAAAATTAAAAAAGGTCGAAAAAAAGAAAATCGTAAAATTATTTAAAAATATTTAAATTATCAGTCAAAACGCACCCACGGTATTTATCCA
>JAVHPT010000078.1:0-58396 GCA_036170735.1 Patescibacteria group bacterium | reverse complement strand
CAGCATGTTCATGAAGTGATAAGATAAGTTGTTCCATATGTATTTTCACTTTTAATTATTGACTTTTAACTGATGAAGTATTCTCTCAAACACCTCCTCCTCACTTCCATTTGCATCAATACGAAAGAATCGATCTTTTATCTTGTTCCACTTTTCGCACTTTTCATACCCACGTACAATTGCCTCATAAAAATCTCTTCATTCTTTCTCGAACTTATCTCAAGACGAATCAAAGGTGCGAGACAAGGCAGTGTCGATGTCGATATCGAGATACAGGATGATATCTGGGAGCAGTTTCCCTACAGCACTCTTGTTTACCCAGAGAATCATATTGATACCGAGTCACTGAGCTTCTCACTGGATAGCACAGGAGGAGAGAAACGAGCGATCCGAGACAACAATATCTCCTCTATCAAGAACCGGTTTCACAATCATCTGAAGTGTCTGCGCTCGTGCAGCCGCATAGAGATAGGTATTTGTGAGTGGATGCATCTGTTCATTTTCCCACTCTTTCCTTTGGGCTAGGTGACGGATATCCTCAGCAATAGGAGTTCAGCCAGGCTCTCTCACACTGATGACCCCTCTCTCGGGATACTCAGAACGAAGAAAATTCACCAATTTCTTTACTTGAGTGGATTTTCCTGAACCAACGATGCCCTCGAGAACGATATACATTATTTTCTCTCTAAGGTAATAAACTTCCCTTGCTCAAAGTCTTCACTCTTAATCTCTACGAAATCATCTCTCCACTCGTTCACGAATATATCTCATTCATGCGCTCAGGAAAGAAGTGTAAGCTCAACTTCATCAACCAGTCACTTCTCGTAGAATTGATTATAGAGAGATGCTCAACCGATGAGGTATACTTTTCATACTTTCTCATTCTTCATAGATTCTATAAAATCCTCAATACTTGAGTAGCATTCAATGCCTAGAATTGGAGTCCGAGTGATCACGATATTACGACGGTTCGGGAGCGGACGAACCTTCTCTGGAAGAGAAAAATACGTATTCCTCCCCATCACGACAATACCACCCGTGGTGAACTCACGGAAACGCTTCATGTCTTCGGGTATGTGCCATGGGAGTCCATTACTCTTCCCGATAAGAAGAGATTCATCCATAGCAAGAATGGCGATGATTTGCATACATGAAAGTATATGAATCTCATTTAAAGAAGCAATTTTTTATCCCAAGAATCCTATACAGAGCACTCATACGAAGATAATAGCTGCGGCAACAAAACGCTTGAATAAATCTTTTTCCATGAAAAACCAACCACCAAGTATCACCGCAAAGAGCGCCGAGGCTGCCTTAAACCCGCTCGTGTATGGAGCAATCACCTGTGATACAATCCACATCTGTGATACGTAGACCAATACGTGCAGAGAGAGAATTAAAAAGAGAACTTTCCAATATTTTCTCATATCTTGTCGGATAGTTTTCCTCTCACTGTATACATCACGAGAGCTCATAATAAACATGATAAAATTCATGAGAAACGTCCAAATCCAGATGGAGCTCGCATGTACTCCCATACGATCAAAAGTCACAGTAAATCCATACATAAGGACAGAAACGAGATACATCTTGGAGCCAGCATTGGTCCAAAGTGCCTGAATCGGAGCCAGTACATGCGTGTGAGTTTTTTCGAGAGCGAGGAAATAGGTTCCCGCGAAGATGAGAAAAATCCCGAATCATCCACCAAGCGATACTCACTCTCCAAGAAGCAAGAGACTCGAAAAGATAACCGCAATACTCACGAGCCCCTTCATCGGAGCAATATAGGAGATATCCCCGAGGGAAAGAGCGGTGAAGTTAAAAAACTTTCCGAAATAGTAAAAAACCCCACCACCCAGAACTACCCAAACAAATGAAGAGTCAATATGATCAGGAATACCTTCACGAAGGATAAATGGAATACTAACAAAAATCAAGGTGAGGGACGTAATCCCTGTCATTGCACCTGGACTCAGGTTCTGAAGTCACTTCTTGATAGCGATATCCTTGAAAGCATTGAGAAATGTGAGAACGAAAAAGGCGTAGAGGAGGATCATTTCTGTATATTAATTCTCCTCATCTCTTCCCACCATTCCTCCAACTACCGCCATCGCTGCCTTGATAGGCGGATGTGGATCGTAGTTCTCGAGGATGATCATATCATGAGTAACATGGTCAATATCCACGAGAGAATCACTGATAGTGAGAGTTGGGAATTCTTTTGGATCACGGGCAAGTTGCTCGCGCATCTGCTCAACATGGGTCTCGTAGATATGCACATCACCGAATGTGTGGACAAAATCCCCTACTCCAACTCCGAGGAGCTTGGCGAGGATATGAGTGAGGAGTGCATACGAAGCAATATTGAACGGCACCCCGAGAAAGAGGTCTGCCGAGCGCTGATAGAGTTGACAAGAGAGTTTTCCATCCTTGATAGAGAACTGGAACATCGCATGACAGATGGGGAACTTATTTGCTTCTTCAGGTTTTGCCATGGTATACATAAACTCCGGATTCCATGCTGTCACGATCGCGTTGCGTGCGTCTGGATCCTCAGTGAGCTCACGAAGGACGAATTTTATCTGATCAACCGTTCGCTCTGGATCCTTGGTTGGCCAATGCCTCCATGCCTCACCATAGATATTTTTGAGATTGCCATACTTTTCTGCAAAATCTGCATCTTCGAGGATTTTCGCTATAAATTCTTCCTTGGTCATAGCTGGGAGTTCACCCTTTTTTACTTTTCCGTTGTACACATAGTATGGATAATCATCCCAGATATGGACATTATTTTCGACCAAGAAGCGGATATTGGATTGTCCAGTAAGGAACCAGATGAGTTCAGTTACGACTCCTTTCCAGTAAACTTTTTTCGTCGTGAGGAGTGGAAAACTCTTTGAGAGATCGTATCGACACTGTGCCCCGAAGAGACTGTACGATACATCTCCATTGGCACGGTCAACATTTTTGACTCATTCGGTGAGAATACGCTCCGCAAGATCGAGGTATTGATATTCTGGATGTTTAGACATGGAATGCAAGATAAAGGAAATAAAGAGCAAATACAACTATTGTGCCCAGTAGTATATTCCGAAGTGCTTGATTTCCAATTTTTATGATATGTTTTGTACCGAAATATCCTCCAATCAGCATACCCAACCCAAGTGCTACTGCCCAAGAGAATACATATTGTCACTGAACAAGTATGGCAAGAAACGTCCCGATGAACCAAAAGACACTCATAGCGGTTGCCTGTCACTTTGCCTCAAGCGAAGATAGTCTGATCACGAATGTATTGACAAAATAGTACCAGACTCCTGAACCAGCAATAAAAAGATTCCCGACAAACGTGAGACAAAATAGGCAAAGATAGTAGAGGTATTCTCGTTTTTTTGATATCTTTTCTTGTGGCTGTATTCCTGATTTTTTATACCAAGAAACGATTGCGAGTACAATCATCGTAATCGCGGAAACAAAGTAGATGACTTGGTCAGGAATAGAGAAAATCAGATAGGTTCAGCCAAAGCTCCCGATAACGGAAGCGATCCCTCCCCAGAGAAAATATCGTGTATTGATATGTCCGTGTTTATAAAAGAGAAATACTCCACCGAGAACATCTCCAATCTTCCCGAGCTTGAAGGTAATCGTTGCCATCTGCGGAGGAATCCCAAGCATCGTAAGAAATCCGATACCGAGAACCGAAACTCCTCCAGAAGCAAAGCTACCAAAATAAGCTGAGAAAAGTCAGATAATGAAATTGATGAGTATTTTGAGTTCTTCTGACATTTACACTATAGTAAAGACCTTCTCTGTCCCATAGTAGTCTTTCCAATTCTTGTTATAGAAGTCAAACATCCGGGCCAAACGGGCCTGATCGAGTTCAGTGTAACCAAGTGACTCGATGATACTGAGGAGTTCGGAACGAGTTGATCCAATCTGAGAAGCGTCTGTAATAACTCGCTCGAACTCTGCGAGATATCCATATCCGGCATTTTTATCTATACAAACTGCTGTATCATGATCCAGTTGATACTCTTCTCGATCCCGTGACCACTTTGCCTGGTAATTGAATCCTGCTTCTAAAACCAATTCATCTATCTCTTCGAGCATCATCGGAGCGAGATTAACTTCCCATTCAATACGAGCCGTTCCATTTGCGCTTGACTCATCATTGACTGTTGCTTTTACTACAAGGATTGTCTCTGTTTTTGTTCCTCGTGTACGAACAGAGAAGTTCTTCGTATTCTCTCGAATATCATGAAGTCTCTTGATTTCTTCGCTGGAAACATTGGAAGTAAAAACCTCTGCGAGTTTTTCGAGAGTTCCTCCTTCAAAGTAGTGGTTCTTCTGTGATTCAGAATACGAATGCTTCGTGGCAGGAAAGTTGATATTCACCGCATTCATGAAATTATCACGAGATGGCTTATCTCCGAGAAGAACCTTGATTTCAATTTCGTACGAGTGCATAAAAAAATTGGATAAAAAAATACCTCCGAAGTATATATTTTTCAGAGGTATTTTCAAAAAGAAAAACTAATAAACTTTAGGGGATTTTCCAAAAACAAGAAGCTCGAGGAAGAAAAATTTTTTCGAAGGGAATTTACTATATTTGTAAATGACCAAGAAATAAATTTTTCTGACAAAGAGATTCGCCGTTTTTCGGAAATTTCCTCTATTCCCAAAATCCGTCAACTACCTTGCGATAAGTAACACGAGACTTGATTTCCTCATAGTATGCATCCCCTGAAATGAGTTTGGCCCTAAGACGCTCAACTACGTCAGAACTGCCATATTGTGCAATCACCCTCTCAACTTCTGCTTTTACTTCATCTTCTGTTGCTTCGATTCCACGAATTTCGCGAATCTTTCGAAGAAGAAGTTCTGCTTTGATACGACGTTCTGCTTCAGGTTTTACTATCTCTTCCTTATATCCTTCTTCACTTTTTTTTGCATGTTCAAGATACATCTTCATATTGAGACCTTGCTCTTCAAGATTAGCGCTCTGCTCACGGAAAATCTGCTCTGTTTCAGCATGAAGAAGAGCTGGCCCAATTTCGAAACTACTCACTTCGAGTATTTGCTGCATAAGAATATTCTCATCTTTATTGCGGACCTCTTGTTCTTTGCGTGCAAGGATCTCATTCTGCAGAATTTCTCGAAGGCCAACAAGATCTGTTTTTACACCACGAAGCTTTTCGATAAATTCGGGAGTAAATTCGGGAGTATGTGGCTTTTCGATTTTTTCAACATTTGCAACAAAGTGAACTTTACGTGACTTAAATTCATCGGCATGATAATCCTTTGGAAACGTAACATCAAAAGCAACCTCATCTCCAGCCTTTGCTCCAATAAGCTCTTCTTCAAATCCCGGGATAAATGAATTGGAACCGATAACAAGAGGATAACTTGGAACATGAGTTTCCTTGATAGCTTCACCACCCTTTTTATCATATCCTTGAGCTGTAATCGTTACACGATCACCTTTATCAATCTTTTCATTTGAAGTATCAGCTCCATCTTCCGTATGTTCTCCGGCATTGTGAAAATGGGTAAATTTTGACTTAATAGCATCAAGTTCAGTATCAACCTCTTTCTCTTCAGCCGTAACAGCTGTCCGTTTTACACGAATCTTACCAAGCTTTTTTTCATCGATCTCAATCTCAGGAAAAACTTCAATCTCAAGCGTAAGCTCAACAGGATTAGTACTCTTTACCTCGGTAATATTTCCTGGAGCAACAGGAGTAATATTTTCCTTCTTGAGAACTTTTGGATACATCTTTTCAAGAAGGAAATCAAGTGCTTGTTGTTCGATCATAGCTTCTCCAAATTCACGGACAATAATAGCATCAGGAATCTGAGACCCTTGCTTGAAACCCTTCACCTTTCCTTTCGTTCGAATCTCTTCAATAATATGCTTTCGAGCCTTCTCAAGCTCAACACCAGACTCCTTGATATTTACAACGAGTGTATATGAATTCTTACGTGTAACAGTATATTGCATAATGTAGATAGATAATTAAAACTATAAAATCTGGAAAGAAAAATCCGTCCAAATAACGTGGGCGGATTATAGTGAAAAATGGGAAAAAGCAAAAGAAAATTCTATCCATACGGCTTTGCTTTTCTCTTATTTTTCCCTATACTTTCCTCCATGCAAAAGTCAGAATTCCTCTCGCTCACATCTGGATTCCTCACCCGTATCAACCGCCTCAAAAAAGAAGATATCCTCGCCCTCCGTGAAATCGTCCGTGAGCACAACCGCCTCTATTATGAAGAAGAAGCTCCCATCATCTCCGATGTTGAGTATGATGCCCTTTTTCATGCACTTGCCCGACTCGAGGCTGATAATGACATGATAGATGAGGACTCTCCGACGGCTCGACTTGCCATCCTCGCGAGCGAACAATTCCAGAAAGTGAAACACCTCTATCCGATGATATCCCTCGACAATACGTATAATATGGAAGAAGTGAGAGATTTTGAGACTCGTATGCGCAATGTAATGAAAGGAAAATCTCCTTCAACATTCCCATATTACGTTCAGCCAAAATACGATGGACTCGGGATCGCACTCATCTACGAGTATGGGAAACTCGCCCAAGCAATCACTCGCGGAAGTGGAGTGGAGTGAGAAGATGTTACACTCGGAGCCTTTGAGATAAAAAATATACCAAAAGAAATCAAGGTGCTAAAAGAGGAAAAACGGATGGAAATCCGCGGAGAGGTGATGATGAGTCGAACCACATTCAAGTCTGTGAACAAGGAGCGACTTGAGTCTGGCGAAAAGCTCTTTTCGAACCCAAGAAATGCCGCAAGTGGTTCCCTTCGTCAGCTTGACCCACTCATCACTCGATCGAGAAATCTGGAGTTTTTTGCTTATTCTATCCCATCGATTGAACAATGAGAGGACATAAAATTCTGAATCAAGAATTATAGCTCCCTCATGAGTCTCCTCTATTCTTGGGAATTTGAGCGAGCAGATTTCTCTTTTTCGATGGTACATGGAGTTGATAATCTCTGTAGCATCATCGAACAAGAAACGAAGAAATATCTCCAAACGGGAAATGAGTACTTTGACTTTGATATCGACGGAATGGTTCTCAAGCTCGATGACATGACCCTCTGGGGTGAGCTCGGAACCACCGAACATCATCCTCGATATGCGATTGCGTACAAGTTCCCTGCCAAGCAAGTCCGCACACGAGTTATCTCGATCGAAAACTCCGTCGGAAGGACTGGAACAGTGACGCCAGTAGCCAATCTCGAACCCGTGGAAGTAACTTGAGTGATCGTAAAACGTGCTACCCTCCATAACTATGATGAACTCACAAAAAAGTGAGTTCGTGAAGGTGACTATGTCTACATCATTCGCGCTGGAGAGGTGATTCCTGAAGTAATTTCCGTGATTACAGAGGTACGAACATGAGAGGAAAAAGAAATCAATCCACCAGAAAACTGCCCAATCTGTCAGACTCGTCTCGAGCAAGACATGGGAAAAGTGGCAATATTTTGTCCGAACCGTCACTGTCCAGCACAGATACAAGGGAGACTTGAGGTATTCGTCGGAAAACAGGGACTCAACATCAATGGTCTCGGAACCAAACAAATAGAACTCTTTCTCGAACTCGGTTGGATTACTGATTTTGCCTCTATCTTTCACCTTCATGAATATAGAGGACAATTCTTCGAGCTCGAAGGATACAAGGAAAAATCAGTAAACAACCTTATCGAATCCATAGAAAAAGCGAGAAATACAACACTTGAACGCGCTCTGGTCTCACTCGGGATACCAAACATCGGAAAGAAGACTGCAAAACTCATCGCCCGAGAAATCCTACACGAACAGCAAACCAAGGGGTATGATATCCTTCATACGCTTTTTTCCCTCACAGAAGAGAGTCTTATACCGATAAAAGATATCTGACCCAAAACGGCAAGATCACTCGTCGAATACGTGGAAGAAAATCGAGAAATCATAGAGCGACTCTTTGTAAAACTTGATTTTAATACACCAACCAACTCTCCAACTCTCCAACTCTCCAACCTTCTGGAACGAAAATCCTTCTGTGTAACAGGATCGTTTGAGTGAATCTCTCGAGATGAGATCCATGGGCTCATCGAGAAAAACGGTGGCGAAGTGCGTAGCTCTGTCTCGAGTAAACTGGACTATCTCATTGTTGGATCCGAAGCTGGATCCAAACTCGAAAAGGCGAAAGGGCTATGAGTGAATATATTGGATATCAATGGGTTCCTAGAGATGATATAACGAAAGATAATTTCTTGTTTCTGTTTTGCTTCTTTCTTTTTGTAAGTTTTGCTTTTTCTGTCGACGAAGTTCTCATGAAAATTGCGAGTCGTTTCTTAGTCTTGCAATTTTAGAAAACGAGTCGGAAACAGAATACAAAACGAGCAAACCAAAAAGAAGAAGCTTTTGTTACTTTTCACTTATAAAAGATAAAGGGAATTACGTGGAAGAAATCCTGGGTTCTTCGCTACACTCAGAATAACGGAAGCACTGGATTCCTGAATAAGTCAGGAATGACAGAAATACACTTATTTCCTCTCCACCTTCGTCCCTGGAAGATAATAAGCAATAATCTTCGTATAATCCCATCATTGTCCGGCCCAATATGTTGCTCAGACTCAAGAAATCCCAACTCCATGACCTGATTGTGTATGCCCATATGCACCAGGATCATCTACTGATTGTAGATATGGAATATCTGAACAATCTGATTTTCACGAACTTCTACAATATTCAAGATAGGATAATGTCTTTCAGCTAGAAGAGGAGAAATACCAAGGCTTGATTGGCTTCTTATTGTATGTTATCACAAGTCACTTTGTCGCATCTACTTGATGAGCAACATTGAGAGATCGGCTTTCATAACTATATCAGAGATACTTCTGGAACGAATCTGGATCATCCGAGGCATCATAAAGAGAAGTTTTGTACTTTCGATTTTGTGGACTCATATAGTATTTTGCATATGAACGTGCTGCAACAATAATTGTTTTTATCTTTTCTGGCATATCTCCATTGGAGACTTCACCAAGTCACTTGAGATACCACTCAAGAGGAAGCTCATTGATAATAAGGAGTTTTCCGTTATCATTTTTCACTGTTACTGTATCTCTGAAGAGATTATCATTATGATTCTTCCCTGAGTCCCATGCAGGAATCCTCGTCCAAGAATCAATCTGAACAACAGTACTTGCGACCTTTAGATATTTTCATATATATTTATTCGCTCCTATTTTTACTTCAAGTTGGTTATTTCATACTATTCATACTTCTATCTTTTCTCATGTTCTAGACTTTAGCTTCTTTGATCATAATGAAATATTTCGAACACTAGGATCGAGGGGTGAGAGAGCGATATTCTTCTCATCTGGATAAGAAAGTTTTACCTTTAGTTTCTTCCCAACATATTGAACTCTTTTGAAGGAAGCTACCAGCAAGTGAATATCTTGTCATGATGGTGGAGAAGAAATGATGGTTGTCATGGGAGCCATATTCATCTTCTCTTCTTTTGGTGGTGGATCGATTGTCCCAAAAGTTGTATTCAAAACTGAAATATATGGTACATTAAGTTTCTCGATAAGAGGAAGGATCAACTTGTAGAGGTTGTCACCTGGACATGCCGTTACGCCAATATCTCTATGCCCAAGGAGTGATGAGCCCGTAAAGAGCTGAAGGGGTGAACATGTCGCCGTATTACATACATGCACTCACGGAACCTGAGCAGAGAGAGTTATACCATACTTTTTTGCAACCATCGTAATTGCCTCTTCGAGTCCGGCTTGTTGATCTCGATTAAGTGTCATGTTCTGGAAATTTCCCATGGTTGCAATCCCAACAGTTCCCATATTATTGTACTGTGTATGAGAAGCAACGACGTAGTCTCCTCCTGCACGTCACTCATATATCTTTCCTCGCTGTCAGACAATATAGTTGTATCCTATATCTCCCCACTGACGTGAGAGTGTATGATACGCATACATAGCACGAAGTACCTCTTCATCGCTCGCTGCTGAATTCATATCTTCCGCAGTATGGTGCAAAACGATTCTATTTACTTTTTTTACCTTCTGGGTTGGCCATACGAGGAGATGTCCATTGTTATACCGAGAAAGACTCATCGTTTTAGTTGTATCTGGAAAATATTTCTTCAGGAAATCTACACGAGCCCTATCAAGATATATTGCATCAAGCTCTGATTGCGTCTTTGGCCTCTGAACATACTTGAGATAATCAGGATACTTCTCTTTCCAATAGGAACTGTCAGCATACCGCATCGTCTCATCAGCTCACCAATCGGCACGAGAAACAACGGTCGTATCAGCCGTGAGTTTCGGAAGCTCGAACGCAAGATCATATCATTGAGCTTGAGTATTCATAGAGTATAGTGTTATATCTCTATCTTGAAAAGGCTTGGTTGAACGGACAGTAAAGTGGATGCCACTTGAAATATTTTGTGAAAGAATTGGAAAAGTGAATACACTGTCCGCACTATCCTCATTATTTGCACTATTTTCGGCATCAATATCAAGACATTCGGTGCTAGATTTTTCTTCATTTCCTATCTTCCAATCAACACACAGATCTCAGATATCAGAAAGTCAGACACTTTTATCAACTCCAAGATACCAGGTATTTTTTGGACCTCATACTTTCTGAGTATAGGTTACCATATACATGCCACCCTCGTATACTCCTATTCACGATGAAACACCCGTCCGCTCAACGGAAAGATCATACTTTGGTTTAAATCCAATAGTTGAAACGAGGAGAATGAGGCAAATGATGAGAAAAATTCGAGAAAAGCGCATTTTTATTTGCCAAAAAGAAAAGTAATGGATAGAATTAGAGGGAAAGTAGAATGAAGAGCTTCCAGAGTTTGATAACTCAAAAGGGAACCTTCTAATTTACGGCTAATAACACTCGCTTAGTTTATGTTTTTCAGACACGAAATCAAGGACTTCATAAAAAATACACTCATCCTGACTCTTTTCTTCACGCTCGCTCTCCATCTCTCATGGGGGTATATAGCACCGATGCTTGGATTGTCTACCAATGCAAGTTCCAATGATGCTCGTTTTGCACAATCGAACGTGACATATCTCGGAAATATTGCAACGGCAATGAGTCTCAATATAGGACAAAAGGTTAAACAAAGCGCCAATACTCCAATCAATCTCTCAAATGATATCATATCTATAGCGGAAGTACTCTCCAATCCAGGGGACGGACAGAAACGTCTCATCGGTGGGAACATGCTTGCCATCAGTACGTATAATAATATTCTCAAAACAGATATTATCAAGATGCTTGACGGTGCCACTGATCGGACTATCACTCTCGACGAATATATCGCACTTCTCAAAGATTATGGGAACAGTACCAATGATCGACTTGCCCTCCTTGATGAGCAGATAACAGACCTCAACGCCATCATCGCAAAAAGCGCGACCGATACTACGGCTGCAAAGGCAGGTATGCAGGCCTCCTATGACGGACTTGATTATACGAGCGTTGATGCTACTATCACGAGCTATACACAAGCCAAGCAAGCTGATATCCGAGCTCGTGTATATCTCGTATATCTAGAGAACTTCCATCAAATCTACAATACTCTTCAGGCAGAGAACAGGAAGATGCTCGATACACTCGTTACCAATCGTGAAGCTCTTATCAAACGTTCTGTCATCACTATTCCCAATTCTGGATCTGATATACTCAAGCAACTGAACCTCATACAAACTGAGACACAATACAATGCGAGCAAAACACTCCAATAATTTGCAAAAAAATACACATTGTGGTGTAATATCAACATGATACGGAAAATCCTCACATCTTCACTCATAACCCTGATTGCAATTGGGGGATTTTTTGTGAGTATAGAAAGAGGGAATGTTGGAAATATTCAATTTGTACAAGTAAATACCGCCATGGCGGGTGACGTAGCAACGCCTGCACCTGGATCTGCAGTGACTCCCGCAGCAGCACCAAAAACAGACCCAGCTACCGATACAGACGTAAAGAAGATGATGAATAATCTCGTTGCTGGATTAAATATTATCCTTGGTATTGTCACATTTATTGCATCTCCGGCAATTATGCTCGCTGGTTGGCTCATGTCTCCAGACTGGACCAGTGGTGATCTCTTCGGCCTCCGTACAATTATGCATAGTCTCTGGGTAACGGTATCCAATATCCTCTACTTTGTCTATGCGGTACTCCTCATCATTATCGCGCTCGCCACGATGTTCAATCAAGAGAAGTTCGGCTACAAGGTGATGCTTCCGAAACTTGCTCTTGGAATTATCATGGTGCCATTTACCTGGTGGTTCGTCCAGTGGACTATCTCTCTTGCAAGCGTGGTAACCGCTTCTGTTATATCTATTCCTATGGAAACCATTGCAGCTGACAATGGATGGTGGAACTCTCAAATCATACCTACTAAAATTGTTTACGATAATAGTTCATGAACGTGAAAAACTGAATCAACTAAGGAGTGCGGTGCAGATTTTGTATGACCTCACCAAGAATGAGTATGTACAAGTCCGTGAGCATTTCTTTCCAAAGCTGGTGGACAATGGGGGCCTCTCATGATATATGCGTATGGGATATTTAAGTTCCAGGAAGTGAAGGATCTCTCAACAAAGATGAATGTTATCTCTACAGTGTGATGACTCATCAACCAGTGAATCATGGCCATACTCATGTTTCTCGTTTTTGGGATCCTTGTCCTAGCTCTTATTTTCATGCTTGCCATGCGAGCTATCAAGCTCTGGATGTATGCGATATTTTCCCCGCTCTTTACTCTGCATTTTGTGGTAGGCAAGGATCTTCTCGGGGAAAAGATGGATGACTTCAGTCTCAAGGAGTTTATCGGACTTGCCTTTGTTCCTGCTGTTGTCGGTCTTGTATTATCGTTCTGACTCGTTATCATCGCGACGATAAAGACACCTAGTATAGATCCAACGAAAGGAAATTGTCTGGAGGATCAAAGTAAGGGATGTACTATGTCCATATTATGAAATCCGGATAGCACTATTACATCAAAATTAAATAAAGAAACTAAAACATCCGAGACAGAGATAAAATTCTGATGAGTGACCTATACGTATAAGTGAGTTACTTGAAAAGCGGATGGTGATATGGTTGCCGGGGCTCAAAGTATCTTTAGTACGGCTGGTGGTATGTTCGGTACGATTATCCTAGATATCATTGCTCTCGTCTTCGTCTGGGCATCCTTCATGGCCGCGAAGAATGTGAGCAAAGCAGTAAAAGCTGCAATTGATCCATTCGAACAGATGGGAAAGAAGATCGGAGAACTCGGTATGTCCCTTCCAAAATATATGCCACTTCCAGGTATTGGAATGAGTGCTAATTCAATGTCAAGAGTTGCAGAAATGCCACAAAACATACTAAATAAGAAGGAAGGTGAGCGACTTTGAGAAATAGAAGGAAAATTAGGTAAGATGTTTGGAACAAATGTTGTCTATGGCGAAGCTGAACGTGTCAAACTCAGCCAAGCAATCCAAAATTGAGTTGATAGTAGCACCTTATGAACAACTATTGACACACTTAATGCATCACGAGCAAAGTGACTTGATGTTCACTGAACGGAATGAAAAAAGTTTATAGATGATACTATTAGTATAATGCAAAAAACTAAACCTAATTATCTACAAGATAGAAGCCTAACAGAAGCTAATATAGCTAAGTTAAAAGATGAGAATCTGTCTGAAGACGACAAGACAATTCTTGCGGCAAGATGGTTAAGTAAAGATTCTATGATGACTGACAAAGACAAGGCTGAAAAATTCTTAAAATCTAAAGAGGCATCATCACCTTCGTCTACCACTGGAACAGCTGGAACAACAAATAATACATTTAATATTGTGACTGAAGAAAAGTTAGGAAAAACTACTTATAAACTAGATAGCCCAATATTAAAAATTGAGGAAGATTCAAAGGAGAAGCTCGTATCAGCAATAGAGAAGAATCTCGATAAGCTCACTAAGGTTCCTGATGATGTAATTAAAGCTCAGTTAAAATGAGTTGCTGATGAAAAGAAGATTGAAGAAATACTAAAGAAGATTGAAGAAAAGAGAAAAGAAGAAAAATAGTTCTAAAGAAAAAACCTAACTAACCGTTAGGTTTTTTCTTTTATTATCCTCTACTTCCCCGACACATGTACCACTCAGGTGGGATTTCCTCACTCAGTGAATATGGGAGCGCCACGAAATATATTTTGACTTTCATACCATCTGAATATAATCAAGGCATAATAATATACTTCCTATGATTCAAAAAAAACCAAAAATCTACAGGTGAAAACCTGTATTATCTGGTGAACAACTCGATGCCTATCTTGATGCAGTCATAGAGCGAGAAGGTCAGATATTGACGAGGGATATTAGAACATCAAGGAAAGAAGAAATCTATGCGTAAAAATATCTACTATACGGAATGAGTTATAGATGTACTCGAAAAGTATATGATCCGATATCGTGAGTATTATCATGAACTCTACAGCGATACAGGAATATGGTCCGAGGAACAAATCAAAAACTCCTATACACAAGAGGCAAAGAACCGGAAACAAGAGATTCGTTCCCTCATAGAGCAACGTCTTGATGAAGATGAAGTGCTCGGAAGAATCTCAAAAAACACTATCATTCTTCCATGGAGATCAAAGTACCTCTTTCTCTCATGGGAAGATTTGGGTGATGACCGTTTTATCACCAAGCTTGAAATACGCTAAAACCTAACTTCATGAGTTAGGTTTTTTCTTTATCATCCTCTACTTCTCCGATACGTGCACCACATCGATGAGCTTTCCTCACTCAGTGAATATGGGAGCGCCACTATCTCATGGGAGGAACGGAGTATCTGTGAGGACAATTCCAGAGAACACTTTTACTTCACCATTTTGGTCATAGGCAAGCACTTGAGCCTCTGGATTTTTCACTTTTCCATCAAGACGGACGATAGCACCAGAACGGGAAACAAGGATGATGACAGCATCTCCATCGCGGATATCTGAATATGGAAGTATGGATTGAAGTTCTTTTTCTCACTCAGACTTTTGGAGCGTAAGAAGAGCGATATCTCGACCAGAGAACCTAGTTCATACCGTGAGTAATACTTCCCTTCCTGATTGCAATCACTTGTAGATACTCCTATCATCTGGAACAACGTGAGCACTCGTGATAACCGTTGTAGCATCGACGAGATAGCCCATTCCGCGTGATACGACCTGTCACGTCTGTGGATCTGTTCCACGAATCTCGATCACACGACTCATCTCATAGTGAAAATGGAAAATAGTATATCACAGTATCCCGACACACAGCGATACAATTACAATGATACCTATGAGAAATGATTTTTTCATATTTTGATATATGAACACAATATCTGGAAAAAACAAGTAAAGTAAAGTAGAAATCTCCGAAAAAGCCTATACAATAAACACGTTTTATTTCTTCACAAGTTTTCTTATGCAGATATTGAAGGAGTTTCGTGACTTTGCGATGAAGGGAAATGCTGTTGATCTTGCGGTTGGTGTGATCATCGGAGCAGCTTTTGGGAAGATCATCACTTCACTTGTTGAAGATATCGTTATGCCTATTATCGGAAAGATAACGTGAGATATAGATTTCTCTAATCTCTATTACACTTTTTGAAATCCTGATATTAGTGGAACTCTCATAGATGCGAAAAAAGCTGGAGCAGTACTCGCATGGGGAAACTTCATCACCGTTACACTCAACTTTGTTATCGTGGCATTTTGTATATTCCTGGTTATAAAGGCCATGAATAAAGCTATAAGAAAGAAAGCCGCAGAAGCTCCAAAATCTACTGGACCAGCCGATATCGAGCTGCTGACAGAAATTCGAGATCTGTTGAAGGTAAATAGGTAGCACACGCCCTTCTTTATTTAAAGAAGAAATTAGTGAAATGGGGGGTTCGGGGGGAAGACACACTGTTTGAGCGGGAATGAGAGCAAATAAATCGAAGCGCGAAGCGAATACCTGAGCGAGTTTGACTTCCCACCCGAAACTTTTGTTACTTTTGGTTACAAAAGTAAAGAAATCCTGGATTTTTCCTTCGTCAGAATGACGGAAACCTTCCCAAAACCTAAACTAACCCTTCATGAAAAATATTATCTACATCACAGGAAATGATAGTTACGGCGTAGAGCAGGAAGTTCAAAGATGGATTGCTGTTTTTCAAGGGAAATATGGAGATATCAATATCGACCATATACGCCTTGAAGATCGGACAAGCTTTCCTGTCATCCGAGACAATCTCGCAACTAGTGGACTTTTTACAGATAAACGTCTCTTTCTTTTTTCTGGATGAGTTGAGAAAAAGGCAAAAAGCGGTGGATTCGAAGAAATATTGGAACAAATTCGTGAAAACATTCCAGAAGATCATTTTTGTATCTTTCATAGCATCTCTGCAAAGGAAGAAGGGATGATAGCCTGGCTCAAAGCTAATGCCGATGTCAGACTTATTGATACTGTATGGAATATTGCTGCATGGGGAAAACGGTTTTCTCTCCTTGAAACCAGAGACATCCGAAGTATCGTGGAAACCTACCAAAATGATGAATGAAACCGAGAGGTTACAGATAGGAATCCAACGATTGGACACTCTATCGCAGGATCGCTTGAGATGTTCTCACTTTTGGGTGTTTCTTGAGATACAAGGAATCAATCAGAGATCGATTCTCTTATTCACACAGAATGATGAGGAAAGATTTTTGATCTTGTGGATATGATCCTTGCTGAAAAAGCAAAGGCAAGTATCCTTCTCCTACGACGTATGACTGAAACCATGAAATCTGCAGAACTCCTTCCTTCTCTTATTGGCCTTCTTCGAAGCCACATATATATCAAGTTCCTCTTTTCTGAGTGAAAAACGGCAAATGAAATTGGGAATATTATCAAAGTGCACCCATTTGTCCTGAGAAAATCTATATCTTCACGGGTCTCTTTCGAAAAGATTAGGAAATTCTTCCAAGAAATATTAGATATAAATAAGGCTTACAAGAGCGGGAAATGACTTCAGGATGGTGAATTATGACGTATTTTTGCAATAGAGCTAGCCCTCATGGGATTGAAAAAATAAAATATTCCATACAATGGTCACGTTGTAATCATAATTTCTTAATCTTATGCGTATATTTCTCATTGCTTCAGTATTACTCGTAACACTTTCTGCGTGTAGTTTTGGCGTATCTCCAGATACCAACACCTCTACTAGTACCAATTCTGGCACTCCCATAGCTTCATCAGGAACAGCGAACTTATCTGACACTGTTGCCAAGGTAACCCCAAACGTAATAGCAAGTGGCACTCTTGTAACTCTTAACTACACTCTCCGTGATGGGGCTGCAGATGGAAAAGTCCTCGAAACAACCCTTGAAGATGTAGCAAAGGCAAATAATCTCTACAAGACTGGAGCCCAGTACCAGGCATTCCAGGTTATGATTGGAACTCATGGTGTTATTTCAGGATTTGAGAAGGGACTCCTTGGTATGAAAAAGGGTGAAAAGAAGGTTATCGAAGTTCCTCCTGAACTCGGATATGGAACAGGTCCAACTCTTCGTGAAATACCAAAATACCAGATAGCCCCAGTATTCACTATGACTCAAGATAAAAAGGTCTTTGGTGATGTTGTTACTCAGACTATCGAGAAGGCTCAACTCAAAGATGAGATGCAAAATGCAAAGGTTGGACAAGTCTTTACTGGCGCAAACAATGCAACAGCAAAGGTTACAAAAGTAGATGACAAGACTATTACCCTTGATATCCAAAATACTGATAATCCTTTCTACAAAGAAAAACTTGTAGTTGGAACAACTGCTGAATCAGCAGATGGAGCAGCAACATTCAAAATTGTTAGCATAGCTGGAACTGGTATCACCCTCGAAATAACCAATAAACAAAGTCCATTCTATAATAAGAAATTTGCTACCTGAGAGTCTATTGACACTCCTCAGGGAAAGATTACTATTCAAGATGTAAAAGGTGATATGGTTACTGTTGCTGAGAGTCACCCTCTGATGGGAAAGACCCTCTTCTTCGATGTAGAAATCATTGATATTCAATAATTCTCTATGTTTACCGTTCATATTGTCTCTCTTTTTCCTGAGAGCATGAGGACATATCTCGACTCAAGTATCATGAAAAGAGCCCAAGAAAAGGGGCTCTTTCGTTATATATTACACAATCTCACGGACTGGACGGTACGTAATACCAGGCGTGTAGATGATCGTCCATATGGTGGTTGATCTGGAACCGTTATCACCATTGAACCTCTTGCACTTGCACTTCGAAAGATACAGAAAGAGTATGGAGAGATGACCATCCTTCTCATGTCTCCAAGGTGAGTAACTCTTACCCAAGAGTTCAGTGAAAAACTCCAAGAAGAACAGAAACAATATTGTATTATCTGCTGACACTATGAATGAGTAGATGAACGTATATTCCAGCTTTTTCCCATACAGGAGGTTTCTATAGGGGACTATGTACTATCGAGTGGTGAATTGGCTGCACTTGTGGTTGTCGATAGTATCGTTCGACTTATTCCATGAGTATTGAGCGAGGGGTCGCTTCAGGAAGAATCCTTTAGTAAAGGCCTCAGGAGAAAAAAAGAATACCCTCAATATTCTCGTCCAGAGATCTTTGAAGGATTACAGGTTCCAAGTATACTCCTTGGAGGGAATGGAAAGAAAATCCAAGAATGGAAAGAAGAGTATCTCCAATAGGTCTTGCTATTGTGCCGTAAGAACTGTGGTATTATTATCAGAAACCTGGGGAAGATCCACATCCCCGTCATTGATAGCTACATATGGATTAAGTACATATGAGGTATAAATATCATCCTGAAGAATTGACGCAAATGCATGAATTCTAAGCATGGATTGTTTTATGCTCATAATAGTACTAAGATCCGTCTCTCCAGCATAAGATCCCTCAAGCTCAACAACTATACTACGAATTGTGCTATCCGTACTTCTTATATCACGAATAAGATCACGGCTTATTTTTATCTTTCACTCAGGCGTAAGTGATTTCTCGCTCAGAAATATATGTCCGCTATCAACACTGGTGAAGTAATAATAGAGTGAACGCGTAAATACTCGAAGTATAGGATCATAAAAATGAAGAGCAATACTTCGATAATTCTTTACTCGTTGCTCAGCATCCTCAACCGATGAGGCATATTTACTTGTTGAAACAAAAAGCGTTGAAAGAAGCTGGTATGTTGCATGTGCTGTTATTGCATCACTTTCAAAAAACTGTCCGTTCTTCGCCTTTTCAAGAATACTAAAAGCATAGAAAGCAATATCAAAGTAATCCTTATGGTTAATATCTGTCGAGCTTAGTGTTGTTTTGAGCTCATTTGCAGTTGGAGAATAAGTATCAATCTTTGAAAAGGTGAGATCCTTCTTTTGTGTAACAAGATTGTGAGAGTATATATCTGCGAGTTTCTGGAAAAGCTTTGCTTTCCCTGTTGATGGTGCAATACCAACGATAGTAGCAACTTCTTGGTATATTTGCTCATAATTAGCACTTATCATACTTCAGAAGAGTGCAAAACGACCATCAGTAAGGAATTGTTCAAATGTCTGATTCACGCTATTTCCTATTGCGAGAGTTTTTGCCCTCTCTCTAATATCTTGGATTTTCAGTGTGAATGCATCAAAGTTTGTCTGTGATTGGAGTCACTGAGACAGAGTTCACTTGAGTTCAAGCAAGAGAAAGTGATTTATTTTACTCGGATTAAAGAGCCAAGGATTGGATATAGAATCAGAGGAAGCGGCAAGATCCGTAGCATATGATTTCATGATATCTATCTGTGCAACTTTGTCATGAAACATCATATGGAGCATACTGAAAAGAAGACGAGTATTTGGAGGAAGACGATACATGAAAAATGTGTCGAGATTTTCAGAGTTTTCCATTCGAGGATTTACAAATTCTATTCCTGTAGTACCCGAAGTGTCAGTTGTATAATTTGATTCTACTACCTGAGCGACTCGAAACGGATCAGTAACTCATTTAAATATACGATTGGATGTTGGATCAAATCGAACATACATTCAAGGGAAGAGTACAATATCTGCCATATGTTCTCCTCCGTAGAGAAAATTGAGTCGTATGACGGCATCAATAGAATACACTGAAATAGTGTTATTTGCCTCATTTCCTATATAAAAACTCCCATTGGTAACTTGTTCTACTGAATAATCTCAACTTGCAGAATGAATGGTATACGTAGAAAAGGGATCATACAAGGAAATGATCATAGGATTAGTTCCAACAAGTGTTACTTCATTTCCTGATAAAGTAAGAGCATTTAGATTTTTGGTAGTATCATCTGGAAGGAGAAATGCAGAAGCAAGTCGTCAAAAATCTATATACAGAGCCGAACTTTTATCAAAATTGGGTGTTTCCCCAAGCGAGATGCCCGTATAAATGAGAGTTTGCACATTATCAGCGTTTTTTCACTCACCAATAACGTAAAGCTTGATTTCATGGCCTTGAGTATATCAGTGCATATCAACACTTTGGGTTTCCCCAAATGCTATTGATAATAATACCATGAAAGATGCGATCCCAATCGCAATAATTGCAAAGAAGATATTTTTTACAAAGTGAAGCATGTTCGAAGAGGATTAGATATACCTGAATCCTACTATAATAAGCAAAAAAATGCAAAGATTTTACTGAAAAATACAGTCTTTCTGGAAAAGTGTAAATATTGTAGTATAGACCTTTAGATTCTTCTCGAGAAAAATCCCAACTTCACGGTTATTATCAATAGCATTTGCCGTAAAGTTCTGGCTTCCAATAAATACATTCTGGCCATCTATAAGCACAAATTTCCCATGAAGATATGGCTTTCTGGCGAGCGTAATGGGATATGGTAGACCCAAAGAAGTCTTCCTATTTTCTTCATTATCAGCCACACACACTTTTACGCTTATTCCATTTGAGTGAAGTTTCTCTATAGTATTCATGAGTTTGCTATCATGTAATGTCTGAATATAGAAAATTACATCTTTTTTTGTACTTCGGATAATTGTCTCTATCTGCTCACGAGCGTTCATCGAAGATATAATGAGGCCATTCGGGATACTGCTTGTGTCAAGAAATGCTCTGTGTTCAAAATCGGCAAGAAAAAGTTGCTCAAGAAATGCTCGAATTTTCTTATTTGTATCGGTAAATATAGCGTCTCTATTTTTGGTGAAAAATGAGGCCGTCCAATTTCCGGTGCTAATAAAATACCGTCCATCAATAAGAAAGAACTTCGCATGAGTGAAGGTATACCGATAGTTATCGGCATAGACAACGGGAATATCCTCATTTTGGAGGGCTGTAAATATCTTTTTATTGATAGTTGGTATACCATAGACATTTCCCTCCAAAATTACTCTTATATCGACATTTCTCTTTTTTGCTTTTATTACGGATTCAAGCAAGTTTGTATCCGTCCAGGTATATATCTCGATCCAAACTTGTTTCTGTGCAGAATCGATAAAACCAATGAGCTGGTCTCGAACTTTTGTATCTGGTAATACTAGTAACTCTCAAGAAGAAAATGATGGATCATAGGATAAATCCTTTCGGCTTCAAGATTCGCTCTGGATCTGAACGTGTTCAGAGAAGTAGTGATCACTATATTCAGACGAACAGGAAACCAAAAATAAAAGAAAAAAGGTGAAGAGCACGAGAATTCGTATCTTTAAGAAAATCATACTTAAATAAACATTATTTCCAGAATGAGAATAATCTTGTGCTGATGTGTTTTATAGAGAATACTTTCTTCTGTTTCTCTATGAAATATCTCTGATTTCATAAGATCCTGTTATTCACTTAGTGGTATCATCATCCATGTCCATCATCATGTCCTGCGGCATCACCCCCTCCGTGTCCATCATCATGTCCTGCACCCGCATGCCCAGCAACCTCATGAAACTCTACACGATAATGGGAATCATCCTTTGGACGATAGAAGCCAATATGGGAAAGATTGTACCAGATCGAAAGGAGTGCTGCATTAATGATATTGGAAAGAAGCAACTTGTAGATCATCAGAAGTACTCCGAGCGGGATAATGATATTTTGGTTGGTAACAACATATGAATAGATCGCAGAATGCTGGATAACTTCAGTATAATACGTCCATCCATGAAGCCAAACAAAGATAGTTGCAATCTTGAAAATATACACCTGTTCTGCCATATAGATAATAGCAGCAAACAGACTATAGAGAAGAAACATCGATACTCAAAAATACTGAAGCATATAGAGTACTGGATGAGTTGGTTCGGAGATAATCAGTCATCCATGCATCGGAAAGAGTATCGCAAGAAGAAAGATAAAATAGATAACAATACTCACAATAATAACGGCGAATTGTGCAGGAAATACTCAGGGCTCACTTCCGAAAGAAGCATTCCCAAGTAAGAGTACAGAAAGAAGAACATATATACCCAAACCAACGATCGCTCAAAATGCTGCTTCAAAGATATTATGAAGCGTAAGAGAGTTATAAAAGACGGCGGAGATAATAAAAATCCCCATAAAGAAGAGTACGTCAAACTCTGTTACCTGAAATGTTGCTGCAAGGGCAGTAATGAAGGACATTAGCGGAAGCAGTTAATTAAAAAGAATTGTATAGAATGTAAAGCCAAAAGCAAGGGAATTTTGGAATTAGTACATAATCAAAGTGCATAGTACATAGAATGGTTTTTCATTTTTATTGTTCCTGGTTTTGCTTCTTTTTTTGTGAGTTTTGCTTTTTCTGTCGATGAAGTTTTTGCAGAAATTCGGAACTGTTTGAGTCCGTAGGACGAGTTTTTCGGATTTCCAAAAATGAATCGGAAACGGAATGCAAAAGGAACAAACAAAAAGAAGAAGCTTTTGTTACTTTTCAGTTATGAGAAGTAAGCAGAGAAATGAAGCAGAGAAGATTGGAAGAGTTTTTGGTACTTTTTGTACAAAAAGTACGCTCTGTGTGGAAAATGCTGGAATCTTCGTTTCTCAGAATGACGGAGCAGATTCTCGTACCGAGAATGACAAAAAACTAAAATTCCTTTGTCGCACTACACCTATACACTTTGTTTTACCTTCAAACTAGTGAGATATGCAATGGCGAGTGCATCTGCAGCATCATCTGGCTTCGGAATATCCTGGAGATGAAAAACCATCTGAAGAGCTTTCTGAACTTGTGGCTTTTTTGCATTCCCATTTCCAGTGATTCCCTGCTTTACTTGAAGTGGTGTAAATTCTATAATCTGGATTCATCGCTCAACGAGTGTATAGAGAACAACACCTCTCGCCTGAGCAACATCAATACCATTGGTGACATTTCGGAGGAAAAAAAGGCGCTCAATCCCCGCAACGGTTGGATTGTAGGTATCAAGGAGTTCTCGCAGATCCTTCGCAATAAGCAGAAGTCTATCAGGAAAAGCAATACCAGCAGGCGTGGTGATGACTCCATATTCGAGAACTCGAAGACTGTTTCCCTCTTTTTCAAGAAAAGCAAATCCAGTAGTTGCGGTTCATGGGTCAATGCCGAGGAAAATCATGAACTGATTATAGGGGAAAAATCATGAAAAATATTATTATTTATAAAAATGCTTTGACATTAATATTTATTTATGTTAAAGATAACACTAAATAATCATTCTCTGCTGCCGAAAGCCTGAACCATTACCTCTCTCACCTTCTTTACATCACTAAACGTCACTTTCTTTTCGTGACGTTTCTTTGTGAATATCTCACGTTCCATGAGCTCAGAAAACGGAAGAAAGAATTCATCAGAAATAAGAACCTGCAGAATTTCTGGAATTTTCTCTTTCCAAAAATGAACAAGCCCGGAAACCAGAGGAGCAAGAGTTCTTTTATCACGAATACATGAAAGGATCTGATACAAACGACCAATGGAGAGTGTGTAGTTTTTGGTAAGAATGTTTTGAATATCCTTCTCAAGGGTATCTCATGATGCGAGTTTTTGAATCTGTATGTTGGTATTACTTCGGCGAAAACCCTTGATCAACTTCTCTTTTATCCAAGCATCAAGGATTTTCTGATAGGCAAGAATCACGGGAAGCCCATCCATGGTTGGGTATTTCTGGAGGGTATACCAGTAGATCTCACTATCGATAAGACGCTCAAGAGTGAACTCTGGTGCACATTCGAGGCTAAAACCGAATGTTTCATGTATCCGGCGTGCGATGATGTCAATTCCTTCTTCTTCAAGAAGATTGGCAAAGTGCTTCCTCGCCCGTGATTTCACTCACTGCTTATCTATGGATTGCATTGCATCTTGCACTTCACGCTGCATCCACCTTTCCGCGAGTTCGAGTCGGCCGCGGAGTTCTGTATTTTCACGGATGAGATCGTCTTTTGTCTGCATAATAAAAATATACCACTATTGTAGCATATTTTACGGAGAAAGTGAAGTTTATTTTACTTCGTTATTTTCGATAAGATCATTGATGAGATCAAAAGTCATCTTTGGATCAGTCGTTTTGCAGTAATCAATTCCCGCTTCCACCGCAGCATAGTCATTTCCCCCTGGAAATATCGCATCTCCGATAAAGAGCATCTGATCGAGTGGAACATGGAGGTATTTTTCCATCTGGTAAATACCATACTTTTTATCAATTCCTTTGCGGGTAACATCTATCGTCGTAGCACCACCTACACGCGCTTCAAATTCTGGAAGTGTTTTCTGAAGGTATAGGAGCATAGAGAGACGCTTCTTCTGGTCTGGATCCCAAGTTGCCTTGATTGGTGGTGGACACTGTTGCCCGAGTGCTGACCAGGAAACCTGTGTCCCACGATCCTCAATTTGTTCTCCATAAAATGGTCACTCTGTAATCACACCTGCAGCTTTTTGTGCATCTTTCAAAGCCTGAAATATCTTCTTCACTCACTCTAACTTAAGACGTTCCTCGTATACGTTTTTCCATTTATTATTTTGGAAATGGTAATATGATGCTCAACAAGTTGGGAATAGATAAAGATTCTCTTTATGTGCATGAGATGGTAATTGTGATATAACTTGTTTTATGAATTGCTCATATTTTCATCCTGAGATAATAGCCACCTTTGTTTTTTCAAGAAGTCGAGATAGGTTATCTGCCATATCTGGCTTAATCTGGGACTTGCTCTCAGCAAGGGTGTCATCGAGATCAAATATAATAAGAGAGTACATGGAAAGAGATTAGAAAATTAAACCAATCCTTCAAATTCCTCCACCATCCTCTCCACTTCTCTGAGTCCTGACTGATAGAAGTCTGGTGAGGCAATATCGATACCATAGCGAGCAAGGAGATCACGAGGACGTTCACTTCCTCAAGCACGAAGAATATCCTTGTAGTCCTCTACCAATAGAATTTTCTCTGTATGGACCTTGTTGTAGAGGGCGAATGTCAGGAGATTTCCAAAAGCGTACGCATAGCAATAAAACGGCGTATGGAAAATATGTGGGATCATCGACCAACCACTCTCATCCTCCGCTGCTACATCATGACGAACACTTCCGCTATAGAGTGATTCTTGGGATTTTCTCCAGAGTTTATTCAGTTCTTTGTATGTGAGTTCATTTCCGCTATGGATCTGTGTATGAATCTCTTTTTCAAATATTACATACTGAACTTGGCGAAAGATAGTCGAGAATATATCTCCAAGCCTTTCGTTAAGATATTCTCTGTATTCCTCTTTTGAGATAAGTGACTTCACTTTCTCACCGAGGAGCATCTCAGAGAAGATGCTCGCAGTCTCTGCCATAGAAAGGGGTGAATCGTAGACTGGAGCTTCTTGAACTTGAGAGAGGTAACCATGAATAGCATGTCCGATTTCATGAGAGATTGTTGAGACATCTCGAAGTTTACCAGTGAAGTTCAAGAGAACAAAACTCTCATCTCATTTCCGATAACTCGCAAAGGCTCATCCGCGCTTGCCTGCCCGAGGGAAGACATCGATTCGTTCTTCTTCGATCATGCGTTTTGAATAATCATAGAAATCATTATCAAAATCCTTCATCACCGTAAGATGGAGATCATATGCTTCTTCGAAAGAGAAATTCTTTTCTACATTCCCAAGTGGTGCACCAATATCCCAGACAGAGAAATCGCTCTCAAAGCCAAGCATCTTTGCTTTTGCCTTCAAAAATCTTGCATAGAATGGATATGCCTTCTCAACTTCAGATAAGAGCATATTTACCACTTCATCATCCATCTCTTCCGAGATATTACGTTGAGCCATAACATTTTCTCCATAATTGCGCATACGAATCTCTGAACTCCAATCTTTTATGATACTTGTGTAGATATTCCCAAGTATGATCTGATTTTGCCTGGTATTGTATATTCTTCGAAGTGATCGGTATGCTTCTTCTCGTATACCCCTGTCGGTATGCTGTCGGTAGCTCCTCACTTCCTCTTCCGTCAATTTCTTCTCTTCATTATCTATATTCATCACAAACTCATAGGAACCAGTAAGTTCATTATGAAGTCCATTCGCGAGACTAAGAGGACGAGACTTTAGATTGAGAACATATTCTTCTTTTTCACTAAGAATATACTTGATTCCATCAGCTGTAGATACAAGATCATTTTTATACTTTGCAAGCTTTGGATCACGAGACCATTCCATGATACGGTCGTACCCGATTTCCTTCCATCCTTGAGCAACAAAGAGGAGCCTATTGGAGGCCTCAGTATAGATATAATCCACCTCTCCCATTTTCTTGAGGATCTCGAGGTCTTGCGTATCTAGCGAAGAACGATAAAAGAGATAGTAGCTTGGTGTTGCTATCTCGTAGGAGAGCTTGGTATAGTCGGTGTAGAACTCAAGAATCTGTTCTGGATGGGTAAGTGTCGCAAAAGATTTCTCATATTTTGCGGCGAAGGCTTCTGTTCGAGGAAGGATCTCTGCAATAGCAGAAACGAGTTCTGTATCATCAAGTCCAGTATAAAAATATCGAGAGAGATTCCAGTTAGTTGGGTAAGACATGCGAAGGTATAAATTATGAGGTATAAGGTACTAGATTCTTTTGTGGATTCATCTTTGCTTATTTCTTTGGTGAGTTTTCTCAAATCTGTCCGATATTTTTCTTTTTCTTCGTTTGCAAATTTCTTGTATCTGTATAACAAAGATTTCCTTATAAAATCACAAACTGTTTGAGCGACTGGGAGGAGTGAGTTTTTGTGATTTAAGAAATCTAGTTATAGAACAGATACCAAAATGAAGTAGAGAAGACCCAGAAGGGTTTTTGGTACTTTTTGTACAAAAAGTACGCTCTGTGTGGAAAATCCTGGATTCTTCACTATACTTAGAATGACGGGAGCGATGGAAACATTGGATTCCTGAACAAGTCAGGAATGACAGGAACAAAGAAACAAGAACCCGAGCAGTATATAAAAAATCTCCTCTTTTTCAAAGGGGATTTTATCTTTTAAACTTTAAGAATTTTAGCAGTGCTTCACGCGTTGCCATGATGTCTCCTTTTGCTGTATGGGCTATGTATTCCTCAAGATGAAGAACTGTTGCAAGCCCACCAGGTTTCGAGAGACTCGTACTCTTGAATGGAAGAGGAATCTTATTATACCTGGCAATGGCATTGGCTTGGTTAGCAATCGACTTGGTATCGATGATATCATTTCCGAGTTTTTCATAGAGCTTATTTCGACGAGCATTTGCAAAAACACTTGCAAGAAAAGCAATATCCGCCGTGATATATTGTCAGATGATGATTGGCTTGTTGTCCACTGAAAAATATGTCTCATAAAATGCATCCCAGTAATCACAAAACTCCTCGTATGACCTTCCTACAGCAATGCGATCAAGCGTAAATCAGTTATATTCAAGAGATTTTGGGTCAATGATGATATTATCTGGTGGACAGAGATCCATGAAAAATTCCCCAATAACATCGAATGTATCATTGAGAACAATCGCTCATACTTCTATGACTCCATGTTGAAAAGGGTTAAGTCCCGTCATCTCGAGGTCGATAACCATATATGTTCACTTTTTCGCTTGATTTTCCATATGAATCGCTTGATTTTTTACATGAAAGAAATAAGGTGTCAGTCACACCGACTGAGCATCTTATTCGGATTCATTTGTTTGTCAAAATTTTATCAAAGACTTAAAACTCCAGATCGAACTGCCTTTTACCCATCTACTTAACTATGCCTAAAACCTTTACAGTGCAAGATACTTACTTTGAAAAAGCAAAGAAACTCGGCTATCGTGCACGAAGTGCATTCAAGCTCCTTGAGATACAAGAGAAATACAATCTCATACAGCCAAAGATGAATGTTCTTGATGTAGCTTCCGCTCCTGGGAGCTTCCTCCAGGTGATTGCGAAAATCATCGGACGGGAATGAAAAGTTGTCGGTATTGATATTCAGAAAATTGATCCAAACTTTGGATACCCTAACATCCATCTCCTCAAGGAAAGTGTGTTTGAATTTGAAAAAATAAGAACCTTTCTCGATGGACTCAATATCTGACAATTTGATCTCATAACTTCAGATATTGCCCCGAATACGACAGGCATAACATGAGTAGACCAATATCGATCGATAGAACTCAATCTTGCTATCCTCAATGTAGCAGAAGTTTTCCTTAAAAAATGATGAAATCTCATACTCAAGGTCTTTATCTGAGAAGACATTAATGATCTTATTGTTCCTGTAAAGGAACGTTATGCGAAACTCTCCAGGTTTAAGCCAAAGGCATGCCGAGATAGGAGCTTCGAGGAGTATTTCGTATGTATAAGGAAGAAGTAGATTAATTGTCAATGTATGAAACTTTGCTTTTTCATGATTTAAAGTTAACTTTAGCTTGTTTTATTCATAATATTTCGCTTATGTCTCTTTCTGACAAGGTAGAATGAGGGCTCACCATCGATAAAGTTATTGAAAAATTTATCCCTGTAGTTTGAGTCCTCTTTTTTGTAATTGGTCTTGGATATCTCCTCTATAACAGTATCTGGGTTGACCTTGCACAACCGATTCGACTCGGTCTTGGATTTTTTCTCTCTGTTGTTATTATTGGTGGTGGTCTCTCTTTTTCTGAAAGACTTTCATATTTTGCGGACGTAGTGATTGGGTGAGGCATCCTCCTCCTCTATGGTACGCTTATCTACTGATCACGAACAACTGACCTCTGATCTGCCACTATACCAGAAAATGCTTCTATTGTTGTAGCATCTATATTTACTATTGCTGCTGCATATTTTGCATCTTTTCGAAAATCAAAGGTGATCCTTGCTCTCGTACTTATTGGTGCATATATTACCCCTTTCGTTATTGGTGGAGAATGGGGAACGAGCTCACTTTCGTTTAATACATATCTCCTCTATTTCTTTGTGGCAAATGTTGCTATATTTCTTCTCTGAAGAGAGATTGCCATCTATGACCTCATTCCCCTAAATATGGTTGGACTTCTTGTTGGAACAACGAGTCTATATACACTATCCTACAAACACGCCGTTGCATCTGAGTTTCTCTCAAGTACTGGTTTTTCTGCGGTGCTTTTTACTGGACTCGTAATATTCTCTATATTTGCGATTATCTTTTCATCTCAAAAATTTGAATCCAAGTTTGAAGGATATCTGACCGCTTGATACATAGCGCCTCTCCTTTGGTTCATGTTTAATATTTCTCTTCTTGGGAAAGAAGGAATCGGAACGACAACTCTTGCTGGGTTATACGGAATTATTGCTGTGGCTTATTTTGTAGGTTGGTATGTTCTCCGAAATATGACGACCAGGTACCAACATGTTGCTCTCTATGTTTGAGGAATAGTTTCCCTTATTGCCTGATTCTTTGTATATTTCCCTGAACTCAATTTCTTTTCGAGCTCTATAATATCATACGCTGGTCTGATTTTTGCGCTTATCTTCATGGTTGATCCTACAAAAGGAGAGAGACTTATGACCTATTGGCTATTCACCTGAATCGGTGGGATTCTCGCGCTCTATCATATGTATAGTGATCCTGTTGGGATGAGTGCTCAGACATTTTGGACGACTATCGCTCTTCTTCCTGCGCTCCTTGCGTATCCTATGACATGGAAACTACCAACAAAAGCAGAGAAGAACTCAACTACGCCAATAATGAAAATGTACTCATCAGTTGCGCTGATAATCATTCTCATGACATTTCTTATCAATGTTTTACAAGAACTCTCTTTCTCGTTTGCGTTCTTTATACTTCCAGCTTTCTTTGTTATGGTCTATGCAACTGTAACAAAATCTCCTATGGAATCCCAATGACATTTGCTCAGAATATCCGTGATACTTATGACATTTGGTTTTATTGGTCCGTTCTTTTTCTTCCTCAATCTTCTCACTCCTCATACTGCTGACGGACTCACTCTCGGAACAATACTGAAGTCTTCGGAAGTTGTCAGTGGTGTATTTGTTCTTGTTACCCTATTCCTCTGATTACGACTCAGTAGACTTGTTCAAGCTGGAACTAAGATAAGCCGACCATCATTTTTATTGGTAATATTTGGATATACCACTCTTTTACTCCTTGTAAATGCGTTCCTCATTGTTGGAATGAATGATCTTGGAATAAGCACAGGCTCAACTGGTTGACCACGTGCGATTGCTATAACATTTTGGTGGATAGTACTCGCTGTTTGGATGATATCCGTAGGAGTACTTCGCTGATCCATATATCGATCAGAAAAACTTCTTTGACTTCTTCTCCTTGGCCTAACCGTATGAAAGATAATCTTCTACGATATGGGGACAATGTCGACAAACAATAAAATTGTCGTCCTTATGGTAGTTGGTGGAGCACTCATGATTTTCTCTTATTTCTTTCATGCAAGTAATTGGTTTAAAACAGAAAATACTTCAAAATAATATATCTCGTTATGCCTACTCGTCGTATCATCCGCTCTTCTAAAAAAGAATTTGTTCCTGAGGAAAAACCAGGTTTCTGGAAATTCCTGAAATGCACGCTACATATAATATGGAAAATCATTGCTGTATGTTGGTACTGGTTCGAGCGACTTTTTCTCGTGATCTTTCTCCTCATTCTCACTGTTGGACTCGCATGGTGGCTCTCACAAAAACCATCCTTATATCGAGACTGGTTACCAGCAGAATCAATCCTTCCAGAGATATCTTGGTCAGGAAATACGGTACATATCCAAAACGTGCGGAATCATCGTTGGTCAAGTGATACAGACTTTACTCCTGGATATTATAATGCTGATTATGATCTCAATAAAATAGAGTCCGTTCACTATATGATCATTCCATTTTCGAATCTTGATGGGCCAGCACATACTATGCTCTCATTCTCATTTTCTGGAGGACAACATGTGGTTATCTCGGCTGAGGTACGAAAGGAACGTGGAGAATCATTTGACGCAGTTCTTGGAGTTCTCAACCAGTTTGAGCTCATGTATGTGGTTGCTGATGAGGAGGATGTGATCAAGCTCCGAACCAACTACCGAAAAAATGAGGTCTATATGTATCCTGTAAAGACATCAAAAGAGAATATACAAACTCTCTTTCGCTCTATGCTCATACGAACAGATAAACTGAATAGAGAACCAGAGTTCTATAATACCCTCTGGAACAACTGTACAACAAGCATCCTCATGCATACGAATGCTCTTCGAGAAGATAAGATTCCATGGAGCATCTATGCCCTCCTCCCTGCTCACTCTGATGAGATCGCTTACCATGCTAGTCTCATAGATACCAAACTATCCCTTCCTGAAGCGAGAGCATATTATCGTGTGGATGAGTTAGCTCGTTCTACAACTGGTATAATAGATTTCTCTACACTTATTCGTAAGCCAATCAAATAATTCTTTATTTTCTTTTATGAAAAAATTCTTTTCTTTTTTTATTCTCGTTTCACTTATTGGAACGGTAATTCTTCCTGTATCTGCTCTTTCTCCTTTACCATCATCCTCATCCACGGATTCCATCCCTCAAATCACCTACCCTACATGAGATGATTTTGCAAAATTAAAAACTCTGATAGATACGAATTTTTCTCCTAAAAGTATGGAAAGATATGGGTATAATTGTATTGCAAATGGCACTCTCTGTCCAAATTATCGCTATACAAGTGTGATCGAGAAGGCAATCATGTTTATTGTACTGAAAACCTATACCGGAAATGAATCTTTTTATGATCAACTCCTTCCAATGGGGTCTAATTTTAACATGTATGTTAACGATGTTCAAAAGTCTCAAAACATAAAAAGTATTCTTGATAGAGTGCCAAAATGACCGTCTATATCTGATTGGAAAACGCTCTGATTCGGCTCATCAATCTGAGGACAGCTTCTCGATGCAAGTTTCGGAGTTAATTTTGTGGAAAATACAAACTCGAATGATATGATCACTGCTATCGAACAAAAGATAAAAGATCTGAAACGGCAAAAGTGTCAGAAGGAGAACAGTGGAAATGATTCATCTACTCTTTGTCCTTGGAGCTGAGAGATATCAAATAGGTACCTTCCTACACCTGAAGAACTCTATCAAGAAACCATTTATCTCAATAGAGGATCCGTAAAGATCGAAAGTCTGAAAGATGAGTTTGAGTATGTAATTACTTGAGGAAAGCCTGCCCTTGATATTCAAGCAATGAATGCTTTGCTCTCATATTCTATTAAAATAGATAGAAAATTTGTAAATAAATATTACAAAGATTCTCTCTCATGGGATATCTCTGGTGCAACCGCAGACGAAATAAAAAGATATTTTCCTGATGGAATCGTTGACATAAATAAGCTCGATAGAGTGAGGTTTTGAATACAAAATATCCTTTTGGACATTACTACCATTACTGATCTTTGATCGGTTCCTTCTCGTAAGGAAGTTGATAAAGCTCTATATGCTATCGGCACCAGCAAGAACATATTGAGTATGCCTATTGTGAGTGCCGTAGATAATGTCATGAATTCTCTGAGAGCATACCAAGATGAAAGCAGTGGAACCTATACTCTCAACTATAAGAAAAATACCTACACTCTTGCTGAAGCAAAGGCTGAGCTCGAGAAGAAACAGCAAATAGATCTAACGATTCCTGTATTTAGTTCAAGTAATTCGAGCTGAAAACTTCCTTGTCAATCAAGTTCCAATTATTCTGATCGTTCGGAATGTGCTGCGGCACTCACAAATGTAAGAGATATTACAATTGCTCTATGAGTATACTTTTCAGATTATGAAAAATATCCTGACTCTATTAATCAGCTCAATAATAGTTACTTGCCAGTGAAATGAACTCTAGAATTATTCAAGAAAAATTTTACCTACAAAAATACTGGAAGTGGAGCAACTCCTGACTATGAAATCCAGTATATTGGCCACATTGGAGAAAATACTGTACCAGGAAATACATCAGAAAAGAAAGACTATACTGCGCTCTTGTCTGGTGCTACTATTCCAGAGATTCCAGCGATCTTTGCGCATGTACCTGCAGATAGTATGATGCTCTATGTGAAGAATCCCGTGAATCTTATCGATATACTGAATCAAAAGTCCAATACGAGCAATCGCATCTCAGGAATCGACGTTTCAGAGAGTATAAAAACTTTCCTGCTGACATTTTTTGAACTCAAAGATTTTGAACAGTTGCAAAAAAATCTGAAACATGAGATGGTAATTGTCGTCAACAATCTTGATGCAACAGCTCCAGATATGGTCGTTATCTTATCAGAGGCTGATAAGGACGCCCTTTCTCCAACAGCAAAAGCTCGGGTAGTTGGATCAAAAGATGGATATATCTTTATCGCCAATTCGAAGAAGTCTCTTGAGTGATTAACAAATCTCGCCATTGAGAAAAGCATGAAGAATGCTCCGGATTTTCACTACGTTTGGTGGAAGAAATCCAAGCAAATACAAGATGCGTTTATGTTTGTTGGTGATACATTTTTCGAGAAGATGCTCACATTTGAGACCTACCTGACCCACTATAGGAAGTATCGCGACTATAAGAATCTCTGGTCTCTCCAGGAACTTACTTGGGCCTATAGTGATGCCTTTGGGAAAAGCCCAAAATCACTCGATGAAATCGACCAATTGGGGTTCTCAACGCTCACTGGAAGTGTAATGTCTCAGTTTAGTATCCAGAACGATGGCCTAGTGGTAAATAAAAGTATTGGTTCTCTCAAATGAGTAAAAACTATTCCTGAGGTTCAATACGATCTCTCTCAGATATCTCGGGCTGAGATAGAAGATTACAAGTATAACGTTCTGAAATACCGAGACATCTGGCGAGCCTCTCTTGACCCAATGGGAATTGTCCTCAATCGATATTGAGATGGCATGGAAATAGATTTTTTCATGACTCCGATCCCCGCAACTGAAGATAAAGATATTCAAGAGATACAAAAAATACTAGACTGAGCCACGAAAGACTCTCTTTCATTCATTACCAATCCACATATCCAGACCGGAATTCTCTCGTTCGTCTTTTGATTTGACCTCAAAAAACTTCAAGAAAAAATCCAGGCGAACAAAGAGCTCTGAGTATGATTTGATGAATTTAGCAAAGAGGTACTTGGCGGGAAGAATATACTTGATTATCTCGGTTGAGAGTTTGCATGGACTCTCGGAGGAATTGATCCTGATATATTTGATGGTTGGAATGTTGAGAAGATCAATACGTATATCTCAGTACAAGTAACGAGTGAGGAAAAGTGAAAAGAACTCATAGATATACTCCGCAATAAGATTCTTGAGAATTTTCGATGATCAAGTGAAGCTAATCTCATAAAA
The DNA here is from genome assembly GCA_036170735.1 of Patescibacteria group bacterium. Taxonomy (GTDB): domain Bacteria; phylum Patescibacteriota; class Gracilibacteria; order BD1-5; family UBA2023; genus JABFSX01. Next base: position 23,574 of record JAVHPT010000078.1, on the reverse strand, counting down.
TGATTCCTTGCAAAACCACTCATCGAAGATTATAACTGAAAGAAGATCTACTATGCCGAAGATCTTCCGATTCCTTATATTGGGAAGATTGGCTTCGCATACGCATTTATCGATGACTTCTTTATCCTAGGGATCAATCGATCCACCATCAGGCATGTGATCGATGCTGCTACTACATGAGACACTAAGAAGAAGCAGCTAGCTCCAACGGACTCTTTTGAAAAAGGCACTTTCTTCGCTACCATGCTGGATTGAGTAGAGATGAGTAAACAACTCAAATGACTCTTTGAGAAGAATACCACTTCCGTCTCGAGATATGCAAGGTACCTCAACAAAACCGACACTTCTGGTAACTCATTATTTGGCGTATATTACATATCTCAAGATCGAAATCACAGACTATGAAAGGTGACAGAACCATTTACATATGATATCTGATCTCTTTCATTTCATGGAGATGCTGGAAAGCTCACGGTTCGTATTGATGAAGGAAAACTTACAAGCCTCTCTGGAACGACTCTTCATATGTGGAAAGATATAAAAACAGCATGAGATTTTCCAAAAGAAATCATGAGCTGAAGTGGGATTCCGCTTGAACAATTCTTATGATTAGCAAATATTGAAGATATAATTTCTCTTAATGTCCTTGTTCAGCTTGATGCAGCCTTTGATGGAGATGAGTCACTTCTCCGGAATACGACATTTGGACTGAGCCTCGGCGATAATGAGATTGGATTTAAGTTACGGATTTTTCGAAACGTGGGCTCTGCGAAGAGTGCAGCGTCCAATGAAATATATATCTATATTGCTCTTGGGATGATAACTCTTATAATCATAGTTGGTATTACGCTGCTGGTGAAGCGATGAACTATATCCCAAAACATAAATACAGAAGTTTCTCCTGGAACAGCAACAAATAACGATTCTACCAATATCCCAGGTATATCTGACCCACAAACAATGGATGTTCAAGATGCTGAAATAATCCCTCCTCTTCCCATATCACCTATTTCATCACCTACGGTTCTGCAAGGAGAAAATATAGAACCCACAATAGATACATTACCTTGAGCTAATTCAACACTCGCATGATCAGGAAAATAATCTCATTATCACCAACCAGCGAAAATAGCACGTTACACATATCTGCTTCAGATGTGAACTATAGCTATGGAAAGAAAAAAGTGGTTATTCTTCCTCTTTCCTTTGAATTATCACCGTGAAAAAAGATCCTCATATCATGACCATCTGGAAGTGGAAAAACAACTCTTCTGAAACTTGTGTGAGGTATCTTACGGCCAACTTCATGAAAAATCCAAGTTGGAGAACTCTCAAATACCCAGCTTCAAAAAGAGAGATTTTATATATTTGGCTATGCCTTTGTTGATGCAGATTTCTTCGAGAGTATGCATGTACGAGATAATATCCTCATATTTCCAGAAACACTTTCTCTCTGAATAGATATGGACTGGTATGGTGAGCTTCTTACGTATTTTGAGATGAAACAATATGAATATACTCCTGTCTGAGAATTGTCAGCTGGACAACGCGAACGGATCAATCTTATTCGTGCATTTATCCACAAACCAAATATACTCCTTCTCGATGAACCCTGATCCCATCTTGACACGGTACTTCAGAAGAAGCTCATAGATTTTATCACACAATACCAAGAGAAAAATAACGCCACGATGATTATCTCCAGTCACGGTGAATTCGATCCAAAGTTCTTTGACACTTTCCTTGATTTTCATGAAGATCATCACATTTCTCTTCGCTAATGCGAGAACACACATCGGTAAAAGCCTCGGTTTTATATTCACGATCATACTCCTAATAGTATTATCTGTGGGACTTTCCTTCGTATATAAAAATATCAGCTCCGCCGTTACCTATTATAGTTTCTCTTCCATCGTCGACCCTACCAGAGTAGAGATAACCGCGGATAGTAATCTCCTTACTCTCTTCTCCGAAGATGCATGAGGAATATGAAAAAGTGACCTTGATACTTTGTTATGAGATACAAGTCTCAAGAATATTGAGATATTTACTCTTATCAAATATCCTGTTCTCGCAAAGTTTTCCTTGTTTTCTTTTGGCCTTGAGACTGATATACCAGTATTTGCTCTTTCCTGAGGAACTCTAGGGGAAAATGAAATAGGGATATCCAGAAATATGCTCGACTACTACAACGCTCAATTCGCTGGAAGTGCTGTAGAATTCCCTGAGATAAGTGAAAAGTTCCTTATCGGACAGCCAGTTGTCGTCACTGTTGGGGAATCAAAACTCTTCAATGTAACAACAAATCCTGCCACTCCAATAAATGCACGAATCGCTTCGATACACCCTGACTATCCATGATTCTGACTTGTACTACGAGAGGATACTCTAAAAAGTCGATTAGATGAGATCTGACAATCACTCGGGAATCCATACAAGATTACTGCATATATGCAAAATCCGTGAGAAAAAGAGATTCTTAAGGAAAAATATCATAATCTTACCTTGAGTTTTGATAGCGATAAAATCAATGAACTTCAAGAAGAACTGGATACACTGAAACTTTCATTCCTGGTAATATTCACGATAGTATGAGGAATCATCTCTGTGATAATCCTCTTTCTCCTGGGTGGGATATTTCGTGAATCACGATCCATCTATCGTATGATTGGAACTTTTGGTATATTTACATTGAGATCTCGTCTTCTTACGCTCTGAGAACCGATTCTTCTTATGGTTATCGGAACGATTCTCGGGTGGATCATAACCGCTCTCGGTATGAATATATCCACTCCATATCTGCAAGGATTCTTATCTGAGAGGTGACTCATCTTCCCTTTTGTAACAACCTCTCCCCGTGAGATGCTTGGCATAGTCCTCGGAATATTTATAGTTCTTGCTCTCGTACTTCTTTTTCTTGATCAGAGAGAACGAAAAAGGGGCATATTATAAGCACAATTCCGAAATTCTTCCTTGCGAAAGGGGGGATTTTTTATATACTTGGCAAATTCTATAATACTACACGCTATGATCCTCGCCAGCGAAATCCGCCAGAAATACCTCGAATTCTTCAAGAGTAAAAATCACGCCATCATCCCTTCTGCACCGCTCGTGCCAGAAAATGATCCGTCCGTACTTCTTAATACGGCCGGAATGCAACCGCTCGTTCCCTATCTCCTCGGAGAAAAACACCCACTTGGAACTCGTCTTGCCGACGTTCAGAAGTGTGTACGAACTGGTGATATCGATGATATTGGTGATGATACGCATTGTACCTTTTTCGAGATGCTCGGGAACTGGTCGCTCGGCGACTACTTCAAGGACGAATCAATTGCCATGAGTTGGGAATTTCTCACTTCAAAAGAATGGCTAGCTCTCGATCCAGAGATGATCTCTGTGACGGTATTTGAGTGAGATGCCAATGCTCCTCGCGACGATGAATCTGCAGGTATCTGGAAGTCGGTTGGCATGCCCAAAGATCATATCGCTTACCTTCCTGCTGAAGATAATTGGTGGGCAGCAGGACCAACTGGCCCTTGCTGACCTGATACAGAGATATTTTACTGGATGGGCGAAGGAAAACCTCCTCGCGGATCCAATAAAAAAACAGATTCAAAGATGTGGATGGAGATCTGGAATAATGTCTTCATGCAGTACAATCGTGTCGATGCGAATACTCTCGTCAATCTCCCTGCACAGTGTGTCGATACTGGACTCTGACTCGAGCGATGTACGGTGACTCTCAATCACATGAAGAGTGTGTATGAGACAGATCTATTTGCTCCTGTACTTGTTCGAATCCATGAGATAGTTGGAGAAGCCAACTACAATGAACGCGGAGCCCGCATCATCGCAGATCACCTTCGTGCGGCAACTCATATGATCGCTGATGGAGTAGTTCCGAAGAATGTCGATCAGGGATATATCCTCCGTCGTCTTATCCGCCGTGCTATCCGTGAGGCATACAAGATGGGGTACGAACAACCATTTACGACAGAGATTGCCAACATCTACATCGAGCAATTTTCAGGGATTTACAACAGTGTAAAAAATAATGCGGAGAAAATCAGGATGGAACTCTCAAGCGAAGAAGAAAGATTTGGAAAGACCCTCAAAGATGGTGTAAAAGAATTTGAGAAGATCATAAATGGGTTCAAAATCGCTTTCGAACGAAGTGGACAGAAAATAACTCAGATTTCTGGAGGAAAAGCGTTTACCCTTTTTGATACCTATGGGTTCCCACTCGAGATGACGCTTGAACTTGCAGAAGAACAAGGACTTACAGTTGATGTGGTGGGATTCGATGATGCCTTCCAGAAACATCAAGACCTCTCTCGCACTGCTTCTGCTGGGAAGTTCAAGTGAGGACTTGCAGATGATTCAGGTGATACAACTGCACTCCACTCTGCTTGCCACCTCATGCTCGCTGGACTCAGGAAAGTTCTCGGTGATCACGTTCATCAAGCAGGATCCAATATCACCGCAGAACGTCTTCGCTTCGACTTTACCCATCCCGAGAAGATGACTCCTGAACAGATTCGGGCAGTTGAGAACTATGTGAATGAAGCGATTAATTCCGGGCTTGTGGTCACTCTAACAAACATGGATAAAAATGAGGCGAAGAACTCATGAGTTGTGTGAACCTTCTGGGAAAAGTATCCAGACATAGTGAAAGTTTACTCTATGGTTGGGGGGGATTGAGTCTTGTATTCTCGGGAACTCTGTGGTGGTCCTCATGTTGAAAACTCGAAGGAAATGGGAAGGTTCAAGATCATAAAAGAAGAATCGAGCTCTGCAGGAGTGAGGAGAATCAAGGCAATACTGGTGAAATAATTTATAGGAACAATTATCCCGATAGTTTATGAAGAAAGCTGAATAAGCATTTAGAGAAAGTGATCCGACTGGAATGAACCGAGTAGATTCTCTCGACTGACTTATTTTGACTTCTACCGGTAAAACGGTGGCAGATATTCTCTGAGCAGCTTGAAAGAATAATTCGGTTTTCTTTGACCCTGATAAAATTTGAAGATTAGTACACCTTCAGGGAGGTAAGTGACCGGCAGATATGTTCATATCCTTATTCTTTCGTGGAATTATTCCTACCACCAACATCGTCAGAGGACGCGCTTGGCTCTGAGATTTCAAGAAGTCAGGAAAAAAATATCGAAATAGGAGAATGGAAACGAGAGAAGAATATTTTTCTGTAGAATTTGATCCAGATAAAATTCAAGAAACGTATTCTCAGGGACAATATTTAGCCTGAGAATTCCTTCTTCTTGCTTTTTGAGATGGGGATCATGCGGAGATGGCACAAAATGCAGCAAAAAATACCGACGGTGATAAATTCTATTTTTACGATTTCTTATTGGATACAAAACGCTTAGATAAGTTCTTTGAGCATGAAGAAAATCCCCCATATGAAAACTATGAATTATTAAGAAAGGATGTAAGAACAGAATTTTCTAAGTTGGTATACATTCTTTATAGTCAGTACCATTCAGAAGAATGAATGAAATTATTTCGAGCGATCTTTATCAAATCACAACTCTCTGAAGATATCTATGAAAAACTAAAAAATTCTTTTTATAAACAACTACAAAGACTACACCAGAAGTATTGCTTAATTTAACAAACTTATGTCCAATACTAAACCCCTCCCTCATTCTCACTGGCGCCACTACAAACCTATTGCAATTTTCAACTTTTCCTTATAATCCCTCCATGCTAATCTCAAATCACCTCATCACTTGGTCAAGTTTCATCCGATTTATGCTCGTATAACGGGTTGTTTTTGAATATTTCAAGCACCCGTTTTTCGGGTGTTTTTTTATTGTGTAATATTTTCTCCTATGGAAACCTTCTGACTTCTCCGTATTCGGTACCCATCTTTTTGTGAAGAAGAGTTTGTAAAAAGTATTGATGAATTGAAAGATACAAAGTATATCATCTCCGCCAAAGACTCTGATGCTCCATGAGTTACTCATTGTGTAAGTGCCGTTCGGTATATCTTAGGAAAGTCAACATGATGGCTACCTCATCATTATTATGTGTGAGATATGTGCCGAAAGATTCTTGATAATCCAGCCATTGACGCTCAGCTTATTCCACTTGAACAAGGAGAGATGGGGGATCTTATATTCTTTTACAGAAAGTCCGTAGCGCATCGAGCATATATGATTGCTCATGTTGGTATCTTGGTGGATGAGGATTCTTTTTTTCATTCATCATGAAGTGGATGAAAAGTGGAAAATATAGATACCTATATCTGAAAAGGGGGTATCGCTACCTGCAAAACACTTTCCAGACTTACTGATCCTCGAGGAAAAGCAATTCAGCGAGTCACAGAGATTTTCTAGAATCTAGAACAAGAAGCTTGACTTCCTCAAATTATCACTATAATCCCTGACAACATATCCGCTCCCGAGCGGATTTTAAAATGCTTTGACTCGAGAACACTTTTCTATATAATTCCCCACGTAAAAGCAATGTGTCAAAACTTTTGTTTCAAAGATTTGAGACTTTAGAACTTCCTAACTATTTCGTATGTTTAAATTTATCCAGACAGCCCTTACAGAACTCGAGCATGTAGTGTGGCCAACTCCGAACGAAACCAAAAAATACATGGTATATACTGTTGGAGTTATCATCGTCATTGCATTATTTCTCGCTATCTTGGGATACGGGATCTATGCGAGCCTCTCCTTTATCCGTGATCAGTTTCCTCATGAAGCCATACCAACAACAGTAAGTGGTGAAAATGCTGCAACTCAAGAAGACCTCAGTGGACTCCTTAATGCCATTGATAAGAAAAAGAAGTCTACTTCTGGATCTGTCTCTTCTGGATCAACCAAATCAGCTGCAAATATAATCATCGCTACAGGAAGTTCAAACACTGTAACTATCGGAACTGGAGTCGCAAAGTAAGTAGTTCACCCCCCCCCCAATAGAATCCTAATCCCTAATCTCTCTTTTCGAATCATGTTTGATTTTTCTACAAAAACAGAATGAGAATGGTATGTTATCCGTGTTATCTCTGGAACGGAACAAAATGTCCGAGAATCACTCATGCAACGTCGTGAAGCGTTTTGACTCGAAAACCACATTCTCGACGTCTTTGTTCCAACTCATGATAGTATCTCTGTACGAGCTAAAGGAGTAAAAGTAAAGAGAAAAAAAAATATCTTCCCAGGATATATCCTCGTTCGTATGATCGTTACCAATGAGAGTTGGTATATCGTTCGCAATACTCCAAACGTTACAGGATTCCTCGGTGCTGGAACAGTTCCTGTTCCTGTAAGTGGCGAAGAACTCGAGAAACTCAAGGGAATACTCACAGAAAAGAGCGAAGAATACAAAACTGATATGCAAGTTGGAGATTATGCAACCGTGAACAGTGGTCCATTTGAAGGAAGTGAAGGAAAGATTGTGGAAGTAAATATCCAAAAATGAATGGTAAAACTCATGATCAATCTCCTTGGTCGTGATACACCAGTTGAGATCGAATTTGCGAGTGTTGGAAGAAAGAAATAAATTCTGGATTTTCTATTTCTGAGATGTTCATTTTATAACCTATGCGCATAGCTCTCATTACTCTCGCGCTTGCAGCACTTGCCTTTATCGGAAGTATTATTTACTCGATGAGTGGAAAGCAGGGACTTTTTTGAATAAGTAAGGCAACCACTTCCACTGCTCCAGAAACCGATACTTCTGTAGCTATCGAAACTCTGAAGTACCAGATCAAAACTGACGCAAAGATCGATGATCTCTCAAAACAGATAGAAGCACTGAGTCAATGAAGGAGTGTAACGACCGGTCGAGTAACTACTTCCCCGACACTGAGTGGTGAACAAACAGCAAATAGTTCACAAACAACCACAACACTTCCTATCTCAGGGAAGTTCCTCGCAAAAGTGATGCCGACGATGGAGTTTACTCTCACGGACAACAATGGTATTTTTGATCTTCATATATTCGATGTGGGGACTACCTATTCGACATACACAGATCCAAAGATGTGAGCCACACTCATTGTGAGTTCGATGTCATACAATGTATTTCTTGCCAATAGTAAGGCTCTCGGTAAAGATGTGTACTCCATCAATGAAACAAAGATTTTCCCTTTTCGCTCGTTCTATCTCAACCCTCCAAAGCCTGATACGCTCGTTCGTATCGTGATGGAGATAGAGTCGCAAGCGATAGCAATCCAGCTACCAAAGACAAAATTCAAAGCATTCCAAGCTCTTCTGTTGAAGAAATAATCCTTATCTCTAATTCCTTACTCATCTAATCTTTATTTATTATGTCTGATAAAAAAGTACTCCTAACTCAAGCATGACTCTCTGAACTTCAAGAAGAACTTCGTTTCCTCAGAGAAGAAAAACGTGTTGATATCGCAAGTAAGCTCAAGGAAGCTATTTCCTATGGGGATCTTTCTGAAAATGCAGAATACCAAGAGGCTCGAGATGAACAGGCTCAAGTTGAGCTTCGTATTGCTGAACTTGAAGACCTACTCAAGCCAGGGAATTATACTCTTATTGAAGATGAGAAAAGTGGAAAAAGAAAGAACACTGGATTGAATGTTGGATCAACAGTAACTATCGCCGAAGTTGGAACAAAAGAGAAACTCACCTATATTATCGTTGGTTCGCAGGAGGCGAACATCCTTGATAATAAAATCAGTAATGAGTCCCCTCTCGGAAAAGCTCTCATTGGAAAGAATCCTGGAGATACAGCAATGATGACTGCTCCATCTGGCAAGAAGGAATACACTATTATCGACGTAAAATAATTCACCATGTTTGAGTCTCTTCATGCATTCTTTAGGGAGTATACAATCGGCGTACCTTCATCGGCACTGATTTTTGCCATCATCATAAAAGGTATTGTACATGCGGCAAAAGGAAGATTTACTCTTGCGAGCATGCTCGGAAGTGGTGGGATGCCATCAGCTCATTCAACCTTCGTTGTTGCACTTGCAACGGCTATGGGTATCAAGTATACTGTTTGGAGTGATGAGTTTACTATCTGTCTCGTGTTTTCGATTGTCATCATCTACGACGCTATGAATGTGCGGTACCAATCATGACTTCATGCCCGAGCACTCAATAAGCTCAATCCAGTAGAAGGAGAAGCATTCAATGAATCAATGGGGCATACACCTATAGAAGCTCTTGTTGGTGGGATTATTGGATTCTCTACTGCTGCCATCTTGCTTGGGATATAAAGTTCTATGATTACATTTGATTCTCAGGCTCTTCACGATTGGTAGTATACACGAGACATTCAACATGTCTCGTTTTTTCTCATCAAGTGAGGATGTGCTGTTGAGAAAGTACAAGTTATCAAGTGAATTCATTCTGAGATAAACAGACTCATCGAATGAGTAAACATCCACTATCATCTAAAATCTTCGGAACTCCCGTTTTTTGAGAACTCTCTGACTCACTCATTCCTGAGATAATTGGATCATTAGTAACAAAGATTCTGTGATGGGCCATTGCTCTTGTGACTCAAGTCTCTCACAAGAAACCAGAAATATTCCCAAAGATAAAGCAATACAAATCCGCCTCGTTATCAACAATAAGGCAAAAAGGCACACTCCATAAACCGTATAATTTTTATTCTCTCTATGTTCTCCATCCACGACGAAAAGCAAATCATAGAACTTCTCGAGCAAAATGGATATAAAAAGTTCCGTTATACTCAAGTAGAAAATGCCATCTATAAAAATCTTATAACTGATTTTGATAGTATTGAGACGCTCCCGAAAGAGATCCGAGAGCTCCTCAAAGAGCATTGTTTTTATACTTCCCTATCTGTTCACTCTGGAACAACAGGAGAAGATGGACAGACGACAAAGTGTCTCTTCAAAACTCATGATGGAAAGATGATTGAGGCGGTTATCATGCGACATCTCTCGGGAAGGAATACACTCTGTGTGAGTTCCCAAGCTGGTTGTCCGATGGCTTGCTCTTTTTGTGCTACAGGAAAACTTTGACTCATCCGGAATCTCGAATTCTATGAGATCATCGACCAGATCATGTGGGCAATTCATACGCTTGCAAAAGAGGAAAAGAAACTCAGAAATGTTGTCTATATGGGTATGGGTGAACCATTTCTCAACTATGAAAATGTGAAACGATCGATAGAAATCGCCTGTTCCCAGAAAAAACTCGATCTCTCCAATCGGAGAATAACTGTCTCAACCTGTGGAATTGTTCCAGGAATTGATCGATTTGGAGATGATTTTCCTCAGGTTTCACTTGCTATCTCTCTCCATGCTCCAACGGATGAATCGAGACGAGAGATTATGCCTGTCGAACAAACTTATCCTCTTGATGCACTTATGGCCGCGCTTGATAGATACGTTGAGAAGACCAATAAACGGATTTTCTATGAATATATCATGATCAACGGGGTCACAGACCGAGTTGAATACGCTCATGAACTGGCAAAACTCCTGAAATGAAAACTTGCTCACGTAAACTTCATTCCATATAATGCCTGAGAAGGCACGAGCAGTGATGGCTATAAACCAACGAGCAAGATTATGATGAAGAAGTTTCAGAACACGCTTGAACAGGCAGGAATCCCATCAACTATCCGTCATACGATGGGTGATGATATCGATGCTGCCTGTGGGCAACTCGCACTCAAGGAAGAAGGAAAATCCATTGCAGAGGAAACAGGAAAGAGTCTAAGAAGATCTCACGAGTAGTCATATTTTTTTTATATATATTGATAAAATCATCTTAAGAAATATTCTTGTGAAGAATATCCTATAATCATGAAGAATCAACTCTCTGTGCACCATGTCATCAATAGGGTACTTTCAATTTATCTTTCCCTTTGATTTTCAGTTCAAATTCTCTATACTTCATAGATATGAAATTCCCAATCGAAACCATCATCGAAACCATCGAGTCGCTTAAGCACGAGAGTCGCTATCATGAAGCAAAAGAAACTGCTCTCAGTGCACTCACCAAGCATACGGACGATTATCGTCTCTATGAAGAGCTCGCGGATATCTATCTTTTTGAGCAAAATCTCGAAAAGGCCGAAGAAGTCATATCATATGCTCGTGCCCTTCATCCAGACTCTGGAACCGGGATATATCTCGAGGGTTTTATTGCCGTTGCAAAAGGTGATTTTGATAATGCGATAGATATCCTCGGAAAGGCAAACACTCTTATCCCAAATAATGCAGAGATCATCCGAAATCTTGGATGGGCCTATGTGATGAAGTGACAGATCCCGCGAGGTATCATCCTACTAAAACGAGCATATACCCTTGCTCCAGACGATACAACGATCATCAATGACCTTGGTATTGCACTCATGGCAAGTGGTGCCGAAGATGAGGCACGCGTACTTTTTGAGAAGATAGGAAATACTTCTATTCTCGATGCGATGAAAAGTATGGACAAATAATCTGCTTTTTGTCATTCCGTCGCGAAATGGAATGGAGCAAAGGAATCGCTTTTTCTTCACTTATCGTGAAAGGAATTACCAAAATCTCTTAAGGTGAGATTAAAAAGGGACTCCTACGGAGTGACAAAACTTTTAGTTTTTAGTTGTTATATCTTAGTTTGTTCATGTTTACTCTCCCTGTTGCCGATATTCTTGCAACTTACTCTTGAGATTCGAAAAACTTTTCCTTTTCTGGAGAAGTTTTTGATGGCTATTTTGAAGATATAGATTTCCTGACCTTACTCGAATTCACGATAAAGATTATTGGACTTGATGACAGGGTAGATGTTGTCTTTGAGGAACTAAAAACACGAGTTCGCTATGAAGGGAAAAATCATGATATCAATATTCCTCGGTTTGATCGTACATGGAAAACCCATATAGATCCTCTTGAGGATGCTGATGATATACAGTTGATCGATAGAAAAAATATGTCGATCAACCTTGCTCCCGTCATCCGAGAGGAGATTATCATGGCTTGTCATGAACTCTAAAAAAATCCAATCAAATGATTGGATTTTTTCTTGTATTGAGATTCAATTACTTGATTTCAACGGTAGCACCAGCATCAGAAAGTTGAGTCTTGATTTTCTCAGCCTCATCTTTCTTCACTCCCTTCTTGATATCACCACCATTGTCAGCAAGAGCCTTTGCCTCGCCGAGTCCAAGACCAGTGATCTCACGAATAACCTTGATAACGGCGATCTTTTGTCCACCTGCAGATGTCATAACAACATCAAATGAAGATTTCTCCTCCTCAGCAGCACCAGCAGCACCAGCAGCAGCTACTGCAACTGGAGCAGCAGCAGAAACTCCGAATTTCTCCTCCATAGCAGAGACGAGATCAGCAAGCTCAACGATCGTAAGACCTTCTACGAGCTCGAGAATCTTTTCTGCATTTTTTGTAAGATCAGTCATAATAGAAAAAAATAAGAAAATAAATAATGTATATTCGTTCTATCGTTTATTCGTTTCATCGAAAAACAAAGAAACGAAACGACGAATATGCTCCTTCGAGATTTTCACCTCGCACCTATCCGCCGTGGCGAATAGGATGTGAAACGAGAATCAGTTTTATTTTTGTCATTCCGAGCAAAGCGGAGGAATCGCTTTTGCCTGCACTTATGAGAAGGAAACTATCAAAATCTCTTAAGATGAATTTGATAGGGACTCCTACGGAGTGATAAAAGGAACCCATTACGCTGCTGGAGCCTCTTCTGTTTTTACTTCTTCATTTGTAGCAACTGGAGTTTCTTCTACAGAAACCTCTGGAGTGGTCTCTGCTGGAGTTTCGGCAACTGGAGCCTCTACCAGGGTTTCAACTACAGGGGTTGAAGATTCTGGAGCTGCAACAGTCTCTGCTTTTGGTGTTTCTTCTTTCTTTGCTGGAGCTTCAGATGGAAGATCTCCAACTTTTGCAAGACCTTTTCCTTCAAGGTCTTTCTTTGCTGCATTGAAGAATCGAGCAAGACCAGAAAGAGGAGACATCATAGAACCAAGGAGTTTGGCAAGAAGTACTTCACGAGAAGGGAGACTTGAGAGCTTCTTTATCTCAACACTGTCCATAAGACGACCTTCGAGAAAACCACCGACAAATACCATTTTCTCTTCTTTCTTCCATTCATTTGAATACTTGTTTGCTACCCCGAGTGGAGCGATAGCATCACCCTTTGCGATAACAAGAGCAACTTGACCAGGAAGGGTTTCGAGATCGAGTTCGATATTGTGAATATTTTTGAATACGATACGAATAAGAGTCTTCTTTACAGTGAGAAATATTGCATTCTGTGCACGAAGATCCCGCTTGAGAGCAGAAACCTCAAGAGCAGTTATCTTCTGATTAGAAGTGAATCCAACACTTGTTGCGCACCTGATATGTGTCTCAAGAGCAGCAATTTGTTCAGATTTCTTAGCTTTAGAAACAGCCATAAACAATAATGATTAAAAAGTAGGTACTTCTGACGAAAAGCGAAAAAAAATCGCGCTTATCGCACGAACAATTTCGGTTAAAAGTTGGGGGTTCCAGAGGATTTCTGAACTTTGAACTCTAAACTGAATCTGTCCATCTCGGTAGGAATTATGACCTATTGGCCTCCCTACTGTCTGCGATAGAAGTGGGTGCATTATATAGAGAAAAACATTTTGTCAAATTTTTCTTTTCTCCTATACTCATGGATATGTGAAAGTTTCTCTTCATATTCTGTATTGCCGTGTGTGCTTCTTCTATACTTTTCATAGGAGATACTATTATTTCCGTTACTCATACTCCATTTGTGGAATATGGGAGCCTCACTCTTTTTGATAGGAATGGAATAAAGATAACAGAAAAAGGGAAAGTATGATGATATATGATCCCCTATTCTGGAAGTCTTGATATCCCTCTCATACAAGATATCCTCACTATTGAGGATGCTCGATTCTATAAACATAGTGGCGTAAATATACAAGCAAAACTCGGAAGCGTCTGGGAAGATCTCCAGGCTGGAAGTGTTGTTCGTGGAGGTTCGACATTGACAGAACAATATATCAAAAATGCTTATTTTGCATGATCCGACAGGACCATCGTGCAAAAGATGAGGGAATCCATTGGAGCTCTTTTCATCGAAACTTCTTTCAGTAAAGATGAGGTTCTCCATAAATACCTCGATTCCCTCTACTTCTGAAATAAGATCTACGGGCTCTGAAGCGCTCTTGCATCATATTTTCCTGGAAGAAGCTATGGAGATCTTACCAATGATGAGATCCTTGATATCGTTACCCGCATTCACTCACCAAATGTAAATGAATGAAATATAGATGACGTGCTAAACTATCGCAATCTCATTGCTACACGTCTTGGTATATCCACATGAAAGAGCTCCATCCTAGAACATTCCCGAACTACGTATAATGATGATTTTCCTCTTTTGACCGGAAGGATTGAAAAATGAATCCAAGAATACTGTGCTGGGAACAGGCAAGAACTTGAGAAATTTACCATAAAGATCCCAAGCAATCTCTGTGAATCAAACTCTCAAACACTCTATCTCTCTATTGATGGAAGGCTCATGCAATTCATATCCTCTACACTTGATGGGGTATTGAAACCCCTCTGAGAAAAAAATGTTACCAATGGAGCTGTCTATATATATAATCCAACTGAGAAGAAGGTTCTTGCTTACGTCTCTGGCCGCCCTGGAGGAGATACAACAACTAATGCGGTAGACATGATAACTCGACGACGTTCCGTGTGATCTATATTGAAACCTTTTGTGTACCTCCTTGCTCTCCATGAATGAGCAGATCCTGAGAGTCTAGTTATGGATGATCTGCAACAATACCCTACCGGGTATGATGAAAAGGTTTTTGTCCCTCAGAATTATGTTCCAAAATCATATGGACCAATTCGTCTAAGAGAGGCTCTCGGGAATTCACTCAATGCAGCAACAGTACGAATATCTGAAAAAATCGGCATTGGGAAAATCTATGATTTTTTTCGTCAAAATGGTCTTGATCTCGATCACGATGCTTGATATTATGGCTATGGTATCTCTATTGGAACGGTTGAGCTCACACTTGAGAATGTTGTTGATTCCTTTTCTCATCTTCTCTGAACAACAGATAAAGATGTATTTCTTATAGGAGAGATTTTGAAAGATCCGCAAAACAGAGCAAAAACCTTTGGAATCTCGAGTATTCTCAATACTTCTATCCCCCTTCCAGTAAAAACAGGAACAAGTACAGACTTTCGAGATAACTGGACAATATCCTACTATCCCAATGCTATCATCTGAGTTTGGGTAGGAAACAACGATGCTACACCCATGGAAGATGTCTCATGAGTCAGTGGTGCATGACCCCTCTGGCACCGAATTGCAGAATATATGATAGAACATCACATGATTTATAAAACCGAATCTAAAGAACCAGAATGAGTTCAAGAGATACCCATCTGTCTTGACTTAAGGTGTTTCCAGAAGGAAATACAATACTCGAAAAAGACCACATCTCCAAAAAGTCGAATCCTCGATCATGTATACTATGCTGAAGACTTTTATACGCCACCCACCGAAGAAGAGATTTATTCTTCGAATATACATAAGTAATATTGAAGATTTCTGAAATTCTTTATACTATCCCTATGATTATTACCCTTGGTTGACATCACGGTGCCGGAAAGAGTACACTCTGAAAACGCCTTGCAGATGCACTCGAATATAAAAGATATTCAACTGGAGATTTTATGCGAGAGTTTGCTATGGAACGATGAATCTCTCTAATTGATCTCTGAAGAGAAGCTGAAAGTGATGGAGGTATTATCGATAAAATCCTTGATGATAGGCAGGTTGCGCTTTGAAAAAACGAAAATAATTTTATCATTGACGGTCGGCTTGCTTTTCATTTTATTCCTCATGGAATCAAGATCTTTCTTACGGTTGATCCTGAAGAGGCAGCAAAGAGGATATTCGAGGATCAAAGTCGTACAGGTGTCGAAAGTCATGAGACTATTGAGCACGCCATAGAAAATATCAAGATCCGACGCCAAAGTGAGAATGATCGATATATGAAGTATTACAGTCTCCACATCTATGATATGTCCCTCTACGATCTTGTAGTTGATACGAGTAAAATAACACCCGAAGAAGTTTTTGATATTGTAATATCATATATTCATGGATTATAGTATTCCACGAACACTACAAGGATGCTCTTGAAATAACTCTTTTGCATGGAAAGAACGAGAAGAAAAATACTGATATCCGCCTACTCTCTTTATTCCCAGTCTTATCAGAGGAGATATTTCTGACGTACAAATTGGCGATGAGGTTGTCTTTGAAGAAATAGAAGATGGAAAGCTGAGATCTTGTGTTGGATTGAAGCATTTTGTTCAGATAAATTCAAGACCAATCATCATTTTCGATAATCACAATCACGCTCTCTATTTTTGGATTGAAGCGATGAGAAGATGAATTCTGCATCCATGATTCGAGCTCATCCACATCGATGAACACTCCGATCTCTGGGAGAATAAGAATATTCTCAATCTTGATAAGGCGATTTCTGATGAGGAATATGCATGGGATTTTACCAATCTCTCCTGTAATGTTGGAAACTATATACAACCAGCAATCCAAAGTGGATTGGTTGGAAAGATGATTCGCATAGAAAATGAATCACAGATTGACGAATATATGAATTATAAACCCAGATGAAGTAGTGTCTTGAATCTTGATCTTGATGTCTTTGCTCCTGAACTTGATTTCATTCCTGAAGAAAAGAAGATACAACTCATACAAAATTTACTTCCATGAGCAGATTACATTACAATTGCTACAAGCCCTTATTTTATCAACCAATGAAACGCTCTAAAGAAACTCTGATATATACTATAGATACACCTATAGATGAATACAATCTTAATAACTAACCCCACGACTCAAAGAGGTTCTAAGAACTCTTGAGAGATGAATTAATTGGATTAATGTTCAGTGGTCCTTTGGCTGTCTTGAAATACTTAATACTCGTCTTTCATGAAAATTTACTGATAATGAATTCAACTAACCCCGCAGCAAGCTGATGGGGAAAATTGTTGATTTTACTCCAGATCCAATCCAGTTTGGTAAGATGGTATCTAAAGTGTTGCGTCCGATGCTAGAATGTATGAGATATATATTGACAAGTATATTCCTTACTTTCTTGTAAAAAATAGACTTTTTCCTATAATTTCATATAATCCCGCCCATGTGAAGCAAGTGAAATACTACTATTTCCGAGAATCGGAAAGCCCTCTTTGATTATGAGATTATAGAGGAATTTGAAGCTGGTATTGTACTCTACGGCCCAGAGGTAAAAAGTGTTCGCGCCTGACAAGTCAATCTCAAATGAGCATACATCACCATTCATTCTGGTCGACCTATCCTCGTCGGGTGTCATATAGCAGAGTATAAAAATAATTCCGCGACAAAAATCGAACCAAAACGCGAACGCCTTCTCCTCTTATCACAAAGGGAAATCCTCAAACTCGCACAGAAAGTCAAAGACATGGGAGCAACGATCATTCCGATAGAGATCTATAGCAAGTGAAATCTCTTCAAGGTTCGTGTTGCTCTCGCAAAATGACGAAAGAAATGGGAGAAGAAAAATCTCCTAAAAGAACGGGATATTGAGAGAGAAACTCGAAAAATTTGGTAAAATTACATTCAGATATGATTAATGAACGCTTTGTAACATATTTCCGAGAAACATTCTTTCAGGAAAAACCCGAAGAACTGGAAGAATTCCTTAGAACTATTGAACAATCAATTCCTCGAACCATTCGTATCAAACCCGATAAGGTAGATGAAGTGAAAGAACGGCTTAATGATGATGGATGGATCTTGAATCCAACCAATATCTTCAATGTCTTCTCGATTGACCGAAGGGAAGACTTTGCCCCATTTGAGCGACGTCTTGGATTTTCTCTTGATCACCTGATTGGGAACTTCTATATCCAGGAACTCGCCGCGGCTCATCCAGTAGATATCTTAGCAAATAGAACGATTGTTTCAGATAATTTCCTCATTCTTGATCTTGCTGCAAGCCCATGAGGAAAGACAACACAACTTACTGAGTATTTTCCAAATTCATTCATCATCGCAAATGAGCCTACTCGAGAGAGAATTCCCCAACTTCTTCATAATCTAGAGCGCATTGGTGCACCAAATGTTGGGATTACCTTATATCCTGGCCAATATTGGAAGAAATTTCCAGAAACATTTGATCGTATACTTCTCGATGCTCCATGTAGTGGAGAATGAACGCTCTACAAGGGTACGGACGCTGTAAAACATTGGCATATTAAAAATATAAAACAGATTAGTCGACTTCAAGAAAGACTCCTTGATGCCTCTCTTCATGCGCTGAAAATCTGAGGCGAGATGATATATTCAACCTGTTCACTGAATCTCCTTGAGAATGAATGAGTTATTGAGGCAATGAAGGAAAAATATCCATGAACGTTTGAGATTACGTTCCAGAAAAAATTTTGGCCACATATCGACAAGACTGGATGATTTTTTGTCACCAAAATCAAAAAAACTGATTCTCTCAAAGAAGAAGATAGTGAAAATAAGAGATGATGGAACAATAAAACTTTCGTGGAAAGATCAAATACATCTCTTCGGATTTTCCGATGAAGACTCTGAGATTGGAAAGCACAAGAAGGTATAACCCTCCTCGAACATGAAGGAAAAATCCTCGCCGTAAGCAATGTAAAAGTCGGAGAAAGTATCCGGGAATCAATTTTTCCTATGCGATGGGGAGAATATATTGGTAATATCCAAAATGGAAGATTCGTCCCAAATGCTTTGTCAGGAAGGTTTCTTGATACGAGTAATATCATAAGACATACAATCCATGATGAACAAGGACTCGATCTATATCTTCGTGGTAATACGATAGAAAGTCACTGAGAAGATGAGTATGTTCTTATTGAATTTAATGGAGTTCCTATAAGTCTTGAGCAAAGGAAGAATGGAATCATCTCAAATATCTTTCCGAAAGATTGGCAAAGAAAGTAAAAAAATCCTCCGATGTTCTCGGAGGATTTTTCTTAAAGTTTGAGTCTTTTTACTTCATAAGTTCATCGAATTTTTGTGTAAATGTCTCATATGGATATGCTCCCTCAACAGTTGAATACTTTCCAGTTTTTACATTAAGGATAAGTGTTCCTGGTGTTCCTTTGAGATTAAATCCCTCTGCTTCTGCTGTTTGTGATGCAAATTGTGCAAGAGTATCTTTATTATCTATACAAGCTTGCCACTTCTTCGAATCAAGTCAAGCAGCTTTTGCTGCATCAGGAAGACGAGCTACAGCGTAAACTCCACCTTCTTGAGTACTATTCTTCATAACAGTGTTATAGAAAGAAATGTACGCCTTATCGCCACCAAGTTTCTGTGCACAGAGAGCACCGAGAGCCTTCACCTCTGTTCCTGGATGATTTACTCAACGATTATTCTTGAAGGCAAATTTTACCTTATCACCATATTGTGCCTGAAGCTTTTTCCAGAGTTGAGTATCTTGGTATTGCTTGATACAGAATGGACACTCCATGTCAGAGTACTCAACAACGAGGATATCTGCATTCTTATTTCCTTCAACTACCGCATCAGAAAGAACCTTAGAAATCTTCGTTGCATCAAGAACTGTCCCAGCTCCACTATCAGTAGGTGATGTTGGCGTAGTAGTCGTTGGTGCATTGATCTTTGTTCCCCCTGTTCCGAACGAAGCGATATACTTCTTCATTGCTTCAAGATTCGAAGGATTCTGAGGATCATTCATACTCAACTGTTGAGCCTTTGCAAGAAGATCATAATTTTCTTTTCCCCCAGCCTTATCATATTCAACTTCAAGGATAGCTTTCTTGATGCCTACTGGATCAATCGAGATACTTCCAGGGAGTGAGAAAGAGTTTCCCGTGAGGAGATAGAGTCCAGCAGCATTCAAAAGAACGAGGATAACAAGGATTACATGGGTAAAAGAGAAGTTCGACTCGTCTCCAACTTCTGGAGTCCGTACTGTTGCAGCCTTTTTCGTAACCATAGAAAAAAATAAAAAAATAAACTGTTCGTAAGCTTATAGGGAATGGCTCAAAAATCAATCCAAAAGGGAAAAAACCATTGACAACTCCTATCTACTATTTGATATTCCATAATAAGCTCGAATACCTACCATTGCAGCATTATCCTGAGAATATATATTTTTCATCGGAGCATAAAATGTAAAACCTCTTTCCTTTGATTTATGGGAAACTCTTTCTCGTAAATGGGTATTCGCACTCACTCATCCAGAAAGACAAACTTGAGAAACTCCATATGTGTCAGCTGCATGAAAAAGTTTCCTTACCAAAACATCTATCACGGCCTCCTCAAAGGCGTATGCAATAACCTCTTTTGGGTTTTGCTTTCATACCTCACTGTCGATAAATCGCTTTACAGCAGATTTGAGACCAGAAAAAGAAAAATCGAGTAAATTTTCCTCAAGAAAAGATCGTGGGAAGAGTTTTCAGTATTGTTCAATCCCTTTTTGTGAAGCTGATTTTCGAAATGTTTCGGCAAGTTCCGCTATCTTGGCACCTCATGGAAATCCGAGTCAGAGCATCTTTGCAACCTTGTCATAAGCCTCACCTGCCGCATCATCACGAGTTTGTCCAAGAAGTTCAAATTCAAAGAGAGACTTCCAGAGATATACCTCAGTATGACCTCCAGAAACTGTCAGAACAACGGAAGGAAATGTGAATTCAGATAAATCGCGATCCAGAAGATTCGCAAACATATGAGCTTCGATATGATCAATCCAGATAAGTGGCTTATGAAGCGAAAGTGCAAAAGTCTTTGCAACTGTCATACCAGTAAGAAGTGACGGCAAGAGTCCTGGTTTCTCTGTACAAGCAACCATGTCAATCTCTCAAAGTGAAACCTGAGCTTCAACAAGGACATCATCAATACAAGGAAATATAGCGTTTGCATGGCTACGAGCCGCTACCTCTGGCACAACACCACCTGTTATATCATGTTCAAGCTGTGTCCGTGTTGAGAGAGCTATACATTGACTATCCTTCATAATTGCAACAGAAGTGTCATCACAGGATGTCTCAAAGGCAAGGATATACATTATTGGTAAATTCAATGGTCTATTAAAATCTGAAGCTGACTCTTTGTAACGATTTTCTTTATTTCTTCAAGAGAAATATTTTTTACCATGTCAATACTACCAGCGATGTTGAGAAGTTTCTTTCTTGTCACAGGTCATATTCATGGAAGTTCTTCGAGGATATTCTTTCTCATACTTTTCATACGGGCAGCTTTATTTGCATTTATTGAGAACCTATGAGCTTCATCACGAGCCCTCTGAAGAACCATAAGTTCAGGAGTTCATTTTCCATGAATAATCGGATCTTTTTGATTAGGCAAAAATATTTCTTCTTCTCGTTTGGCAATAGAGCAGATGGCGATCTTGTAAAGATCCTCTTCAGAAATTCACTTTTTATTCTCTGGATTCCGGATTTGCCCCGGAATGGTGGAAGCCTCGTTCATTTGCCATTCCAACATTCCCTCTCTGATTCCTGCCATCGCACTTGATAGTTGTCCTTTCCCCCCATCAATAATAATGAGGTTTGGAAGATTATTGAGCTCCATTCCCTCGATAGTACGCCTCTTCATAACCTCTTTGTGAGAAGCAAAATCATCTATCTTCCCATCTTTAAGGGTTTTGACTTTATATTTCTTATAATGAGACAGGTCTGGTTTTCCATTTACAATCACAACCCGAGAAGCATAAGTAAAATGTCAATCTGTATGGGATATATCATAACATTCAAAGACGATTTCTCACTTCTTTGGAACATCAAAACCAAGACGAGTAAGAACATGTATCATATGCTCACGATTCAAGGTCTTATTTTCGAGAGTTGAGAGCTCCTTCTTATAGGCATACTCTCGAACTTGCTGAAGTGTAAAATCAACAAGATTCTTTTTCGGACCAATCTTCGGAACTTCGAGCGAAATACCTTTTTCGGAAAGAAATAGTAAAAGAGCTTCATCTTCAACTTCTCTTGAACAGAGAAGTGTTTTTGGTATATCTTCTGTAGAATATTGGTTCACGAGAAATTGTCAGAGTATATCATCATACGTATCTATTCCCACTTTTACTTCGTAACGGAAAACCCCTATAATCTGACCATATCGAACCTGTGTAAATCAGATATATGTCTTTTCATACTTATCATACAATACAAATATATCAATATCACCATCCACTATATCACGGACATTTTGTCTTTCATGGAGAATATGAAGAGCATGCAGTTTTTCCTTTATCTGAGCAGCTTCTTCAAACTTCATTTCTTTTGCCTTTTGTTTCATGTCTATCTCAAGATGTTCAAAAATCTCTTTCGTGTCTCATAAGAGGAAATTTCGAAGCATAGCAATATTTTGTGAGTGGAGAATAATTTTTTCTTCAGCAAGGATACATGGTCATGGACAAATTCAGATATAGTAGTCCATACAAGGGATGGTCCTTCCTGCTTTATCAATAATCTGAATGTTTGGTTGTTGAGCTATTGGATTATTGGGAGATTTCTTATCTTCTTTCCTTTCTCTGGAGGCAAACTTCACCCGACAATTTCTTACACGAAAGAGCCTCTTCAATTCACGAAGTGAAATCTCCACAGCCGAAGTATATGGACCAAAATATTCTCCCTTATCAGGGATCTTCTGTCGTGTCTTGATAACTTCAGGAATAGGGGAATCGGTAATCTTGATATAGGCAAGATTCTTATCATCCTTCATGAGGATATTGTACTTCGGTGAGAGATGTTTGATAATATTAGTCTCAAGCATAAGTGCCTCTACCTCAGTCTGGCACGTTATAATCTCAATATCAGCAATCTTACCTACCATCTGATATTTGGCGACTGAAAGATTCTCTGTTCGGAGAAAGTATGATTTTACTCGACTCTTTAGATCTTTCGCTTTCCCAACATAGATAACCTTCCCATCCTTATCCTTCATCTGATAGACTCAAGGAATTCTTGGGAGGTTCTGGAGGATATTTTCAAGATGTTCTGTAATTCACTTCTTCACAAAGAGAATTGTATAAGAAAAGCATGAAAGAGCAAGTGGTCGTCTTATATAATATAAGTATCCTACATTCTAAAAACGCAACACTTTAGATACCATTTCACCAAAATAATGGATTTGGAGTAAAATAGAAGTCATTCTATATTTATGAGACGAACCTACAAATGGTTTTTAAACAGAGGCATTACTATCAAGAAACTTCTCTCAGACAATGGACTTGAATTTACGACACATCTCAAGGAATCACGGCATCTCCATAGTTTTGAGGTAATGCTACAAAAACTGAATATCATCCACAAATACACCAGAGTACGAAGACCACAAACCAATGGAAAGAGAGAAAGATTTTGGAGACTCATAAACGATAACTTCTTCTACAAGCATACTTTTACCTCGCACAAGGATTTCAATATGAGATTTATGGACTGGCTTACCTTTTACAACTGCAAGAGACCACACGGAGGAATTAAATACCTGACACCGATGGAGAAATATGAAAAACTTTTGG
>JAVHPT010000077.1:0-1295 GCA_036170735.1 Patescibacteria group bacterium | reverse complement strand
TTTTGGGCGTATAGCTCAGCTGGTTAGAGCGCGACACTGATAATGTCGAGGTCCGTGGTTCAAGTCCACGTACGCCCACCATATACGGTCATTACCGTATTTATTTTTCCCTAGATCGCCTCAAAAAGATGCAAACTTCAGTGTTTCATTTGGCGCTATCGTCTAGTGGTTAGGACAGCGGGTTTTCATCCCGTAAACCGGAGTTCGATTCTCCGTAGCGCTACCATCAACATCTAGTGAATTGTTTCTGCCAAAATCCAATGCTTCAAGCGTTGGATTTTCCTTTATATAAAGCAATCCTGTGTCATCACAAAAAAGTTTAACCTGAATGGACTTAAAAAGCCTTGATTTTATTTCGAAGGTTCATACTTTGTAAGTCTGGGCAAGGTTCCCCAAAAGTTTAACCAAATTCCTTCATAGGTCTTCTAATTCTCTTTGTTTTTTCTCTATTTTTTCGATTTTTAGTTGTAATTGTCTTTTTTCTTCCGTATAACGAGCAGTCATGTCTACGAATTGGTCATCTGAAATCTTATTAAAGGTATATTTATCTTCAAGATTTTTTAGACCTTCTTCGTGTTTTGTTATGTCTCTGCTGATATTTTATTTTTCAATTGTCATTTGCTTTTTCCCATCCATCATCTTCTGGGTGATTTGAAGTCAAAATCACTGAATAACCGCTGGAGGTAGGTCTTGAAATTTCTTCATGTAGTCATCTGTTTTTTCAAATAACTTTTCTTCTGAAATATTTACTTTTTGATTGCTTCGATTTTGCGAACGATAGTAAGCATATCGAACACCATATTTGTTTTCCGTCTGGTATGGTGTGAGTGGTATATCTTGAATATCAAAAAATACCCCACGAAAATAAGCAGGGAAGGCAACATTTCTTTCTCTTTTATAGACCCGCTGAATACCATTAATTTTTTTATAATCATCTGGACTAATAATGGGCTTGTATCAGACATTCTCCGTTAGCGATATCTGCGTTCTTCAAAATTTTGTATCTTGAATTCATGTGTAGAATTCATTATGAAGTATCTTATCTATAATCCCAGCAGTCTTTTTATACCCTTCTTTTGTGAAGTATTCTGCTATTTCACGCGTATTTTTCCCTGCGATACGCATTGCAAAAACCATTCGCACTAGTGTTGCTTCTTTCTCAACTACTTGTATTTTTTTACTTACCTTTGTCCCATCTTCTGTTAAAATAGGAATACTCTTGAGTCTAGAGTAGTATAAGTGATTTCTCTTGAAATCACTTATACTACTCTCTATGAAGGTAAAAACTACACTAA
>JAVHPT010000076.1:0-25311 GCA_036170735.1 Patescibacteria group bacterium | reverse complement strand
GGGAATGTTTATACTGCGAATTATAGTAGTGGTAATGTATCAAAGATCACACCTGGTGGTATCACCGATCTCGCTGGAAACTACAATACAGCAAGTACATCAACAGATAATGAGGTGACTATTTCAGGAACAGAGAATATCGTAGATACAACTCCCCCCGTAGTCACGCTCATTGGATCATCAACACTCACTCTATTCTCAGGTTCAGTCTATGCAGATTCCGGGGCAGTATGGTCAGATAACATCGATGGATCTGGAACTGCTCTTGTTGGAACCTATGGGGCTACAGGATCATTCCAATCGTCTGGATCCGTGAATACTACTTTAACAGGAACCTATACTATTGAATATCTCAAAGTCGATGCTGCAGGAAATAGTGGAACTGTTTCTCGAACGGTAAATGTTGTTCCTATCATAACTCTGAATACAAATATAACAGGAACTGGTACAGCAACTATCTCAATTGGTGCGATACAACCAGGTACTCTCGTAGTAACAAGTGGCAGCACTATCAATACAACCAGTACGAATGGTTCCCTCACTATCCCTGGAACGGTTGACTTCACTCTCTCTGGATCAGTATGGAACGGTATCCTCTATGCACCCGCAGTGAGCACTGGATCAACTCTCGATATTGGAGATGCCAGCGTAGTTTCGAATCTCCCTCAAGATACTTCAACTACTAACTACAGTTATACTGTTCTCCAAACTCTTATGGCCTGAGGAACTGGAGGAACATCAGTTATCGCAAGTGGATGAGTATTTACCCTTTCTATGAAGGTAAACTCTCCATCTGTACATGCTGGTGATACACTCCCGATATTCCGATCTACTGATGCGGTTACATGGGCACCGAATACACCAACATCAAGTTGTATACTCGATGCTAATCTTATGTGTACATTCACTACGGATCATCTTTCTTTCTTTGGATTTGTTCGTGTAACAAGTGCCCTTATAGCATCTGCGTCTACTTCTACTACGGGTCCTGGAGGTGGTGGATGAGGTTCTTCCCCAGCAATGAGTGACCTTATCGGATTAGGTATTATTGGTTCTCCTACAGGTAATACCTCTAGTGATACAGCTACTATGAGTGTGTGACAAGAAAATGGAACGAATGTCGGCGTATGACCGGTAAATAGTGCTCCTCAAAATACCTCAGCCCTCAATATGTTTGCTGACGATAACCAAAATACTGCTATAGGAAATCCTATTACTACAAATATGGATAATAATAGCATGGGTCTACCTCCTCCCACTCCCGTAGGTACCGCATATATTTCAACGAAGAATAGCCTCAGAGTTCGAGCTACTGCAAGTCTCGGATCATCAGTGATAGCATATCTTTACCGAAATGATCAGATAGAGATACTTGAAAATGCGCCATACTGGTCACATATCCAATATTATACAAAGGATGGCCGAGCACATGAAGGATATATCCTATCAATCTATACTCGAGCTCCTACAAAGATTGATATGATAAGAAATAGTATTATCTCCTTTGCTGATGCGGAGATGGACAGTACGATACCGACCTGAATTATCAATGTTGCCCATTCTCTCAATCTTCGAAGTGGTCCATCTATAAATTCTCGGATAAAGACTGTACTAAGTCCCAATACTCAAGTTATCATACTCGATGCTGTTGGTAGATGGAGTGAGATATTGACAGAAAATTTTCATTGATATGTCTCATCAAAGTACGTGCGACAATCAAAATAAAATTCTCTTAAAAAGAACTGGAAAAAAACTTGCATAATTCTCACCTTTTTATACTATATCAATGCATGTTGATATAGTATTTTTTATGAACGAATCTTGTTGTTCTTATGTACCGGGGATTATCCCCTTTCTGAAAACCATCTCAGATGAGAACCGACTGAAGATACTCTGTTTTCTTAAGCCTTGAGAAAGATGTGTCTGTGAGATTGTTGAGTTTCTGGATCTCCCACAGAATCTTATTTCCCACCATCTGAAGAAGCTACGAGATGAGTGAATCTTGGTCTCAAGGAAATCTGGACTCAATGTCTATTATTCACTGAATACAGAAAAAATACATACCAATCTTGCCTATTTTAACTCTTTATTCTAACATATATGGAAATCAAAATCCTCGGTACCGGTTGTCCAAATTGTATCAAACTGGAAGATAATGTTCGTCTTGCTCTCGAAAAAACTTGAATAGAAGCTACTATCATAAAAGTGACTGATATAGAAGAGATCTCAACCTATGGTATCATGGGGACTCCTGGACTCATATTCGATGGGAAAGTAGTGAGCTCAGGAAAGGTTCTGAGTGTTGATGAGGTTATTGAACTTTTGCAGTGAGAACGAGGAGAAGCCAAAAGATGATGTTGTGCAGAAGAAGAAAATACTCACGTTGATGATGTTCAGAAACTAGCAGATTCTCAGACTGAGCAATCAGAGAAACCCTCTTGCTGCAAGAGTGGTGGTTGCTGTTCAGACAAGGATAATGCAGAGAAACCATCAGGATGTTTCCTACTGCGATTTTTTAGGAAGCACTGTGTTATCAGGAAGTTGTACAAGAAATATTTTAAAAAATAAAATCTATGTTTGATTGGATGCAGAATCTTGCGGATTATATCACATATACTTGGCTCCATCTAGATGGATCACATTTTGGTGAAGCCCTGAATTTTTTTATCAATGATAGTGTCAAGATATTTGCTCTTCTTGTTCTGATTGTTCATCTGATGACTCTGATCAATCACTTTCTACCGATCGAGAAGATACGGGATTTTTTAGCGAGAAATAAGTTCTATGGATTTGATTACCTCATGTCTGCTCTGTTTTGAGCCGTAACTCCATTTTGTAGTTGTTCTAGTATCCCGATGTTTGTGGGGTTTTTGAAGGCTTGAATTCCGATGGGTATTACATTTACGTTTCTTATCACCTCACCGCTGATCAATGAAGTCGCTGTCGCTCTGTTTATCTGACTCTTTGGGTGGAAGATAACTGCAATCTATGTTGCTTCTTGAATAATTCTTTGAATGCTTGGTGGATGGATCATCTGAAAACTCAAAATGGAGGGAGAAGTGGCTGACTTTATATGGAAAAGTTCCTGAACTCCCTCCAACATACCAGAAACAAGGGTAGTGTGGACTCGATTTCTCGCTCAAGTGAGTAAAGATAGTTTTGCTCTTATCTGGAAAATCATGCCCTATGTTTTCCTCTGAGTCGCGGTCGGATGAGCCATACATGGATTCATACCAACCTGATTCTTCGAAGAATACATAACAAAGAGTAATCCGCTGGCCGTTCCTATTGCTGTCATTCTTGGAATACCTATCTATGCGAATGCCACGAGCGTTCTTCCGATAATTCAAGCCCTTATAGCAAAATGAATCCCTCTCGGAACTGGACTTGCCTTTATGATGGCTATTGTTGGCTTATCTTTGCCGGAGTTCTTCATACTTAAGAAAATTATGAGTACGAAGTTACTATTTACCTTTTTTGGAATAGTTTGGTTTTTTATGATTTTGCTTGGATATTTTTACAATCTTATCTTCTAGAAACCAGTAAAATACCATTTATTATATCTGTTTGCAAAATAGAGATTTTTCTCTACAATCCCTTCACTTTGTTCTGTCATCTAGGAAATGGCGTGAAAGAGTACAAGATAGAATCTCTCAAGAGTAAAGAAATGTATAATAGCATTCTTCATTTACTTGAATTTTCTTTGTATCTTTCCCGTTTCCCGAGATGCATTCTCGGGATTTTTAAATCTCATTTTTATAACTAATTCTCTCATGTCCAAGAAACTCGAACTCCTCTTCCCTGCTGGAAACCTCGAAAAGCTCAAATACGCCATTGCCTATGGTGCTGATGCGGTTTACGCCTGAGTACCGATGTTCTCCCTTCGCGCTCGTGAAAACCAATTCACCTGGGAAACACTTGCGGAAGCGGTTGAGTATTGTCATTCCAGAGGGAAGAAGATCTACTTCACTGCGAATATCTATGCACACAACATGAAGATCAAGCCATTTATGGCAGCATTCGAGAAGATGCAAGCGATGAAGCCAGATGCTTATATCATGAGTGATCCTGGCCTCATCTACTTAGTGCGAAAGGACTTTCCAGAAGCAGAGATCCATCTCTCAGTTCAGGCGAATAATACCAACTGGGCACAAGCTGAGTTCTGGAAGAGTATAGGAATTACCCGTATCATCCTCTCTCGTGAACTCTCGCTCAAGGAAGTGAAGGAAATCCATGAAATGTGTCCCGATATTGAGATAGAGTTCTTTGTGCATTGAGCGATCTGTATGGCATACTCTGGACGATGTCTCCTCTCCAACTACTTTTCTCACCGCGATCCAAACCAAGGAACATGTGCCCACTCTTGTCGCTGGGAATATAAAGTCTTCAAAAAAAATTCCAGCCCAGAGGAGCTCTATAACTCAACTGGTCGTCCAGAAGATTATCAAGAATTAACGGGGGAGTTCTATCTCGAAGAACGTGAACGAAAAGGTGAGATGATTCCAATCGATGAAGATGAGTACGGAACCTATATCATGAATTCTCGTGATATCTGTCTCCTCTCCTACATGCAGGAACTCGCGGATGCGGGAGTGGTATCATTCAAGGTCGAGGGTCGAAGCAAGACTATTAACTATCTTGCTGGGGTTGGTCGAGCATATCGACCAGCCCTTGATGCAATAGAAAAATGAGAAACTTATGACGATGCTGTACTTGCTGAAGAAGTATTCGCTATCTCAAATCGAGGATATACTCCAGGATTCTTAGTAGGAAATCCTGGTGAGAAAGCTATCTACTTTGAGAAAAATCAAGACCTCCATGAAGAAGATCCAGTTGGTATTGTGAAGGGATGGTGCCAAACCCCCTTTGCAAAGGAGGTACCAACGAAGGAGGTGGAGGATTTTGTTTCAGAAAACTCAGAAAATAAAATCCCCCCTGCCCCCCTTTACAAAGGGGGTTCTAGATATATGGCTCGTATCGAAGTAAAAAATCGCATCAATATCGGTGATGAACTCATTCTTCTCTCTCCTTCTCAGCGTATTTCATTCAAACTCGAATCCATCATTGCAGACCCAATTCTTATTTCAGATGTGAAATCAGATAAGGCAAGTTATACGGAAGTTCCTTCGAATTGAGAAAATAAAGAATCAGGTCACGGTGGCCACATCGACCTCTGGATCAACGTTCCAGAAGAACCAGCAGAATATGCGATCGTGAGGAAGAAGAAGAAAGAATAAAGAACTCAAACCCCTAAAGTAGTTAGTTTCTTGTAATCTCACTTAAGATACGATACCATGTAGCATGGTGAATCGTATTTCTTATTTCTCACATCTTTATTCTCTCTGGAAGCTGAAAAAGAAGGTACGGTTCTTTCTGGAGAAGATCATATTTTTTGTAGTAGCATTCGGTATGATTCTCACGTTTCCTCAAGCTTACACCATCATAATCCTCTGAGGAAAAGAGGGGGTATCTCTTATTACTTGGTGAACGTATCTTATTATTAACATGATATGGCTTCTTTATGGATATTTCCATATGGATAAGATTATCTTTATGAATAATTTCCTTTGGTGTATGATAGATGTTATCATTGTTTGAGGATTAATAATAAGATATCTTTACTTATTTTCTTGCCTTTCTTCTGTTTCCATTACAATCAAAACTAATATTTATTTCCCTTATTTCTATATATGAACAAGAAAACTCCTGCCAATGGCGATACAACCAAGGAATCCTCACATTGCGCCAATGGGGAATGTTGTCATTCGAGATGACGATTCTGGTTCTGGGTATCCATACGCATTGTAATCGTAGTTTTTATTATCATTGAGGCATTTCTCTATGGCATGACCATTGGATTCGAGAAGTTCTCTCGTAGTCTCGATTTCGGAAATCCTTATGGAAGAGGATATCTGATGAATAATCATGGTATGATGCGAGACAATCGCTTTCAAGGGATAAATAATGGACAATACCTCCCTCCTCAACCACAAAATACAAGTTCAGGTACTGTTATCCTAAGTTGAGCGACAAATACAGGTAGTATCCAAACTCTAACTGGAAATACAAGTTCAGGTACTGTTCAGGTACTGACAGGAAAAACCTTTGCCAAAAAGAAGACTCGTTAGATGCATTTACCATTCCTGATTTTGTCATCCCGTAGGGATCTCTTTCAAATTCATTTTAAGAGATTTTGATAATTTCCTTCTCGTAAATGCAGGAAAAAGGGATTTCTCCTTCGTCGAAATGACAAAAGAACTAAGAATGCTTGCTTATTATAAAAATCTCAGGGAATTTTCTCCGAGATTTTTTATGCAACCCAAAGGAAACTTTCTATTTGATGGAAAATCAATATCATATTCCCAACATAATTTCTTTTATGATCACTTTCAAAAAAATCTATGAAAGCATTTTCCATTCATTTCGAGTAAATGGTGCAAGTATACTCCTTTGAGAGTTAAAACAAGAAGGTATAGAAAAGGCGATTATCGTTCAGAGATCTTGGATTTACGGGCTTTTTGTGAATATCATAGTTGTTATTCTCATTATCCTTATGATAATCCAGTTTTATCTTAAAAAAGAGGCTTATACTTCGGATATTTTCTTTGATACCGTATCAGTAGTTCTTTTTATCAATACTATTGGACTCATTATCTCTGGGTTCTTCTTTCTCAGGTTTTATAAGAAGAATCACAAACGACTCTATAGTTCTCTAAAATGAGAAAAAGAATCAGAGATAGAACCCATCATAAATATTGGAGATCATGTATTTACACATTTCTTTAATCAGATGACAGGAAGTTACTTTATAGCGATTATTCTTTTGGCTATTAATCTCTATTATTATGTTTTTATCTCTCCTATTGCTTTTGGATTTCTTTCTTTTGGAGATGTCTGTATCTCTGTTATCCAGGTAGTACTCATGGCTTACTATAGACGAAGAATCATTGATCTTCAGATGGACTATATTATCGTGATTCCTGGCAGAGTATATTTTATCGACCAAACCTGAGTCTATAAACGAGTTCAGACACTCAGATGGTATGCCAATATTCGTCTTATTACAAGCTCATTTCCAAACTTTTTTGCCTCTCTCTTGAATTATGGCAGCATAGAGATAATCACAAAAAATGATTTCTCAGTAGAAACAAATGTATTCCATATGCATTATATAGATAACCCCATTGAGATTGTTAATCAGATGAACCAATTCCTGAAACCAACGTAAGCTGAAAGATCTTAGCTCTCTATATTTTCTTCTTTTGGATATACACCCCAAAACCTTTCCCTAAACTCCTCAAACCGCCTTTCAAGGATCGCTTGTCTAGCGGTTTTTGTGATATTGAGGAGGTATTCGATATTGTGAAGTGAAAGGAGAACTCCTCCAGTTGCTTCTCCAACATTCACAAGATGACGAAGATATCCGAGTGAATACTTTTTCGAAACAGAAGTTTCATGCTCAGGAAGCATAGGGATCTTTTCTTGACTAAACTTGTATTTCTCACCTCCAATTTTGATATTTCCATAGGAGCTAAAGGCCTCACCATGTCGACCGAGACGAGTCGCAAGCACACAATCAAACATATCGATTCCTCGTGCAATCCCCTCGACAATATCCTCTGGAGTTCCAACACCCATGAGATAATGTGGTTTATTCTCTGGTAAAATTGGAGTAAGGACATCGAGAATTCTGTACATATCACGCTTGCTTTCTCATACTGACAATCCTCAAATAGCAATTCCTGGCAAGTCCAAATTTTTGATAAACTCTGCTGATTCCTGTCTGAGATCATCATAGGTAACACCCTGAATAATCCCAAAAAGTGCCTGAGGATGGAATCATTTCCCTGCCCGAATCTGCTCATTTCTCATCCATTCTTCTTTTGAGCGAACCGCCCAACGGTGGGTACGTTCCATAGCAGCTCTCGCATATTCATGGGAAGAACTACCGGGTGCACACTCATCAAACGCCATGATAATATCTGCACCAAAAGCAGACTGCATATCCATCACATTTTCTGGAGTGAAAAAGTGCTTTGAACCATCGAGATAGGAACGAAAGTGGACTCATTCTTCCGTAACTTTCGCTAGTTTCTCTGTAGTTGTATCATTCCTCGTTCCAAGTCCAAGTGAAAATACCTGGAACCCTCAGGAATCAGTCAAAATTGGAAAATCCACATCCATGAAGTTGTGCAATCATCCGAAAGATTCGATCACATCAGTTCCAGGACGGAGATATGAATGATAGTTATTCACGAGCATGATTTCTGCACCAATCTCACGAACCTGATCGGTCGTCAATCACTTCATTACTGAACGCGTCCCAACTGGCATAAAGATTGGCGTCTGGATCTTCCCATGAGGAGTCATAATCTCCCCGGCACGAGCAGATCAATCAGTAGTAAGGAGAGAGAAGGAAAATGGAGAATTTGTTTCTTGCATAGATAATGAAAAATTCAAGTGAAGTATATAAAAAAACTCAGAAATTGCGATTTTTTTATGAAAAAGTGCTCTGAATTTGCAAAGGAAGAGAAGGAATGGTAGTATGGAAAAGTAATATATTCTTAACTATATGGATATGCCTGATAGATTAGGAGCAGAAAATTCTAGTGTTTCAGAACATGATGTACCAAAAGACAGAGAAATACAGAGCACACTAGATACGCATTTATACGAATTATGAAGGGCAAAAGGATTATCATTAAATGAACGATGGAAACCTGAGCAACAAGCAGAACAAGTCAAGGCAATAGAGGATCTCAAAATAAGTTATGCACTCATAGATCCTTCCAACCGTCCCCCAAAGCTCGGTGATCGATGACCTCAAAGAACTGAACAAGCCCAACAAACTCTGGATCAATTAGCAAAACCCCAAGACTGACAAACTAAATCCGATGCAGCAAAAAATGTGGAAAATATGATTGGTGCATTCCCACAGAAGATGCAAGATTTTATCAAGGCTTTCCTTGAACTCTTTGGGATGAAGTTTTCTGATAAGAAAAATGATCAAGAAGCAACGAAAGACTTTAGTAAGCTATTAGCAAAGTGAATTAGTGCAGATGCTCTCAAGAACTTTAATTTAGATAAAGTTGATAACATTGACTGAACAACTGATCTACAGTTTAATAAGGAAGCTACAATAAAATGAAACAAGAAACCAGCAGAAACAAATCCTCCTGCCAACCCAATTCCAGCAGGAAAGCCTATTGAAGTAAAAGATGGAAAAATAGTCTTGGCCAAAGGTACTCAGATAACCACCATTGATGATAAAGTTGGATGACCTCTGACTATTACTGTACTTAATGCTGACAAAACAACTGATACCTACACTATTACAAATGCCAAGAAAATAGAACCTGCTTCTGCTGAGCCTGCGAAGCCTACTCCTACTGTTGAAGCGGCGGTTGTGCCTCCTGTTGTTGAAGAGAAACCTGCGGAATAATTACTCAGATATACAGGCTGAATACCAAAATTCCACTCTGAAAATGAGTGGAATTTTGCAAAATGAGAGAAAGTATGAGAGAATGAGAACGTATGTGGACTAATCACAAAAATCACATCAGAGTGTATTTTTCAAAAAAATCAGAATCATCATCTTTGGATAAGATCCAGTCTATTTGAAGAGATATAGTATGAGCATGAGCAAAGGTAATTAATGAAACTGGTGCTTTTTTCTGATTGATACAAAGTAAGCTCATAAAGGCTGATAGCAAGGCTGAGATAGAAAAAGTTATACAAGAAGAGAAATGGCTAAATAAACCTCAAAAACAAACAATCTATGCGCTCTATGAGACAGGAGAAATATGAAAGAGTTCAGTGTCATTAGATATCAATCGATGATGAAGGAAATCAATTGCCATCAAAGATGCTATAAATCTAGCGATAAAAGAGCCTTATATTCTGACGTTTTCCAATGGAGAATATACTCCTGTTTCAATTGATCAGTATAGAAAGGAAACTGATGGAAACCCAGAACATCTGAACGCAAATATCGTACAGTGAGTCCTCAAGATGGCAACAAAAACTAATGACCCAAATCTCTATGAAAAATACTTTACTCGTAGAACCCTACAGGATCTAGCAATTTACCTGGATTGAAGATGATATAAGTCTCGGCTTATTCCAAAGTGAGTGATTGTCAAACCCATGATGGAAAAGCTCGCCGTTGAAAGACGAACTGCTGAAGAGGGAAAAATAAATCCAATGCTTGCTCAGATACAAGCAAAATTCTGAAAATCTCCTGAGGTGCAAAATGCGATTTGAATACTACTTTCGAAAACGTTACGAGTCAAGCTATCACTAAAGGGTTGAAACATTGATCTAAAGGGAATGGAACAAGACTTTCTCAGTAAACCTGAAAACCAATGAAAAACTGAACAGGTTACCTTAAGAAAAATGAGTGTGGCATTCAGGGGAATAAGCGAGAAAATAGAGAAAGTAATTAAAGCTCTCAAGCAAGAACGAGATAAAATGCTGAAAAAGCTTTGAAATAAAAATAGTCTTTGAGATTACCCCGCCCTTATTAAATGAATTGATCTCACTGTAGTAAATTCTCAATGACAAAAAATAGAACTTTGAAAAGAAGATCTTCGTACACTTAAGTGAAAATATGCACGAATAATTTTGGCTAGAATTGGTGAAAAATATAGCAAAGATTTACTACCGAAGGAGTTAATGGGTCTAGTATTAGTATTGGCTCTCCAGTCAAAATTAAAGGAAGCAGAAAATACTCAATGAACTCTTGTTGAGGCAACAAAAGAAACAGGAGGATGAGAGAGAATTAATGTGGGAAAGACAAAATGTGCATGACAAATTGCTGTAGCACGAAGTGACTTTGAAGATGCAAAAGCGGTGGTATGAAAAATGACTGACTCTCAGATTCAAAAGAAAATAATCACACTCCAAAACAAGAAAAATCTGACTGAAGAGGAAAAAAGACAGTTGGCGAATCTGTTGCAGTATAAACGAGCATCTGAAGATGTAGCCATGTCATATTCCATAGCTAAAAAGACCTTCTGAGAAAAAGAAGCCCAAAGAATCTTCACTCAATCTAATCAATTAATCTCGAATAATCCCCAAGAAAAGTATAATTTTGACTATCTTGATAGGATAGCAACTATCACAGATCCAGAGTCTACACCAAGTGAGAGAACTTTCGCTAGGCTATCCCCTGGGCAATCTATTTCTATTGAACATCTTCTTGAGCGCAGATGAGACACCTCAGTTGACTATCATGTCCCCGAAATCAGCACAATACAGGTTCTGAGAAATATAGATGGAACCTACAATATCAAATCATCATGATCGCTCAATATCGAAAAACCCTTATCGAAACAGGAAGTAAAGGAATACCTAACGGATATTCAAGACTATGCAGATCTCTGACTCTCACAATTTATTCCACATATTCCACTCATCACTGAAGAACTGAGGGGAAGATGAGTCAATACGGCTATCGATGGAAAAATGAGCACAATGGAACAACAAAAGGTATTTAAGTTTATCTATAAACTCCTTTTCGAAAAAGAGGTTATTACCTCATGTCTATGAGATGTTAAACGGGCTTTTTCATCAAGTCTCGGGGGAAATCCGACCAATATGAGGAGTGCTATGCAAAGTATCCTAATAGAGAATCATCTCATATCTGAGAATTGATGATCCATCTCATCAGAAAGGCTAAAAACATTGATACGTGAAAAGAATCAACTTCCCCCAGATTACCCACCTATCTAATCTCTCCTCCTGGAGAGATTTTCTTTTTTGCAAAAATCTGGATTTTTTGTATTCTTTTCACATCGGCGTTTCCGAGTAAGATTCCTCGTCATCCACTATAGAAACAGTAGACTCTGTCGAAATGACAACATACTCTATCTTCCATATATATTCGTAACTTGTATTCTTCTTATTCGTAATTCATTATGAACCCTGCTCTCACCCATATTCACGATACTCTTCATGCTATCGAGACTGAGATAGAAAAAGAAATTATTGGCCAAAATGCTCTTATCGAGAAACTCCTGATCACTATCTTTGCTTGAGGACATGCGCTCCTTGAAGGGGTTCCTGGGCTCGGGAAAACCAAAACTATTCGCACTCTCTCAAAAGTGTTGGGTCTCGATACCAAACGAATCTCCTTCACTCCCGATCTCCTTCCGAGTGATCTCACGGGAAATGAGGTATATCGTCCTCAGAAGTGAGACTTTTATGTGCGCAAGTGACCGGTTTTTACTAATATCCTCCTTGCAGATGAGATCAATCGAACTCCTCCGAAAGTGCAATCTGCTCTTCTTGAAGCTATGGAAGAAAAAAAAATGACCATCTGAGAGACGACTTTTGATCTTCCTTCACCATTCTTTGTCTTCGCGACACAGAATCCTCTCGAACACGAAGGAACATATCCACTTCCCGAAGCACAACTTGACCGATTCCTGATGCGGATTATCCTTGATAATCCAAGTATAGAGGATGAAAAGAAGATATTTATGAAGGAAACTAGATCTTCTTTGTCATCCTGAGAAACGAAGGATCTACTCAGAGAAACTAATAATCTTAAGCTTCTTCCGTCCGACTTCCTCGAGATGACTGACTATATCGCAAGATATATACGTGTCGATGAAAAAATCTATGATTACATATCTGACATCTTATCAGCCACAAGAGAGGGAAACTTCAAGTGAAAATGAGTAGAAAATGAAGCATACTCTATACTCTCATACTGAGCATCTACTCGCGCTGGACTTGCTCTCATCCGTGCCGGAAGAGTTCGTGCTCTGATAGTAGGGCGCAACTATATGATGCCAGAAGATGTGAAGTTCTTGGCTCACGATATCATCGATCACCGCATCGGACTCTCATACGAAGCCATCAGTGAATGAATCACTACTCACCAAGTCACAGCAAGTATCTTGGAAAGTGTGAAGGTACCATAAAGCCAGAAAGCGTAAAAAAGAATCTCATCCGAAAGGGTGCGATTTATACAAGACCTCGTTCATTCTTCTCGACAGCTCAAGTCGCCTTAACTTCACTCCTGGAAGCTCAAGCTTTAGGCTTAATTAAATCTACTACAGGAGGCCACTCAGAATTTTCTCAAGTAATGTTATTTATTACAGCTAAGATAGCTATCTGTTCCTGACTTCTTGATGAATTTTCTACTCATGAAGCCTGCCTTGTTTCTGAGGGAGATTTTTCTGGTTTCTCCTGTTTCTTTGGTTTATTTAGTTTCTCAACATTCCCTTCTGGTTGCTCGTATTTTGGTCAACCAGTTTCCAGTCCATCATTCACTTCACTGAAGTTTGGTGATCTATATTCTGGATCTTCAAATCATTTAAATCTGTTGTATTGTTCAAAACTCTCAAACAACACCCTTGGTATTTTTACGACTTCAAACATATTCACAATTATTAATGAGTAATTCCTAACTGAAGTATACTACTTCCCCGCTCTCTTGTCAAAAATCGATTGCTTTTTTATCACTTTAGATACAATACGTATGTAGTAATACCTTATACATAGTCTTATGTCTGATCTCATACACATCTTCACCATCGATGGAATGTTTACTCTCCTCAATATTATCCTCATCGATCTCGTTATGAGTGGAGATAATGCAATCCTGATTGGAATGGCAACAAAGAAGCTTGTTGGAACCAATCGAACAAAGGCAATATTTTGGTGAGTGGCTGGCGCAATGATACTCAGAATTATTTTTTCACTTGGTGTCGTGTTCTTTATGCAGATTCGTGGACTGGAGTTCCTCGGTGCACTTCTACTTCTCTATGTCGTTTGGAAGTTCTACAGAGAGATCCGAGCTCATGAACACAATGAAGAAGGTAATAATACTGGATGAACTACCACTCTTTGGGATGCTGTAAAAACTATTATCATTGCTGATTTTGCCATGTCACTGGATAATGTCCTCGCTGTTGCATGAGCTAGTCATGGAAACTATATCAACCTCGGAATCGGTCTCGTAATCTCGATTATCCTTATGGCAGTAGCGTCAGGATATATCGCAAGACTCCTTGAAAAATATCCAACCATCGAGTGGCTCGGGCTTTTTATCATCCTCTTTACCGCACTTGAGATGCTCGAAAAGTGATTCGGAAAAGCTCTTGGCGAAGGGATCGATATAATCGCTGGGGTTCCTGAGTCAGGTATCTTTACTCTCATACTTATCGTTGTTGTTGGAGGATTCGCTGTACTTCAGACGAAATACCTTCATGCAGATCACTCTGTATTCTCAGAATGGGCAAAGGCAAATGGAAGAGAGCTTATGATTACGATATTTGTCCTTGCGATCCTCATCGTAAACTTTGGTGGGAATATTACTGATTTTATGAATGCACATCATGAATACAAATATGGTTTCATTATGATCTGTGTTCTTGGAATTCTCGAGATACTTCGTCTTGAAGAAGATAAGGAAAAACACAGCTTCATCCGAAGATTATTTGAGAGGTAGAGTAGATGCCAATACGCTTCCAATCAAAGTGTTATTTGTTGTCCCAGGAAGGAAAACATTAAACTATAAAAAATATGTTGACTAATATATAAAAGTAATAAGAATACTTGAGAATTCATTTTATATATTATATTGAAAATATGCTTGTTCTGGCCTCTGAACTTTCCTCTCCTCAAGACACTATCGATATCGACAAAGGTCGTATTGCCATAGATGGAGTTGATACGAGGATTATCGAAGAGATGAAAAAGATAAAGGTAATTCTTTCAAGGTATAGTGAAAGTGTTGGAGCAGCTTATCTTACAGCGGCTATACAAGGAAATGCATGAAAGTATGTTTCACTTCTCTATCCAATCTCTGCAGGACTTGCAAATGAGGATGAGAATAGAGATAGTACATGAGATATTTGAGACGAAGACTATACTGCCGTAAATTCTCATATTTCCCGAATAGTAGAGTTTCTTGATAACCGATTCACCGAAGTCAAGAAAATAGGTAAATATAAGGCTAATCTCTGACTCCCTGAGCTGGATGAGGAACGATGGAAAAAAGTACTAGGAAACCGTGTAGCAATAGCCCAAACCTGAGATATAAAAATATCCAAAGTAGTGATTGAGGAAGTTTGGAATAAAATCCATAATCATGCTCTTGGGATTGAGGGACATGAATGTTCAATAGAAGGGTTATTTTCATTACCGTCAACACTTTGACAAGAATGCTTTAAGATATCTTGACATAACAAGACTTGCACTATAACTGTTCGAAACGTGCAATCATGATCTCGATTTGATTCCCATTTTCCAGGGAAACCAATAGTTCCATGAGTCGCTCTTACAAGCCTCCTTATGGGAAAAGATGCTTATTGATCTTGATTAAATACTCTTACTCGAGAATTTCTTCGGCCAGTTTCTCCATGAGATATATTAAGCCTTGAAATAGTTGGAATTGAAACCCAACTTGTTAGTACTGGGAAAACTAACGAAGTAATGGTAAGATTCTATGAAAGGGAAAATACTCTAAAACATGGAGAAGAAGTGATAGAAAATCCGATGAAGATAGAGAATGTAAAAGCAGGAGAAGAGCTAGTCCCTCATGGAGATAACTTCCGTTTTATAGATAAGGCATGGACTCTATCTTCTGAAGAAGCATGAGATGCCCTATCTTCTCAAGCTCTTTATGGAACATATACATTACGAGAAAGGGATCAAGAAAATGGACGGATACCTTGGTGGATTCTCGAGGAATCTGCAGCACAGATGATGCTCGGAGCATACCGATCATATGGATGACCTGGAAGCGAAGTTATGACCTATGGAAAAGCCGAAACACAGGTATATAGCAATGAAAAGCTTCGGGCTCTTCAGCCTTGAGACACCCTTATCCTCAAAGGAAGATTTATCGATAAACAAAAACGTACTGCAACTTGAGAATACAGCATATACGTACTAAATACGGAGTGAAAGTGAGACCTCCTATTTTCTGGAAGAATCACAGGGAATCTCATCCCTCTTAAAATCTGGAATCGCTAAATAAAAAATTGCCCATTATGGGCAATTTTTTATTTCATAGCAAGAGCAACTGCTTCCGCTACTCATTTGTCTAGTGGATTTGGGAGGATGGTATCTTCACTTGGATTTTCTATATAACCTGCAAGAGCCTCTGCGGCACGGATTTTCATCTCATCAGTGATAATCCTTTTTCCATATCGTAGTACTCCGCGGAAAATACCTGGAAATGCGAGCACATTGTTGATCTGGTTTGGATAATCAGATCGGCCTGTTCCGATGATACGAGCACCTGCAGCTTTGGCAAGTTCCGGCATGATCTCGGGTATTGGATTTGCCATTGCAAAGATAATAGCATCTTTTTCCATTGTTCATACCATCTCTTCAGTTAGTACTCAGGCTGCGGAAACTCCGAGAAATACATCTGCATCACGGATTGCATCTGCGAGCGTTCCTGTACGATTTTCAAGATTGATAAATTCGAGAAGGTTTTGTTTTGAGATATCAAGATTCTCACGTCCACTATGGATGATACCTTTTGAATCACAAGCAATAAAGTGCTTCACACCATATAAATGCCAGAGCTTGCAGATGGCAACTCCTGCAGCACCAACACCATTAATCACGACGCGAATCTGATCAATCTTCTTTCCTGTAATCTTGAGCGAATTGATGAGTGCAGCAAGTGTTACGATGGCTGTCCCATGCTGATCATCATGCATCACTGGAATATCGAGTTCCGCCTTAAGACGCTCTTCGATCCCAAAACAGCGAGGAGCAGAAATATCCTCGAGATTGATGCCCCCAAAAGTATCGGCAATATTTTTTACTGTTTTGATGAATTCCTCAACATCTTGCGTTCCGACGATAATAGGGAATGCATCAACACCACCAAATTCCTTGAAAAGAACACATTTTCCTTCCATCACTGGCATGCTCGCCTTGTGTCCAAGATTCCCGAGGCCAAGAATAGCTGAACCATCTGAAATCACGGCAACCGTTCGAGACTTTAGAGTATAATCATACATCTTCGATGGATCTTTCGCTATCTCACGACACGGTTCAGCCACTCATGGAGTATATGTCCAAGAGAGGTCATCTCTCGTTTCGAGAGGAATGATAGATTCTGTGCGAAGTTTTCCTCTATATTTCTTGTGGAGTTCAAGAGAGCGTTGGTAATAGTCAGGCATACACTATGGTCGTAGGGAATAAAAATAAAGAGGATCTTATAAAAAAAAATGGGAAAAGCAAAAAATAACAAAAAGAGGATTCTTATGCTCTACCCTTTCCCTCCTCCTTCCCGAATCGAATATATACAGCCGCAGTAGTTTTGTCGGTAGATGTCATGTTCTCGGGTATATTTAACAGATCTATCGAATCCACCATTCTTTCGGAACGGAATCGATAGAAATGTTAGTCAAAACTCCTCTGCATATATATCTCCAAGGGTAAATATCTTTTTGAGATCTTTCTTTGGTGAAGTATTCAGCGATGTGGTAAATGTGTTGATTCCAAGTTTTTTGGCAAGTCGAGCCGTCACTCTGAGTCGCATGTCATAACACCGAGTACACTTCTCTCCCTTTTCTGGAGTATGTTCGAGTCATGCTATCCTCTTGTGAAAATTCTTCACGTCATATATCCCCTTAATGAAGGGAATATTTTCGATCTCGCAGACTCTTTTGAATGCAAGGAATCGCTTATCATACTCTGCTTTTGGCTCTATATTGGGATCATACCAAAAACAGATGATGTCATACTCATTTTTGAGTTCGAGGATTGGCATCGTGACATCCGGACCACAACAGACATGAATCAAAATCCTTTCTTTTTTCTTTGGTAATTGCCAGTAAAGATGATTCCCAAGGATGTATTGAGATATTCTCTTTGATAATCCAGAAAAAGTAAAATCCTCCGTGTGAAGTGTATGTTTCATGTATTCCTCTCTCATATTGGCACGAATCTGCGTACTCGAGATATCTGGAAAATGGGAATCAGTGAAAAGTTCGTAGTTCTGGATTTGTTCCGTTTTTTCATCCCTGCGGAGCGAAGATTTGTTCCTACCAGGAAAGGGTTCTCTTTCAAGGAATAAAGAAAAAGAAGATATATCTCCCCTTGGCATAAACAGCTTCTTCACCACTTTTGCTGCATATTGCTCTACATCCCACTCTGGCATAGATCAAATTGTGTCCGTACCAAAGATGTGGATGATATCCTCCCCATATTTCTCGCGTGCATAGATATCCACATCTTGAGTGATCATCTCACCCGTAAAAGTATCGAGAAAGTAATAATCTGCTATTACCCGTGCATCACGGATTTCCTCCACAAAAATCTGACACAGTTCCTTTCTGTGTTCATTGCTGACTTTGTATTCCTTATCATTACGCCTTCCTGATGGAATCAAGACGATCTTCTCTGGATTTCGATAGTGAAGGAGTGCGCGAGTGATGGCGCCATGTCCCGCATGTGGCGGATCAAATGCAGCTCCGAAGATATAGATCATACACTAGATTTTAGCGATTTTTGTGAGGGAAACAAGGAAAAAGATTGAATGCCAATTACTTTTTTTCCCCCTTATCCATCGCCACATTTGAGAGCCTATCTGCCTCGACATTTTGTTCGCGGAAGATATGCGTATACGAAATCTGTCCTCACCACTTCCCTACCATATTCTGAATCTCGAGAAATATCTTCTTGAGTTCAGGATTTTTAACCTTATAGTTTCCAGAAAGTTGTTCGACAACCAGTTTGGAGTCAGCACGAAGATCGATAGAAGTGGCACCAAGTTCGATAGATCGAGAGATACCAAGGAGCACCCCCATATACTCAGCAATATTGTTCGTCGCTATACCAATATACTTGAATCGTCTTTCTACACTGTTGCCGTCCTGATCAGCAATAAAAACCCCGCATCCTGCAGGACCGGGATTTCCACGAGCTCAGCCATCTGTATAAAGATTGAAGTGCATGACAAATGAAATTATAAGAAAATTATGTGATTTCCTCCATCCGCAAAAATTGTGGAGTGAGATAGTAGACGAGCGAAAGAGTTCCTGGAATTATGTCTTTCCACTCAGTCTCATCAGGAACAGAGAGTACCGCTATAGATCACTTCTTCATCGAGGGAACCCCATCTCCAGAAAGGTATCGAGCAAAGTTGGTGAGGTCATCATTGTGCCCAACGATCATAATAATACCATCATCTTTCTTCGTTCTTCGCATAATACTAAGATGAATCAGATTGGCATTACGCTCTGGGCTGGAATTCCCATTGTACAAGCTCTCAATAAATTCGACCTTTTTGATATTGTATTGTATGGCAATAGACTTGGCTGTCTGCTTTGTACGGACTGCCGGACTTGAAATAATCCTGTCTGGACGCACCCCAATCAGACGAAGGTACCTTGCAACGATCTTCGATAAACCCTCTCCTTTCTCTGAAAGTGGTCGATCAAAGTCGAGTCCGTTAAATTCATCGAACTCAAGAGCCTTCGCATGCCGAACAAGGATGATTTGTTTTCTCTTTGTATTATGGAACATACTTGGTTATTTTTTGATAGTAGAATTTTCCATAAACAAGAAGTTCGAAGAAGAAGAATTCTTGTGAAAGGAACTTACTCTATGTAAGTGATTGAGAAATGAATTTCTTCTGACAAAGAAATTCGATGTCTTTCGGAAATTCTACCCGAATATTATACAAGAAAACCTCCTAAGTAAAGTGAGGCCTTTTGTTTGGGCTTGCATTTATGGGACAAC
This sequence comes from Patescibacteria group bacterium, assembly GCA_036170735.1. Lineage (GTDB taxonomy): Bacteria > Patescibacteriota > Gracilibacteria > BD1-5 > UBA2023 > JABFSX01. The sequence continues at coordinate 5,589 of JAVHPT010000076.1, read as the reverse complement.
GGGTTCTGATTGAAAAAAAGTACCACGAAATTTACAAAAAAACTTCTCGGAAATTTTCCGAGAAGTTTTTTAGTAACAGAAATATTGAATGGAAGATCCGCGGTGGCGGATGACTTTTAGTAACTGGATTTTTCGCTATACTCAGAATAAGGGGCACTGGATTACTTCGTTCCTCGCGAGTGACAGAAACAAATCTAGCAACTAATCTTTATTCTTCCTTCATACTTTCCACACCACTAACAATCTCCGAAACTTCCTTGGTGATCGCGGATTGACGGGCTTTGTTGTAGATGAGGGTGAGAAATGATGCTTTTTTATTCGCACTGTCTTTTGCATTTTTCATTGCGACCATGCGGGCTGCATGTTCACTCGCCTTTGCTTCAAGAAGTGTCTCATGTATGTTGGCATCAAAAATCATAGGAATAGTATATTCTATGATAGTTTCCACATCTGGTTCTATCATATAGGCAGCATCCTTTTCTTCTAAAATATGGGTAGTTCCAACAACATGGATGAGAAAATCTTCTATGTATTTTTTATCTACTGGAAGAAGTGTCTTTAGCGTTGGAAGCTGTGTAATAGCTGAGATATAGTGATTATACACAATGGAAACCTTTTCATATTTTCCGCTTTTCCACTCATCGATGATAAATCGCACGATATGACGAGATTCTGCCATGGTAAGAGGATCTTTGATCTCATCAGAAAAGTCAGCGACGAGATTCTGTCTTGTTCTGAGAACGAAGTCACGGGCACGCTTCCCAATGGTAATGTAATCATACTCTCGTGTGTATGGAGTGTCTTCATCATCACGAATGTACTCTATTGTCTTTTTAAAAACGTTCACATTATATCCTCCACAAAGTCCCTTCTGAGAAGCCACCATAATAAGTAGCTCTCGTGTTGAAGTTGGCTTTTTGGAAAAAATACCAAGAACCTCCTCTTCATGAGATACACGAGAAAGTATAGACAAGACTGCAAGTGCAAACGGACGTAAACCAAGAACACTCTCTTGAGCTTTTTTCATCTTTACAGTAGAAATAAGCTCCATAGCCTTTGTGATTTTTCCAGTATTCTTTACTGATTTGATTCGAGATTTGATTTCCTTTCAGCTTGCCATAGTTTATGGTATTGTAAGAGGTAATGGTTTTTATTAATCTTCTGTCTCTACTGGGTCGAAAGTCAGTTCTTCTGAAAGTAACAAATTATTTTTTCTGTGTGAAGAGTATCGCGAAGTTTTCGAGGAATGCCTTGAGATTTGCCTTTGTCTCATCAGAAAACTCCTTGGTTTCACGAATTGCCGTGAGAATCTTCTCTTCACGTTCAAGTGCAAGATAGAGATCGTGTTCGTATTTTCCGATATCCTTCACGTCGATATTATCGAGATGTCCGCCTGATCCAGCAAATATCATTGCAACTTGTTTCTCGAATGGTACAGGAGAATATATTCCTTGTTTCAGAAGTTCAACCATACGCTTTCCACGTTCAAGTTGTTTTTTCGTATCAGCATCGAGATCAGAAGCAAATTGGGAAAATGCTTCGAGTTCGCGATATTGAGCGAGAGTAAGCTTGAGGGTTCCGGCATTCTTTTTCATTGCCTTTGTCTGAGCATCACCACCGACACGAGATACCGAGAGACCTACGTTGATTGCAGGTTTGATACCGGCATTGAAGAGTCCAGATTCGAGAAATATCTGTCCGTCAGTGATCGAGATCACGTTTGTTGGAATATAGGCGGAGACATCTCCTCCTTGAGTTTCGATAATTGGGAGAGCTGTCATAGAACCTGCACCAAGCTCATCATTGAGCTTTGCTGCACGTTCGAGAAGACGAGAATGGAGGTAGAATACATCTCCAGGATATGCCTCACGTCCTGGTGGACGACGAAGAAGGAGAGACATCTCACGATACGCATTCGCATGTTTGGTAAGATCATCGTAAATGATGAGGGTATGTTCCTTATTGAACATGAAGTACTCACCCATAGCAGCCCCAGCATATGGAGCAAGCCACTGCATCGCTGCTGGGGTAGATGCACCTGCAGAAACGATAATTGTATAATCCATGGCACCAGACTTTCGAAGTTCTTCTGCAATAGCAACAACCTTTGAATCTTTTTGTCCGATAGCTACGTAGACACATTTTACCCCATTTCCCTTCTGATTAAGGATAGTATCGATAGCAATCTGAGTTTTTCCTGTTTGACGATCTCCGATGATGAGCTCACGTTGTCCGCGTCCGATTGGTACAAGTGCATCAATCGCCTTGATACCAGTAGCCATTGGCTCATGGACACCCTTACGACTCATCACTCCCGTAGCAACACGCTCAGCTGGATAGTACTCTGTGGTCTTGATTTCACCCCTCCCATCAATTGGATTTCCCAGTGGATCTACTACACGTCCGAGCATAGCAGGACCAACTGGAATTTCGAGGATCTTTCCAGATGCTTCTGCAATCATACCTTCGTGAATAGTATTAAATCCCGAAAGAATAACAATACCTACATAATGTTCTTCAAGATTCATGGCAACTCCTATGGCTCAGGATTCAAATGTGACTACTTCATTATAAGCAACATCTTTTAGTCCAACAACCTTTGCAATACCATCACCAAGGTATGACACTACTCATGAGTTCACACGGGCTGGAGAGAGATCAGCGGAATCGATACGTGCCTCGAGGTTTCTTATGAGTTCTTGAGCGAGAGTAACTGGAGTTTGAGACATAGGAAAGAAGTTAATTATAATATTTTTGGAAGTTTTTATGCAAAAGTTATGGTGTTCTTAAATTTTTCAAAAGATATATCTATTATATCATCGCCATAGAAAACACGAATTCATCCTGTAATGTGATTACTTTCTCGAAATATCGTTTTATCATCAAGTGAAGCTTCTGGAAAGTATTTTGTAATACTTGCTTTAGTAAACGCCTTTACAGTAGTTTGCTCAAACCCAGGAGCATATTCCACTCTAATATGAGGAGGTTTAGGATCTTTTGGATCAAAAAGTACTGCTCGTGCACCAATTTGTCTCAAAGAAACTTTATAGTTCTTCAAGATGCGAAGAGCTTCGGTAAGTTCTTCAAGTGAGTATGAGGAGAGATCAGATGAGTTCATGCAAAGAGATTCTAAGAATTTAGAGTATTGAAATTATTTAGTTATCAAGCTACTAGACTAAAATTCAATATTTTGTGCAGATTGTTTAATGAAAGCAGTATTGGTTTCATTCTTTCCAAAAAGCTTTTCATTCATCTTAAGTGCCACTTCTACCACACGACTACCAAGCTCCTCCATAATCATCTTGCGTTCATGAGCAATATCAGCAAAACCTTTTGAACGTGCAGCATCTGCATCGGTGTGGGCTTTTGCGACAATCTCAGTTGCTTCTTTGTGGGCATTTTCAGTGATTTCTAAGGCAATCATTTTGGCATCAAGTTTTGCCTGGTCAATAACATTTGCAGCCTGATTATGTGCTTGGGTGAGGATATTTTCATTTTTTGCGATTTGCTCCTCAAACATCTTTCGTTTTTTTACTTCTTCATCAAGGTACCCCATATAGGGAACGAAGAAAAATCTACGAAGCAGGTATGCAACGACAAGAAAATTAACCCCTTGAATGAGGAGTGATCCGAGGTCAAGAATGGCTGACATAAAGAATTATTTAATGATGAAGAGCGCTGCGAATGCGAGAAGCCCAGGAACCTCACAAAGAGCAATAGCAGTAAGCATCTTTGCGTTGATATCAGAAGAAACTGATGGATTGCGACCGATTGCCTGCATAGCACCAAGACCGATAAGTCCGATACCGATTCCAGAACCGATTACACCGATAAGAGCAAATGGGAGAAAAGTAAGATGGTCCATAAGAAAAAGATAAGAAGATATGAATCCAGGTAATAAGCATCGTACGGAGAGGAAGTATCCGAGTTAGATTACTAAAAACCAGGATGCAAGGCTCATGGAAGCTTTGCATCCTGAACTCTAGTGATGTCCCTTCTCAGGGAGCGATTCACGAATATAGATTGATGACAAAGTCATGAAAATATATGCCTGAAGAAAAGCAACAAAAAGCTCAAAAAACCAAAATGGAAGTGAGAGGAATCGAAATAATCCTGCCGTATATGGGATCAACGTACCGATATATATCGCAACGGAAATAAGGATAGCCCCAACAAAGATATTCAAAAAGAGACGCATCGAGAGTGAACCAATACGGATAAATTCCCCCGCAAAGTGAAGCCACCCGATAAAGACACCGACACACTTTTCAGCCATGGAATCCCCGTGAAAGTTCCAGAGATAATGACTAAAATGATTCACTGGTCACTTCATCGTTATAGCAGTCACTTGTGCGATAAGGATAACTGTGAGTGAAAATACAAGCGTTGTTGAGAGATCGGAGTATATCGGACGAATATAGGCTGCGAGCCAGTTATGAGTAGAAATGAGTACAAGGAAATCGAGGACAAGACCAAAAAGATTCCCAACAAAAATCACTACCATAAGTCCTCCAAGCAACCACATAAATCGTCGTGCCACTTGAGGATTCCCGAGAAGATTGGTTGCATATGCGTAGATACGCTGTACAACATCAAGTCAGAAGGTCCGAATACGAGGAAGCTTCTCTGTACGGATAGCCACGTAAAACATAGCGATCAAAACAAAAAAGAACGCCATAAAAATCCATGTCGAAAGGATAACATTCGTCACAGGAATACCAGCAACAGAAAGTCCATCGATCACTTCTCCTTTTGCAGAAGGAATATGCGGACCTACATGCTCTGTAGTTGTAGTAGTTTCAAGATGTGTACTCACTTGTTCTTGGGCCATATTGTAGTATTCTTTTTGAGATCAAAAAAGACGCGGCGAGTATATAAAAAGTGAATTATTTTGCAAGTTTTTCTTTCTATGAGAAGATAAGATAGATAAACAATCTTCTGAATTTTCTATAAAAAATATTGATTCCATTCATTTGGTATTTTTGCTATATCGATTCTTTGCGTTTCTTTACAAAGTGTGATATCGTATCACTATCAGTAAATTATCAATCATGAAAAACATGAAATACGTATACGCATCTCTCATGGCGGTGATAGGTATCATTCTCCTCCTGAGTAACAACACCATAAAAGTGGGATTTGAGAGAGTTTTTGCCTATGGTGGTGGCGGTCCCATCACTGTAACAGGAGGAAAAGTGCAAGTAAGTGCTTGATACAGTATCTCTTGTGCCCTCACAACATGATGAGGAGTGAAATGCTGGGGGTATAACAGTTCTGGTCAGCTTGGAAATGGTACTACTAATAATTCTTCTATCCCTGTGGATGTCTCTTGACTATCATCGGGCATGAGTGCTATTGCAGGATGAGAGACGCATACTTGTGCCCTCACATCATCATGAGGAGTGAAGTGCTGGGGAAGCAATTTTTATGGGCAGCTTGGAAATGGTACTAGTAATAATGCCTCCTCTATGCCTGTGGATGTCTCTTGATTGATGTCAGGTATCGTAAAGATCACAGCATGAGTTGCACATACTTGTGCCCTCACATCATCATGAGGAGTGAAGTGCTGGGGAATGAACGATTTTGGGC
>JAVHPT010000075.1:0-6514 GCA_036170735.1 Patescibacteria group bacterium | reverse complement strand
GCACCAAAATAATACATATGGCCATCAAATCAAAAAACTCACGAACATCTTGAATCTGGCTCGATAGGATCAATCCCCCTCTTGATGAGATTGATGCGGTTATCGAGAAATATGGTTTCCATGAGCTCGATCGAGATGCCATCATCGAGGCGAATCAGTATGCTCGTATTGATACGTATGATAATTATATTTTCCTCGTGCTTCATTTTCCAAAATACGAACCGATTACGGAACGATATATCCAAAATGAACTCAATATATTTCTCTCAAAGGACTATATTATCACATTCCGCTACTACCAATCTTCGACGATAAAACGGATATATGATCGTTATGAAACACGTCTAGAAAGATGAGAGACTGTATCAGCTGCTTTTCTCCTCTATGATGTCATTGAAGGGTATCTCGATAAAACCATGCGAATGTTGGAGCTCTTTGCAAAGGATCTCAAGGTTCTTGAGCATCAGCTCTTCAATACCCATAGATCACATATTATCCGTGATATCATGACGAGAAAGCGCAATATCATCACGCTCAAGCATATGATGAAACCGCAGATTGCCGTACTCAAAATGATAGAAATCCGCATGAAAGAACGTTTTTCCGACGAAGTTGAACTGTATTATGAGAATCTCGAAGATAAACTAGACAAGATCTTTTCTGAAATCCAACTTCATCAAGAGAATATCGATTCAATGGAAGATGCTCTGAAGAGCATCTTCGAACTCGAAACAAATGCCACGATAAAATACCTCACAGTATTTACGGCCTTCTTCATGCCCCTGACGTTTGCGACTGGATTTTTTGGAATGAACATCCAAACTGTACCATTTAGTGATAGTATAGTATGGATAACACTACTTGCCTTGAGTATTGGATTTATCTTTATCACATATATATTTATTAGGAAAAAAATTATCTAACTCCATGATGAAATACGGATTTATCTTTATCATATTCTTCTTTTCTATTATTTCCGCCTTTGCAGAAATCGTAGGAAACTCTTCCGGAAGAACTTCTAGCTCTCTTGTTGTGTGAACATGATGAATAAGAGAGAGTCTCTCCTGAATAACTCTATGAACGTCATTACCAAAATACTATCGTTCACTCCGAAGTTCTTTCTGATTATCTTCATTTTATGATGATTCAAACTTACTTCGATTTGTCAGTCGATACACCCCCCTCAATATTCGTGAATATATTCCTCCAGACCTCGAAAGTATAAGTGGTGCAAACATCAATGAAGCAGGACGAACCGTATATCTTCGCGCTGAGGCAAGAGACTGACTCATTCCCCTTGCGGAAGCATTTACAAGAGAGTTTGGTGAGCCACTTACGGTGATTAGCGGCTATCGAAGTGCGGCATATCAACAGCGGATGTGGGATCTCGGAAAGTGTAACTCAACGCTCTGTGCTCCACCTGGTTATAGTGAACATCAGCTTGGTCTTGCTGTAGATCTCTTTGATGCGACAATAGAAAAAGAGTTTGATACCAACAAAAGGTATGTACGATATATACAGTGGCTCAAGGAAAATGCCTATCACTTTGGGTGGACACAGAGCTATCAAAAATGAGTAGATATCGATATGTATGAGGTAGAACCATGGCATTGGAGATATATTGGTATTCCTATGGCTACTCGTCTCTATAATCTCAGGTGGACCTATACGGAATTCGTGAGGTTTCAAGAAGCAATACAGAGAAGATAACATATAAAATTTTGACTGATATCAACTCAAATAATGAAAGTATTTTCCATTTTATAATTTGCTTCTTTCTTTTTTAGTCTTTCCTTACCATACTTTTGGTCTTTTCGCCTTTATTCTTCTTTTCATTGCTTGTTCCAGTACATGACCTACCATGAGACATTGGGTTTCTCCAAGAACTGGTCCAAGAATCTGCAATCAAACAGGAAGTTCTATGGAATCATCATCTTCTGGAGATGCGAAACCGACTGGAACGACGAGTCCAGGAAGTCCAGCGAGCGAAGCAGGAATAGTAAAAATATCTGAAAGATACATTTTAAGCGGATCGTTTGCTTTTTCTCCGATTTTCCATGCAACACTTGGTGCTGTTGGTGTCACAATCACATCTACTTGTTCAAAGGCGGAAATAAAATCACCACGGATAAATTCTCGTACAGCGGAGGCTTTTTTATAATACGCATCATAGAATCCTGATGAGAGAACAAACGATCCTACCATCGAACGACGCTTGACTTCATTCCCGAGTCACTCAGAACGATTATTGCGAATATTATGCACTCCATCTGCCTTATGCCCATAACGAATACCATCGTACCGCGCCATATTGGAAGATACCTCAGCAGGACAGATAATATAGTAGACGCTGATACCGTATTCTGTATGCGGGAGAGAGATGGGAACAATCGTAGCACCAAGTGTACGAAGCTGTTCTATCGCGCTTTCGATCTCTCTTCGAACTCAATCATCAATCCCATCGATAAAATATTCTGCAGGTACCCCTACCCGTATACCACGAACGTCCTTCTTTTTCCATATTGTTGGATCGAGTTTTGTATTTTCTTCGAGGGAAGTGGCATCATGTGTATCATATCACGCAGTAATCTCATAGAGCATTCCTGCATCACGAACAGTCCTGGTAAAATATCATGGACAATCAAGTGAAGATGACATTGCCATAACTCCATATCGGGAATTTCTTCAGTATCCCGGCTTGAACCCGACGATTCCACACATACTCGCTGGTTGACGAATCGATCATCCCGTATCGGTTCCGAGCGCAGCTGGAACAAGTCATGCTGCTACCGCGACTGCTGATCCTGATGAAGAACCTCCAGGAATACGGGTGGTATCCCACGGATTCTTTGCTGGTCCAAAGGCACTATTTTCACCACTTCATCCCATAGCAAATTCATCCATATTCGTCTTCCCAAATGAAACAAATCCAGCTTGCTTTATTCGTTCTGTAACTGTGGACTCATATGGTGGAACAAAGTCTTCGAGCATCTTCGATGCTGCCGTAGTACGAATTCCTTTTTCACAAAATATGTCCTTTACGGCTATAGGAAGCACCATATCTATTCCTCATTCAAGATCTTCAGTGGGAAGTGTATTAAACGCATTTAATTCGACATTGTATTTCTTTGTTCGTTCGAGAAAATAAGCATAGATTTCCTCGCTTGTTGCTTTTTTAGTCTTGATGAGTTCATTCAGTTCGAGAAGAGAGAAATCTTTGAATTCCATAGTTCAAATGAAGTGAAAAAATAGAGCTTGCTCGAATTTTCGAGCGACAGTGCAGAACTAAGGGAACGAAGTTCTCATTATCCTTTTATAAAAGTAGATTTTTTAGAGTATACAGAAAAAAAAGTAAAAACAAGTTTTGACAAAATGTGTATTTTATCTACATTAATTTTATTCAAGATTATTTTACAAGTCCTTTCTATATACCCCAGCATTTCTCCAGTTTCGTATTAGTCGCAGGCTTGGTACTAGCATGATGTTATCAACACCAAGAAAAACATTGAGTGAACATTACCACAATAGGTACTACAATAAATGGTACTACTAGGCGAGCTATGATGGTCATTGATTTTCTAGGAGATATAACAAACAGGCGTTCACGTAATCTTTCATTACTGCCTGTCGACGAGAAAACAGTATATTTTCTTACTATTTTTTATGCCGCAAAATACAACGTGTCAAATTGGCGCAGCACATATGGGACATACATGCCCTCAATGACCAAACTTTGAAGTTAAAAATCTCGTAGGAAATGGAGGAAGTACGATATGTACCAATCCATCATGTCCTTATCAACAAGAAATAACAAAATGAAAGGTTCATACCGCTATTGTATGATGAGAGTGAAACCAACAACATGTGATTGTTGTAGAGTAAGTTATTACCTTTGTAAGGAACTCTTTTTCTTCTTGCCTTTCGTCCATTTTTTCATATACTTTTCCCATTAATCCTTTCACTCCTGGACTGAAAAATCGTTCAGGGGTTTCAGCTGTCGGAAACCTCATATCTTCCACAGATGATGTATATTTACTAATCCATTTTTTTATTATGGAAATCACTCCTCGTGTTCGTGGCACACAAGATATCTTCGGTGAATACCAGAGATACTTCACATTCCTGAAAAAAGTCGCTCGCCACGAATTCCGAACGAATGGATTTACGCGTATTACTACGCCAATTTTGGAATATAAGGATCTCATCGTACACTCGAGCGGAGAGTCGAGCGACATCGTAAGAAAGGAGCTCTACGAATTCCTTGATAAAAAAGGTCGTGAACTCGTCATGAAACCTGAGAGTACTCCTGGAGTGATGCGAGCATACCTCGAACATATGCTCGAAGAACCACAACCAGTGTACCTCTACTATGTTGAGCCTCACTTTCGTTATGATCGCCCCCAAAAGGGTCGTTACCGACAGTTTCATCAGGTAGGTGCAGAGATCATCGGAGAGGAAGATCCAATTCTGGATGCAAAGAGTATCTACATCATGAAGCAGATCATGGATGGTCTCGGTCTTGCAGGAACCTATACCATCAAGATCAACTCTCTTGGAATTCTCAAAGAACGTGAACGATACCTTATCGAACTCCAATCATTTTTTGAGAATAAAAAACACCTTCTCGATGAGATTGATCTCGCTCGACTCGAGAAGAATCCTCTTCGTCTTCTTGATTCAAAAAATGAAGATGTAAAAGAGCTTCTCAAGGTGGCACCAAAGATGACTGACTTTCTGAAAAAAGATTCTCTCGAATTTTATAACAAGGTAAAAGAATATCTCGATATCCTTGGTGTTTCATATATTGAAGATCATACCCTCGTACGAGGTCTTGATTATTATTGTCATACCGTTTGGGAATTCGTTGATGGAAGCGGAAGAACACAAGATGCGTTTGGTGGAGGAGGACGATATGACGGACTCTCCAAATCCATTGGATGGAAAAACGAGATACCTGCTGTTGGGTTTGCATTTGGTGCTGAACGCCTTATAGAAGCTATGATGGAGAATGGTGTACAGCTTCGAAATAAAGATAAAATCCATCTCTATATTATGCAGCTTGGCGATGATGCCAAGAAGCTTGCTCTCCCTCTCAATATCGAAGCAAGGAAGCAAGGAATCAACTCTCTCCTTTCTCTTGGAACCCCTTCCATCAAGGTACAGTTGCGAAAGGCTAATCGTGTTGGTGCACGTTTTGTAGCTGTGATTGGAATCATGGAAGCCAAGAAACATGTCTGTCAGTTGAAAGATATGGAACATGGAACACAGATCGAGGTTCCGCTTTCTGAAGTTCTTGAAAAAGTCATCAAAGAAGTTGGAACTGAGGCATTATCATTTTACCATCCATCTCATGACTGGATTATCACAGATACGCCGATGGATAGAGAAAAAATGAACCGTGTTACCGTTGATTAAAAAAAGAAACTATGCACCTTTTTATTGACATTAGAGAGTATAATCTACATGATATAATTCGTACGAGATATGCTGAAACATGGGTAAATCTCTGGAAAAGATACCACAATGCCGATACATTTTCATTTCTGATTTTCGAAGATCAAGAAAAAAAAGACGCATCATATACCATTGTTCCGAAACCTTCATGGCTTCCATATAAAAGATCTCTTGGATCAAAAAAAAAAGGGATCTTTCGGTGTATCAATTTTTCGGACTTCTCTCCATACGATCCAGATATCCCAACTATTTCTCATATCTTTGATAATACAAGGTGGCTCTATCCTGAAGTGAAAAACATGGGGTATTGGCAACGCAAGGCAATCGAGAATGAACGCAAAGCAATAACCAAAGATTCTATTGCCGTAATTGTTCCAAGTATGTTTGCTGGTAATGAGCTCGTTGAGCTCTGGCATGCAAAAGAAGAAAAGATAGAGATTATTCCCTATCTTCCGATTCCTCCAGCCCCAGAGGATAATTCTGTTCTTTCGCAATTCCAGATAGAGAAACCCTACTTTCTCTATGATGGAACCTATGGAAGCGAAGCAAACATTGTTGGGCTACTCAAGGGATTTGAGACATATAGACATACACAAGGAGGGGAATACACACTTGTGCTTCAAGGATATGTATGAGATGAACTCTCCCATATCACCCGGATGCTTCGTGTTTTTGATATCACCCATTGTGTAAAGTTTGTTGGTTCAATGTCATCATCATGAAGAGAAACACTCTATAAAAATGCCAGCGGATGGATTTTTGTTGGATCATATTTTAGTGGGTGACCAACTATTGAACTTTCGCAAACCTATACTCTTCCTCTTTTGCTTTCCGATATAAAACCATTTGAGGAATATACTGCTCTTAAGATTCTTCCAAACCATCTTGAAGAACTCGGAAAGACGCTGAAAAGGTTTGAGACTTATGCTCCTACTCCTACAAGGAAACATGATGAACATGCCTATATGAGGGCATATGAAAAGTTGATAGCAAAAGGGAATGGGGAAAAAGTAAGTATCCACCAGCAGAGCTGGTGGTTTTAGAGAGCAGACCCCTAGAA
>JAVHPT010000074.1:0-6946 GCA_036170735.1 Patescibacteria group bacterium | reverse complement strand
TCTCCTACTCGGGTAAAACCTATCATTCCAGCCACACACTTTTTTCTATTAAGCCGAAAAACCATATACTCTGTACGTTTTTTTGATCGCCTGACATTATTTATTTCTCTTAACAACAAATTTATGGTTATAAAAGAAGATGTTATAGATCCGAGTATATTTGAAGAGGCATATTACGAAGATCCTGAATTACAAATCAAGAGAGGAATGGAAAAACTTTATGGTGGACTTCCCATCTTAAAGTCATCTTCAAATGATTTCTATTCTATCCATCCACATCGAATCGGATTTTTTTACGAAAAAATTGGGGATTTTCTGGATTGAATCAAGGAACTTACTAATAGTTCGGGCTATCAACACTGCACAGAAGCTTCAAAAATGAATAAGACATTTTGGCGACAGAATACTTTGAATTTCATTCAGCATTTGGAATCTGTCTGAATGATTTCTGGGCCAGTAACGTGATTTATTCAGTCGAAAAGAGTTGAGAGGGTTGAGACAGAGCAAGAGTTATCCATTATAGATGAGCCAATTGTATATGTTTGTAATATTCTATTTATTCATAGGAAAAGAATAGAGATATTCCAAACCTCTCTTTTGGATTACCTCTTTACATATAAAAATGACGGTAAAATTATAGCATCTGAGGAAATGGATGGATATTCAAGCGACAATGAAAAGGTTGTTATATACAGTGATTGGAGTGGTAATGATATTACATGACCAAATACACGGAGGAATTCCGAAGACGTTGAACTTCCGAATGGTTCCTCGACGATTTCCTGAGTGCTCTTTGAAAAAATTCTGAGTTTGTTGGATGACCATGGAATCATTACTGAATTTAATGAAAATTCGGAATTGACGAAAGCCCTTTCAGGTCATATCTGAATAACAAAGGAGGAATATCTTCTGTATCGTCTGGAATATTTCCTTTTGAATGTTTGGCATTTGAATGAGCCATGCTTTTGGTGGAGGATTTTTTCTTTTTTTGAATCTCATTACTCAGGGAAAACAAGATTTCTTGATGCTTTCAGGCGTCTACTTCTCTTGGAACTACCACCATCCAATCCATCAGCAAATGTAGATAATTCCCCAGCTGTGTCTTCAAATGTTAAGGAACTGGTATTTGGTGATATAGTATTTCAATTGGGAGAAAAATGATGTGTAAGGATTGGGAAATCAGAGCCAATCAACGCTAAGGATAAAGAATTTATCAAAATGATAAAATATGATGGTGCTAAATGAGCATTAACACCTATGTCAGTCAAATTTGATTCTTATGACTTGAAACGATGAATCAAAACGCTCTATGCCATGATTAAATATGGAAAGGACTATCAATGAATAGAAGATGTTAAGGTGTATACAGATGGACCGAAGAGTTTTGCTTGAAATGTTTCTGAACTAGCCGAAGCTATACCGAAGTTTATTAACCATACTGATTTGGAAGATATTAGGATTGGAGATCTTGTGAGTCTGGCAAATAGAGCACTGGATCGTTTTGAATCAGAGATGACGATGCGATCGGGCGATATGCTGACTTCTGTAACCGGTTTGAAAATGAAAGATGGAACAGAAGCTCCTGTTCTTGGTAAGAAAATCCCTGTTCAAGAAGCAAAAAGTTAGCACTTGACCTGAAAAAAATTCCTCGCGGAAATTCCCGCGAGGAATTTTTTTGGCTTCCAGAAGCCTAGAAGTAGAAAATAAAAAAATATGTGCAGTCTGATTTCAGCGTGACATAATAACTAGTGTTCCCAAGCAATATGTCATATCGCAAGGGTCTAGAATGAAGCTGATCACTTCATAACAAAAGAATCCGAAGAACAATTATTTATTTATGAAATTCATCTCACAGCTTTTAATATCGATCGACTGAATCGAGGCTGTAAAAAGAGATAACTGAAAAGATAATAACTCTCTCGGATCGCTACATGACAACACTTATTATCTCTTTCTATTAAAGCTATGTTAACTCACCCAGAAATTCTCTCATATCAGAGAGTCTACCGATCAATCTTCGCAGAGGAAATTTGCCAAGAGGAGGCAGAACAACAAGGACTGCAATTGATCATGTTTCTTGAAATTATACTTAAAAATTCCTAACTTTTTGTTTTTATGCATACAACTATCTCAGAATATATTAGCTCGAAGGGTCTTACTTTTCGACAAAACGGAAAAGAACTTGTAACTCGTTGTATTTTCAATGAGTGCGATAAGGACAGTACTGGAAATGAAGCACATTTATATATCAGTTCTGAAAACGGATTATTTCATTGTAAGAAATGTGATACAAAAGGAAATATTGTCACAATCGCAAAACACTTTGGAGATGACATATCAAAACTCGATATAGAAGGGTACGAGTCTCCGAAAAAGACAAGTCGGGATAAGAAGCCTGTTGATACTCGGAAGTTTTCTGAGGAACTGGTTTCAATCTGTCACAAGGCGATGCCTGATAATATGCGCCAGTATCTCAATGGTCGTGGTATTTCCGATAAAATGATTGAAGAGAGAAAGTTGGGGTATGGAAATTTCTATTGAAGCAATTGGATTACCATTCCTATCCGCGACGAATCCGGACTGCCATTATTCTTCAAACTTCGTCGAGATCCGACCGATGAAAAATGACCAAAATACATTGTCTATCCGAGCAAGATGGAAGCTATGCTCTACGGAATGGATAATATCGGTTCGTCAGAAGAATTAACCATATGCGAAGGAGAATTCGATCAGATGATTCTTTCCGACCATGGAATCCAGTCTGTAACCTCGACTGCATGAGCTGGTGCATTCAAACAGGAATGGTTGAGTAAGCTTGAATCATTCAAAAAAATTCACATTGTTTTCGACAATGATCCCGCTGGAAAAACGTGAGCGATTCATTTGCAGGAAAAGATACATGCTCGCTATCCATGAAAGGAGATAATGATTGTTCATATTCCGGAATGGAAAGGTAAGGATGTTACTGAATATGTAACAACATGATGAATAATGGAAGATTTGTTTCTCGGATACAGCGAAAGGGCAGATGGTATAGATTTTAGTAAATTTTCTCCGATGAATGCGATAGATATCGCCCGGGTACTTTCCCTCTCCATTGAACATGATGACATAACGAAAACTATCGTGTTTCTAGGTATGCTTTCGGCTTTCACCCACGATTCCCAGTTCAACATCCTTCTCAATGCACCATCCTCATCAGGAAAGTCATTTATACCCTTAGAAGTAGCAAAATTATTCCCCGAAGAGAGTGTATCGAAACTGCAATATGTATCACAAAATGCCTTCTTTCACGAAGAAGGGACATACGACAAGGTTGAAAATTGCAGACATATATACCTCGATCGAAAAATACTTATTTTCATCGATCAGCCACGATTGGATCTCTTAGCAAGACTTCGTCCTATGTTATCACACGACGAGAAGATATTGGTCAATAAGATTACAGATAAAAATGGTCAGTGAGGGAATATGACGAAAACCGCGAAGATTCATTGATTCCCTGTGGCAATATTCTGTACAGCAACTTCTGTATTGGATGAACAGGAAGCGACAAGATTCTTGCTCCTCTCCCCGGAAATCTCTCAGAAGAAACTCGTGAGTTCCATAAAGGCTAAAATATCGAAAGATTCAGATAAGAAACGCGTAGATTGAGTAATCGATGCGAATGTAGAACGAATATTATTGAAAGAGAGGATCGAGATAATCAGGAATGCTCATATCTCGGATATATGCATCGAAAATACGAAAGAGATAGAACGGATGTTCTTGGAGTGAAAACCTCATTTGCAACCACGTCATCAGCGTGATATCGGGAGATTTATCGGACTTATTAAGGCATTCGCTCTATTGAATATGCCATTTCGGAAACGGGAAGGAGATATAATTTATGCAGATGAGTCAGATATCACAGAGGCTCATGCGATATGGAAACAGGTTGATGCTGTACAGGAAAGAAATATTTCCCCATACCTTCTCGATCTTTATAGGTGAGTTGTACTTTCCGCATATGTAGAATCAAACCTCAGGCGTGGGAAAAAGAAACCGTCAGATTTTTTCGGAATATCGAGGAAAGAGGTCTATTCCATGTACTATCGTATTCATGGAAAAACTATTTCCGATGCCAAATGGAGACAGGATCTTGAATCGGCGCTTATCGAATCTGGTCTCATATCAACCGAAAGGGACGGGAAGACCATAATCATAAGTCCAATGAATCACGAAGATGTCGAAATCTTCCTGCAAAAGTGAGAAATTTCGGTATAATTACAGTTTGGGTTGTTGAAGTTATTTTAATTCATTTTTTCTTATTATACTATGTTTACTAATGTTAATACGGACAAGAATTTGTCCACAAATGGAAAGTTTTATCTCTATGTTCAGAAATCGACCGAGAGCGAGGATCGTCGGACTGAGTCCATCCAGAATCAGATAGATTATTGGATTAAACGAGGAGAAGATGAGTGATTACAGATCATCAAAGTATATGAAGATGAGAAATCCACAATAATACCGAATCGTCGTCCAGGCTTCAAGAAAATGTGTGAGGATATAGAATCCGAAGGACCTGTTTGAATACTTTGTTTTGAACTCAGTCGTCTTTCTAGGAATCCAATTGATACTGGAAATATTCAGTACATGTTACAGCGATGAAAAATAGATGCTATCATCACGAGAGACGGAGCTTATAAATCAGAAGATTTAAGATATTTCAATACAGAAATGGGGATAATAAACCAGTACATGTGTGATTATACGATGAATACGAAACGCTGAATGCTAAGTAAGGTTGAGAAGTGATGGTTCCCATGAGTAGCACCAAGGGGATATGCAAATGATAAGATAAGCAGAACGATTGCACCAGATATTCACGAATTCCGAATAGTAAAGCGATTTTGGGAAATGGTGTTGAGTTGAGAATCTCCTGGTAATGCCGCAAAGCTTATAACGCAAGCAATAGATGTTTTGGGCTTGGGCGATACAGCGAGAGGTATATCGTCGGCAAACGCTTATCAGATAGTACGAAATCCATTCTATGCAGGGAAAATCCTATATAAAAATGAGATATTTCCCGGAAAGCATGAGCCAATGGTAACTTGGGAAGATTTCCAAGGAGTCCAAAAGACACTTAAAAAGAAAATAGATAGATAAAATTTGGAAGACGTGGTGGAATTCTGATATAAAACATTCCACCATCGTCTCCAAAAAATAGGTAAACCATTTATTATTCATTAAAACCATAATTCATATGTACGAAAATAGCTATGCGAGCAAAGATATGCTCATGAACAAGAAATTTTATCTCTACGTTCGAAAATCGAGCGAACGAGAAGACCGACAGATTCAATCTATTCAAGACCAGATAGATTACTGGACCAAACGAGCAAAGGCTGAATGATTGCAAATCGTGAGGGTATACGAAGATGAAAAGTCCGCAAAATCACCAAACCGACGTCCAAATTTTAAGAAAATGTGTGATGATTTGGAGTCGTGAAACATGGGATGAATTCTTTGCTGGAAACTTGATCGCCTTTCTAGAAACCCGGTCGATGGTGGTTATATTCAGTACATGTTGCAACGATGAAAGATAGAACGGATTATCACGAGCGAGAAAACATACTTTCCACAGGATTCGTGACTTATATTCAGCGTCGAAACTGGTATGGCTAATCAGTATATACTCGATCTTTCCCATAATTCAAAACGATGACTGCGAAGTAAAGTTGATAAGTGATGGTTTCCTGGATTAGCACCGCAAGGGTATCTAAATGATCGAGTAGAGAAAACTATCATTGAAGACCCCGACCGTTTTGATCTACTAAAAAAGATGTGGGAAATGCTTCTCTCGGGTTGTTATTCTCCACAGAAGATATTAGACATAGCTACCGAAGAATGGGGATACAGGCAGCTTAAAGGACAAAAGAAACTCACGCTCGGCGGTCTCTATGAGATATTCAGAAATCCTTTCTATACTGGAAAGATGTTGTATAAGAAGGAAATCATACAAGGGAGACATACTCAAATGATAACATGGGATCAATTTTTGAAAGCACAAAGTATTATTGGGTCTACTCGAAAGAAGAAGAAGGACATATTTGGAATAATACAGACGGAGCGTCCATCGAAGAAAGAATTCGCATTCACTGGTGCAATAGTGTGCGGAGAGTGCGGATGTATGGTAACGGCTGAACATAAGATAAGAACTCTCGCAACCACGGGGGAATTGGCAGAGTATATATACTACCGCTGTACGCATAAAAAAGACACTACACTTGTTAAAAAATGCACACAGAAAGGTTGTTTACGGGAAAGTTCTCTGGATGAGCAAATTATAGAGATTCTTACGAGTCTTGAAATCCATCCTGATTTCTTCGCTTGGGCCAAGGAAATTCTGCAAAGAAGATATAGTGAGGAGAACCAGGGGAGGGAATTGATTTATAAAAACGTTAAGGATGAAATCGATAATTGTACCAAAAGAATCGAGAAACTCGTGGATATGAAAGTTGCCGGGGAATTTGATGACAGAGAGGATAATTACTTTGAACGCAAGAAGAAGTTGGAGAGTGAATTGAGCGCTTTGCAGATGCGAAGACAAGAGTTGGAGAAAGAGCAGACCGATTGGAATGCTCTCATAGTAGATACATTCGATTTTGCCAAGAATGCTCTCAAAGCTTTCAAAAATGGGAACATTGAGACCAGAAAGATTATCTTTCGATCTCTTGGCTCGAACTGGACTTTGAAAGATAAAAAACTGCAAGCCAATCTGAACGATTGGCTTTTGCCGTTACAAAAGTCTCAAAATTCCAACTCCCTCATTTCTATAAGGTTAGAACCGACTAAAAAAGGCATCAGGTTGCGGAAACTTGATGCCTCTAATGATAGATTTCAACTATGGTGGTGGTGCTCGGGAGCCTTTTGAACATATTTTTACAGCCATAAATTCCAT
>JAVHPT010000073.1:0-7172 GCA_036170735.1 Patescibacteria group bacterium | reverse complement strand
TATTTTTGATGTTTTTTATCGAGTTGGAACATTGGCAGTTCAGGAGTTAGTAGTTCAAGTATGGATGAGATTTTCCTGTATTCGTTCTATACGATTTTCGACCTTATTTTGTATCCGTTCAGCCCTATCATTTGCTCACATCATTATAGCATTCACGAGTTCTCATTTCATACATAAGCCACGGTCAAGATATTTCTCATTGAGAAAAATACAATTCATAAAAATGCCTTTGATAAAGTATCAAATGACAGCAATCACAAAAAGGGTTGTAAAAATAAAACGAATAGGATTGCGAGAAAAACTGCGGGCAAGGCTCATAGGAAAATTGATTAAAGGCGTTTCATAAGTTCGAGGAGTTCATTCTCGACTGTTTCAATATCTGTCTCTATCGCTTCAAGTGAGCGAGGTGGCTCATACCGATAAAAGTAGCGTGTGAGTGGGAACTCATATCCCACTTTCCCAACTTCACCATCTCGGATATCTCGCTTGGTCTCGTCTATCCACGCATCAGAAACGAATGGCTTCACTTCTCGCTCGAAGTAAGTATAGATATTTTCATCGTATGGGACATTTTCCGTGTCTCGGAGTTCGCTATCTGCTTCTGGTTTTCATTTCTTATCTGTACAGATATCTGCTTCTTCATCACGAATGGCGAGAATATTCATGATGTCTTTCTTTGTTCCTTTTGCGAATACTTCGCCGAGGTGTTTCTTACAGAGAGTGTCGAAATCAGTTTCAAAAGTATCACGGTTCATCCATATCTTTCATCGGAGTTCATTGGCTACCGAGAGGAGTTTTTGTTGTATTTCGATGGCTTGATATCTGTGAGCAACCGCCCCATTAGCAATAGCATTGAGTGCCGTTCATTCTGTTTCGGTGGCTTGTACCATAGCAATTCATAAATCCTCTTCTCTTGAACCCACTGGTTCTATATGGAGTATATCATAGAGTTTTGTCATCTGTTCATTTGTCGTGAAGTCATACTTCACCCGAAGTGGTCGCTCGACGGTTATCTGACGATATGCGAAGTCTGTGGTTTTGAATATCTTACTCTGTTCGTTTTCTGTGAAAGATTGATATATAGTTTGAATATTTTTGATATCATCCTCGCTGATTTCATTGCGCTTGCTTCCGAGGCTTTTTCGCATTTTCTTATAGAAGTTGCGAGCATCTATCATCTGGATTTTGTTTTTTCGTTTTGCCTCCTTACGGTTCGAGAGTATCCAGATATAGGTGGATATTCCTGTATTATAAAAGAGTTGGTCAGGAAGTGCTATGATAGTTTCGAGATAGTCATTTTCACAAACCCATCGGCGTATCTCACTCTCACCACCACCAGCATCACCCGTGAAAAGTGGCGAACCATTGAAGACGACACCCACACGAGCACCACCTTCGGATGGATTACGCATCTTCGATACCATATGTTGGAGGAAGAGGAGTTGTCCATCAGAACTGCGTGGCAATCCAGCACCAAAACGACCAGCAAAACCACGGTCTGCTTCGAGTTCTACACTTTCCTTGTCCTTCTTCCAATCCACTCCATACGGAGGATTGGCAAGTATATAATCAAACTTCAAATCCAGAAATTGGTCAGTCGAAAGAGTGCTTGCGATGGTGTGGTCTTTATCACCTCATCTGATACGGTCAGCATCTTCTCACTTGATGAGCATATCCGCCTTACAGATAGCATAGGTGATAGGATTGAGTTCTTGACCATAAACAAAGACACTCGCTTTCTCGTTGATATGTTGAAGGATGTGCTCTTTTCCAACCGAGAGCATTCCACCTGTTCAGCAACACGGGTC
This sequence comes from Patescibacteria group bacterium, assembly GCA_036170735.1. Taxonomy (GTDB): domain Bacteria; phylum Patescibacteriota; class Gracilibacteria; order BD1-5; family UBA2023; genus JABFSX01. Next base: position 5,364 of record JAVHPT010000073.1, on the reverse strand, counting down.
ATAGACGGTTTTGATGATATGTTCTTTTTTGAGGATTTCAGCATCAGGTTCAAATAATACATTCACCATGAGTTGTATCACTTCACGAGGTGTGTAATGCTCCCCCGCTGTTTCGTTCGATTGCTCTGAAAATCTGCGAATAAGTTCTTCAAAAAGGTATCCCATTTCCAGATTAGAGACAACATCAGGATGGAGATTAATTTTGTTAAACTCCTTGATTATCAGATAGAGCATATTGCCCCCTTCCATTCGTGAAAGTTGTTTCTCAAACTCGAACTTCTCGAATATCTGTTGAACATTAGTCGAAAAACCATTGATAAAGTTGCGAAGATTGGCTGCTATATTTCTCTGGTCATCAAGGAGTTTGAAGAAATCATATGCCGAAGTGTTATAAAAACCTGCTCCTGTAATATCCTTCAAAATCATACTCATATCGGTGATTTTGCCTTCGTATTGATTGAATGTAGATAATATTTTTGGTTTTGTGTCTGTCAAAACACTATCCAGACGCTTCAAAAGTGTAAGTGGAAGAATAACATCTTGATATTCGTGTTGTTTCCATCCACCTCGAAGGAGTTCGGCAATATTCCAGATAAGTGCGGCATTGTTGTTAATGATGTTTTTTCTGGTTCTTTCAGGATGGGTAGCCATATGGTGAAAACTATAATGAAATTGAGTGAAAGTATATGAAGATGATATGGAAAAGCAAAATATAATATTCTGTGTATCCCTCATCACAGAGCGGAAAAAAAAGATTTGAGAAAAAGATTTGAGAAAAAGTTAAAAACATCGTATCGAATATTAAGAAGTTCAAAAACTTCCCAAAATACCTTTATTTACTTACTTTTTTAATTTATGAAAACTGTAATCGGTGGAAGCGTCTATAATACAGAAACAGCGGTATATATTGCTTGATTTTTCATAGGTGGGACTTCTTATCAAGATTTTAACTATATAGAACAAAAACTATATCAGACAAAGAAATGAAACTTCTTTTTATATATCTGTGGTGGAGCACGGACAGAATATGCGAGTCATCGTGGTAATTCATCGTCTTATGGTGAAAAGATAGAAAAAATGGATATAGAAAAAATATCTGCTTGGATTGAAAAAAATAGTATTCGTCTTTGAAACAAAGATATCGAAAATATTTGTTCGGTTATTCCATTTGAGGAAGCATAAAAAAACAGGTCAAAAGACCTGTTTTTTTATTAGTTTCCTGTTCCATTAACTCTATCATAGAGTTCTTTAACAGTATCCTGATGAGAGAACTTAAACTTCATTTCTTTTGTTGTTCAATCAGAAAACTTTATTCAGATGGACTTATAGCGAGCCGAGAGGATATTGAATTGTGTCTTCGCTTTTCTATCACATATTTTTTGTTTTGCGAGTGTGTCATATATTCGGCAATTCGTCTCAGTCATAAATACAACTTCATTGAATTGCGTTGCTATACGAAGAGTTGGTGTAATGTAATACACATAACTATATGTTCCATTCTGTTCCTCTCGAAAAGTGTTGATATATTTTTTATTTCATTTCGTATCAACAAAATAGACATTTTTTGCTTCGAGTTGGAGAATATCAACACTGGCTGGTGTCTTGAATTGTATTGACCCCATTCGAGTTGCTTCTTCACTTCGGACAGAAGAAGAGTATCAAGTCTTGATAACGCCACCCGTTGAAAAATCATAAAGTGGAGCAGCACTATCTGTCCATCCACCAGCACCAGCGTGAACGAGCGAGATGGAAGCGGTGAACACCGCAAGTGCGGTAATAAGAAGTTTTTTCATAAAAAGATAAGGTAAAAAAGTAATTTTGATTATTTGTTTTTATTAAACATATCCATCATCGCATCACAAATAGCAAAAGTTCGGTTTGACGGTTTGCTATATTCTGAAAGGAATATCATTTTTGCTTGGGTATAGTCATCGATTTCCTCTGTTATTAGTGGTCGTGTCTTCTGGATTTCATTCACCCATTCTGTGAGTTGAGTTGATATATTCGTATAATATAAGTCTCAAATACTACGAACAATATCAGTGCCAGACTGGCATTCTGAAAATCGTGGAACATAATCCGAACTTCGAAAATCAATGATTATTGATTTGGCTTCTTCTGGTGATATAGGAATGTTTGTTTGAGCGGAAACGCCCGATATAAAAGTAAAAAATAGGAATAAGGATATCAGTTTTTTCATAAATAAATTGTGGAATTATAAAATGGATCATGTTGTAAAAGAACGATACATATAAAAGAAAAATCGGAAGATTGGGTATCCAAAAACCCAGAGAAAGGTAATAAATCAAACATCCCCCTGAATAACCTCAAATCTAAACATTTGTATAGTAAGTAGAAGCATAAAGAGATATCAACCCAGACATCCTGTGATGGCAATCCAAATCCAGAACAATAAGAAAATACCCTGACCAATAGGACTATATATTCATCCCATTCCTGATGTTAACCATAGGAGTGTTATCATTGTTAATGAAACACCAAATCAATGTGCTATTCAGAGCGGATGAACAATCTTTTTAGCAAGATTTGGAGCAATAAAATCAATAATCTCATTGTGCTTCTCATCATTAATAGGCACGCGTACTTCTGTATTACTTTTTTGGTACTTATAATCATCACGAATGACAATATTTTTGCTATTATCAACTTTTGTTTTTGATTGTTGTGTCGGCTCTTCCATTCCTTCAATAATACTTTCATATTCTTTTGTCATAGCAACAAAATCCTCATTCGTTCCACCAGCATCTGGGTGATATTTATGAGCGAGTTTCTTGTATTCTTTGACAAGCGAACCCACAGAATATGATGTATTTTTGAAATATTTATTTAACATTACTATAATCTTTAAGTTTAGGGAGTTCATCATCAGCAATAGAAACCTCACCAAATCAGATATAAATAGGTTCATTATATCTATTCTTCTGATAAACAGCATATGAGAGATATCTATTTTCCTTGAACGACTTTGTATCTATGGTGAAAGTCAGCTCAATATCGTTATGATTATTACAAAACTGATTAAAAAAGTCTTCAACAAGAGAACGGAGATTGTCATAGGCAAGACGACTGATATCATCAGACTGATAGACTGTTGTTTCCAACTGTTCAGAGGAAGTACATCTATATTTATCAAAATCGAAGATATCCATTCGAGTTTGGTGTAAAATCATGTATTTATACATAGTGAGGAAAGATAAAAAAATAAAAGACCCTATAAATATAAAGCCTTTTATTTCTATTTTTCGAATGCGATTTTAGCAAAAATAAAGGAGGCTTTATATCCTTATGTGTTTCGCTAAAAACTTACATTTTCCTGTCGATAAAACTTATCAAAGGAGAGGTATATAAAACCTCCTTTATAAATATAAGTTTTTGACAGATTTTTGGGAATGTAAGTTTTTAGCTCGAATATAATATCACTCTTTGGGTAAAAAGCAACCAAAAGAGATGAGATATGCTCATCTGTATCATCACGCAAGCACATAGGAAAACACCATATCACAGGGTGTTTTCCTTTTATGTTTCAAATGGCTCTCTTTTAATTTTCATTATTTTCCTCGCCCATTATCTCATCTATGTATTGTTCGGTAAATCGGTCATTATTGAATGGAAAATAGTATTTTTCATTATTATTCACATAACTTACCTTGAATATTTCGAGTTCTTCAAGTTTCTTGTATATGGCTCGTGCCTGCGTTTGTTTCATTCAAATATCAAATATTTTTCTCACAGAAATATTTCTATTCACGAGCATCGCATAAATACGTTGAAATATACGCTTATTTTCTGTCGTCAGGTGTCGCTTGGGGGTATTTCCTTGTATAGTATCGTTTTCGATATTTTCATCATTATACGGTCATTTTTCATCGATTTGAAGATGTATATTAGTAATCTTTTGATATCCTATCAAAGGTGGAACACTTGTTCCTTGTTGTTTTCCCCGAAATATCAGGATACAAGCAGCAAACTTATGTCCGTTTATCACGAGCGGAGTGAAGCCTACATTGGGATAATGTCTTTCGGAAAGATGATTATAGAGAAATAATAGGCTCTCAATAACTGGTTTGAATGTCTCGTGTTCTTTTTTGGTCAAGAGTATCTCATCATTATTGAGATTGAGACGAATAATAGTAAAGTGTTTGAACTCTATAACTTCCTCAATCAATGTTTTTCGTTTTTCTATTTTGCGAAATCAAAAGAAAGAGTTCATCTTGCTCGTAATAAAAAGTTCATTCATAGTTTGTGTATCCATATGTTTTTTGAGTTATAAATAATTTTCATCTTGGTAATCTTGGAGTTTTTCTCTGACCTCTTCCAGTTCTTGCGTTTTCTTTTCCTCCACTACTTCTATCTCTTCGATTTTCATTTGAAGTTTGTCTATTTTAAGTTCATTCTCATAACTTGCCTCGATATCCACATTAGACATACTGTTCATCTCTATTTTTCGGATTTCACCCTCGGCTTCACGCTTTTTGAGGGCGAGATTTTTAAGTCCCATTTCCAGAGAACGTATTTGTTCGGCAAGTTTCTTTTCGGCATTATCCAATTTAATACCTTTTTTGTTTTTTTGTGGAACATTGGAAGATGATGATGAACTCGAACCATTTCCGCCACTGTGGAGCATATAGATGAAAAAAAGAAATAATAATCCTATTCAGATAAATGATGAGGCATCAAATCAATCAGTTCATGTATGTTTTGTGATTGTATCAGTATTAATGTCTTCAAGGGTTATGGCTTGAAGGTTTTGTTCTGTTTTCATATAGGGAAAATTTATAGGATAGTATTTCCTCATACGATGTTTTTATAATTTTTTCAAGTGATTTTTTCTTTTTATTTTCGTGATAACACAAATCCACACAGGTAAAGGAAAAAAATGATATTTTCAAAAAGGAAAAATAAAAAAAATCTTCTTTTTCAAGATTTCTGTTTGAAAAAAAGTTAAAAGTGTTCTATTCATCAAATACGGCTGGTCGAGTACAAACGACCGTCCCTGCGTGGTGAGCCTTGTCGGGATATAAAACCACAATTACAGGGTCGCAATATGCCAATAATGCGAGGTATTCCTGACCCATATGAAATCTGAATAATAGGATGGATTTGGTTAAATATCGATGTTTTGGGGAAAGACAAACAAGCGATAAGTCATTTTTTGACCGAGTGGTAGTGGCTAACGTTTAATATGGCATACTTGATATAACTTTTAGGAGTTTTGTTATATCGGGTATGACCTTCCCGCTGAAATCAGAATAAAATAATTTAGATAAATCTTTTGAAAAACAACTACAATCAAATCAATGTTTTGCTCTTCCTGATGAGTCAATTGAGTTGATTTATATAGAA
>JAVHPT010000072.1:0-7172 GCA_036170735.1 Patescibacteria group bacterium | reverse complement strand
CAACTTGTGTAATTTTACGAAGTAACTTTTCTACACAACCTGCCTATATTGTACACTTGAGGAGTTGAATAAAATTAATCTTTCTGTATGAGCCTTGTAAGAAATTTATTGTTGATTTCAGTGGGATACCTCCTGGTATCTCCATGAGTTCCTGTTATCTCCGCCTCCTCCGAATTCCTCCCTTATGCCTCTACCTTGGCACAGAGGGGGATTATCCGTTCTCAATCACTTGAAAGTGGATATAGACTCACCTCTACTCTCTCTCGTGCCGAAGGAGTAAAGATGGCTCTGGCCGCTGCAGGGGTTTCACAGACTTCATGTCAGTCGATCTCTTCTCTTTCCTTTTCTGATGTTACGGCTTCTCTCGGAGACCTCTGTGGGTATATTGAGGGTGCAGTAGCTCAGAATATTATCGAGAAAACAACTCGTTTTTATCCTAATTTTGCCATCACTCGAGGAGATTTTGCAGATATCATCGTACGATCCTTTGATGTCGGAGCTCCTGAGACTATCGGTACAGTAGATGAGTGAACTCGTTACTATACCGATGTTCCGACAACTCTCCCTACAGCATTATCCATAAATAGACTTGCCACAACAGGTTGTTTGAATGTGAGTCTCTTAGCCTTTCGACCCTATGCAAATATTACTCGAGGAGAAGCCTTCAAGATGATGGGATGTCTCGTAAACAAGTCATCCAGTGGAACAACCGTATCATCTAGTAATACTGTTTCGACTCAAGGTACTCCGACAGTGTCTCCGAGTGTTACGAATCCTGTATCAGTCACCACCTCTTCTTCCAACCATATCTGGTCAACTTCCTCCTATGGTACCTGTTCCAAGACCTGTGGTGAATGAGTACAGACACGTACTATCACCTGTAAAAACACAACGAACGATCAAATTGTTGCTGACTCCTACTGTATTGCTACTGGTATAGTGAAGCCAGTAACGCAGAAGATTTGTACCGTTACTTCATGCAAAGAAAACACGAATCTTCCCGCTTCGTCAGTAGTAGCAACTTCTCCAGTAAACATGCCTACCGCAAGTTTGGTTACACCTACCTGAGTTCCATCATCTTCGGGGTGATCGTATCAAAATGCCCAGAACTGTTTGAATTTTGGTGGAGATATCTATGGACCTCTTTATTATGCGGATCCAAATAAGACACTTCGCTCAAGTCCATTATCAGTACAGTACTACAATTCGACCGCTCCAGAATACAGACAACAACATCTTGATGCCAAGTCCCCTTTTGCTGAGATGGCAGGAGGTCTCTGGATTACGAATTTTACTCGATGAGCCTTTATCCTCGATGAAAAGAATTTTGCTCTCAATGCCGAGGTAAAAAAGGGTGAATTTACTATCGGATGATGAGTTCCGGTTGATAATGCCCCAGCATCCTGACTATTAGTAATGGGCTTTGAGGTGAAGCTCTATGAGTGTGTGAATGGGAAAAGAGTATTGGTAGATGATTGATTAACAACAGACGGAGGAAGAATAACTTTTGTTATCTGACATCCAGATAATATCAAGAAATTTGCAGAATCATCGTATTATAAGACAGTTGAGAGCATGGCAAGATTCTACTTTCTCTGACTCAAGCCAAACACTCTCTATATCGTAGAATATGTGACTTATGGTAGTAGAGGCAGGATTGACTCTGGACTCCTTCGTGGAGGAGAGAGTATCCTTGTCAAAGATACGAAAAAGGAGCTTGGGGGCACATCTTTCCCTACCAAAGCTGGTACAACCATGAGTTCACCTGTTGATTGTTTTAGGACAAGTAAATGATACGCTTGGGCTGATGGATTCTCAGAAATCCTCTCCTTCAAGGATAGTGCGGGCAACTGTAAGCAATGAGTATTTCGATGTGAAAAATGATACGTAAAGAAGGGAAGTTACTATTTGAGCCCAACAGTATTGTCCCATAAGACTCCTGCAAGTATCCAAGCACAAGATGCTCTCGTTATGGGAACGAATCTCTATACATGAAATGCTTGTACCACTCCAAATGTAAAACTCGGTGAATACTATGGTACTCCAAGAAGTGGTTCAACTTCAGATAATGCTCCTCAAACAAACACCTCTACCACTCCCGGTTGGCAATACAAGAAAGTAAGCGCATCAGGATACGATGACTTCAGTCCTATTCCACCAGTATGTAAAACTGGGGACGTCGAATGATGAGGTTGTAATGCTGGATCGGTATGTCTCATGAATGGACTCACATCAGCACTTGTGTGTACTGATGTCTCTGGGGCGAAACTCAATGTCCAATATAGCAAGACTACCCTCAAGGCAACGGGTGATAGCTTCACGGTTACCGTTACCTGACTTACAGCAAATAACTTCCAAGGGTGTCGAGCAGTCCTGGCTCATCCAGTTGCGAGTAATGTCAATCCGTATAAGTGCGATAATTCTCCACAGTTTTCTGATATCACAAGTGGATCGAGTGATACGACTTGGAGATATTCCAATGGAACTTGGAAAATCACTGTGAACTCCGATCCTGCATCTCTTCCTGCTGGGGCAATCCTGAAGAGCCACTATCGAAACAAAGATACTGGAGAGATAAAGAGTGTTGAATGGAAGATCGTAAACTAGCGTATGGTAAGTCTCGGAGGAATTTCCTCCGAGACTTTTTCTTTACAACGCAGTATATCTCTATACTCTATCCTTCATGCGACTCATTGTCTGACTCTGAAATCCTGGTACCCAATACGCCAATACTCGACATAATGTTGGGTTTTTCATGGTCGATAGGCTCCGTGAAGAATTGGGAGGGAGCGAATGGCAAGACTCAAAATTCCATGGACTTGTCTCGAAACTTGATGGTATTAACACTTTCAACCAAGAACCAAGAACCAAGAACCAAGAATCCATCATCCTCTTCAAGCCAACAACCTATATGAATCTCTCGGGGGATGCGGTTTCAGCGCTCGTGAGTTTCTACAAGCTCGATCCTCGAACTGATATTTTCGTAATCTCTGATGATATCGATATGGAGTTTGGGAAAGTTCGTTCTCGGGCAAAGGGGAGTCATGGCGGACAAAATGGTCTTCGGGATATCATTACAAAACTTGGAACAGATGAATTTGCTCGGATCAAGATCGGTATCGGTCGACATGAGAAATATAGCGTGAGTGATTGGGTATTGTCGGGGTTTACGAAAGAGGAGATACATGCCCTAAAGGAAGAAATATTCCCAAAAGTAGAAGAACATATTTTCAAATAGCCATGCGTCTTGATCTTTTTCTCGCTCAAAGACATAACTTTACTCGAAATAAAGCTCAGCAGCTCATTACTACTGGGCTCATTTCAGTGAACGGAAAGGTGGCTACAAAGCCTTCATCTGAAGTTACAGAAAATGACCAAATATCAGTGGAAGAGGATAGACGAGTACATTGGGTATCTCGAAGTGCGGAGAAACTCGCTGGGTTTCTGTTACCTCCCTGTGAAGGCGACCTGAGCGAAGCGAGGAAGTGCAAAGCTGGGAAGAGCGAAGCGAAGGGGGGTTTTGCTCTGGGAATTCAGATTTTAGGAGCCCGCTGTCTCGACGTTGGTTCCTCTACTTGAGGCTTCACACAAGTCCTCCTTGAGTACGGTGCAGCGCACGTTGATGCAGTTGATGTTGGTACAGATCAGCTTCATGAGAGTATTCGAAATGATGTTAGAGTGACGTGTTACGAGCAGACAGATATCCGAGAGTTTGGCATAACCTCCCTGTCAAGGGAGGATGTCACACAGTGACAGGAGGGTTTGGCTCCAAAAACTTCAGATATCAAAACCCCCCTTAATCCCCTCCTTCGCCATAACTCGTCGCCTAAAAGTAGAAAACTCGAAACCTTAACAGGGGGGTCTAGATACGACCTCATCGTCTGTGATGCATCATTTATCTCGCTCCATGAGATCCTCCCGAGCATGCTCGCCTTGGCAGATGAAGACACCAATCTTATCCTCCTCTACAAGCCCCAGTTTGAAGTTGGTCGTGAAAATCTCAGGAAAACTGGAGTTCCAAAAGATGAAAAAATCGTCGAGAAAAAACTGTGAGAATTTGCACAATTTCTTAGAGACCAAGATTGCCAGATTATCGCCAGAGAAAAATCCACACTTATCGGAGAAGCTGGGAATCAGGAGTGGGTATATTGGATAAAGAAGCGATAGAAAGTTGCCTTTCCGAACACTTTCGGTATTATTCTTTTCCAAGTTCTAAAATCTAAATACTAAAATCTCAACCTATGTGACGTTGACCAACAGTTGCCTGACAAAAAGAAGCTTCGGCAAAAGCAAAATCCAAGACATATGCCATCCATTCCAAACTCATTGCGATCGCCGCAGAGAGATGAGCAGATCCATCGATCAATAGTTCTCTTGCTGATGCAATCTCTTCAGCAAAGAAGGATGAAGTAACAGCGGATGTTATCGATCGTGCTATCAAGCGAGGTGCATGACTTGATAAAGATAATATAAAGGTGGAAGAGATTTTTTATGAATGATATGCACCCGGCGGAGTTGCCCTTATTATTCGGGCACTTACAGATAATCGCAATCGTACGGCACCAAGTATCCGTCATATCTTTTCTGCTTTTGGTGGGAATATGGGGGAAACGGGTTCAGTTTCCAATTTCCTTTTTGATTACAAAGGGCGGATTACTATTGCACGACCTGATGATATTGATACATTTGAGATGGTGATTCTCAATACAGAAGCAGAAGATTATAGCATGGATGAAACAGATATTTCTATTATCTCCGACCGAACTCATTTTCTGAGTGTAAAAAATGTCCTCATAAGTGCTGGATACAAAATACTTTCATGATGCATGGAATATATTGCAAAGAACTTTATTGAAGTAACGGATTTTGATACGGCGCTGAAGATTTATAAAATGCTCGAGGCATTTACTGATGATGAAGATATAGAAACAGTTTGGAATAATGCAGACATCTCAGACACTCTTTGGAAAGAAGTGGAAGAGTTTGTTGCAGCACGAGCATTTCGAACTTAAGAAAATACAAAACTGTTTTATTTTCCGTCCTTCTGATGAAGGAAGAATCCAGTTTTCTTGGCACTCTGTATCCTTTGCAAGCTCAGGATGACGGAGACCCCCAATTTTTAATATAACTTCAATTCTACTCATGCAAAAACTTGCAACAACTGCTACTTTCTGAATCCATTTTGCTCTAGTAATGTCGATTATTCTTGCGATTATCAAGGCAATTATTGGATTTCTCTCAGGCAGTCTTGCCATCCTCGGTTCCGCTCTTGACTCACTTATGGATATGTTTGTCTCTGGAGTGAATGTGATTGCACTCAAGCTCTCCGAACGAGCAGGAAGCCACACATATGCCTATGGACTTGGAAAAGTACAAGGCTTTGCTGCGATTTTTGAGGGGATGGTTGTATTCTGATCATGAGCCTTTCTCTCATACAATGGTGTCATCAATTTCCTTGCACACAAGTGACCAGAAGTGGTAGCACTAGAGATCGTTGCGATGGTCGTTGCGATGGTCGGAACTGGCCTTATCATGTGGAACTTTCTGCGTATTAGCAAGGTAACTAATTCTCTTCTTGTTCGATCTGATGCACTCCATTATTCATCCGACCTTTTCATGAACGGAGGAATCCTCATTGCCCTTCTCGCAAGCAAATATTTTGGGCTTTGGTGGTGTGATTCTATTTTTGCTATTGGAATTGGCATCTGGATTATAAAAAATGCTCTTCCAATTATCGGAAATGGTATGCATATGCTTCTGGATCGGGCCCTGGATAGTGAGTCGATTAAGAAGATAGAGAACTTTATCATGGAAGAAAAAGAGGTGGAAGATTTTCATTATCTCAAAACCCGCACCTCGGGGGACAATACTTTTGTCGAGGCACATATCGTCTTTCGTGACAAAGAAATTCTTCTCAAGGAAGCCCATGATGTTTCTGAGGTGATCGAATCAAAAATTATGGCAACATTTCCAGGTTCGAGTGTGATTCTCCATCTTGACCTTGATGGAGAGCCAGAGGTATGTAATCTTCAAGAGAAAAAATGTTAATGGGTGAAATAGATATATTTGCACGAAAAGAGTGAATGCATATACTTTCTTTATACTTTTATTCTTTCACTTTTCTCCCATGGCTCTCACTGCTTGTAAAAAGCGATTTCTCATCGCTCTTCCGCTCGGTATCGTAGCGGGTCTTGTCTGTACATTCTTGGCATCGAGCTCTACTCCTGCTATTTGGGGAACAGCGCTCATGTGGACGATTATTGCCAATCGTTTTGTGATCGGTCTCGTAGTTGGATTCGCTGGTGCATATACTCGCCATCCAGTATTTTGCTTCCCGATCCCATCATATTTCCGTGGATTCTGTCTCGGTGTATTCGTCTCACTCTCACTTGCAGCAGGTGTCATGATGAATCCAGAAGGTACATGGACGATATTCTGGGCGATTCTTGTTGCTGGTGGAGTCTATGGAAGTATTATCGATATGCTCGCGACGAAGTTCGGTGGTGAAGGGAAAGATTTAGTAGGATAAATATGAAATGAATTAAATAAAACCTCCCGATTTCGGGAGGTTTTATTTAGGGTCTAGAAAATATTATTTATATGATTATAAGGATTTTTGGTTTGTTTAGGGGTTGTGATTATTCCAAACCGAGCAAATGGTTTTTCTGATGATGAATTTTGAGGAGAAAGAGACCAAGTACCACTATTACTAAGATATGGAAGAATAGCCTGAATATATTGTGCTTTTTCTACTGCTCAGTCCATTTTTCATTTTGATAAATCATCTAAACACGCAAGTAAAATACTATTCACATAACCATATGGATATATAATGAGCGTTTCTGGGGTTTCTGTAACAGGATTAATGGTATTCATATTAAAACTTAATCCCCTGATTCTACTGGATTCAAGGTATGGTAATATGCTACCAACAGCTCATTCTTGATATTCTGTAGGTCCACGAGGTGTTTCTAATATCTGAACAACTCGCATTGGAAAAGTGAACTTACCATATTCTTGAAGACCATATTCTTGAAGAACAAGGTTCTCATATGTAAGATCAGGATTAGTTGTAGTAGAATTACTATCAATACCGAACTGGGATAAAAATCCATCAAAATCAAAATGAGAGGACATATAGTAAAAATTAAAAAATATGGAATCATTATAAT
>JAVHPT010000071.1:0-1513 GCA_036170735.1 Patescibacteria group bacterium | reverse complement strand
TAAATAAATTCTGAGTGGCCGAAGTATTTACTTCTTTGCCGGTCGAATTTAAATGCGTTCCGGTGACATCATAAGCCCAAGTATAACCCATAGAAGAAACGCCGGTGATGGTGAAGGTATTAGTACTGGTCGCATAAGTCATGTGTCCGTCACCAACCGCATAAACTTTTTCCCCGTTTTGTCCGCTGACGACAATTCGAATATTAGTATTATCTCCGTCAACCATTGGCGTTGAGGTATTTGCTGAATAATAAACTTTCGCCGTATATGAACCGGCAATATCAAAAAAAGTATTTTGTCCCATGTCATTCATTAGGTCTCCGGCTTTAATATTTACCGGACCGCCCTGGGCTCCGGCCGGAACTTTCACCACAATAGACGAAGTTGACCAGCTGGCACCAGTATAGTCGGCCTCAACCGGCGGATTCGGTCCGGTTTGCTGGCTAAATCCCCCGGAAAACATAACTTTATGACCATTATCGCCGATTGTTCCTCCTCCTAAAGTACCAAAATTTGTTCCCGTAATAGTTACAGTAGCACCAACAGCTCCCGATTGAGGACTAATATTTGTAATATTAGGAAGCGAAAGAGCCTGTATCGCAATACTGGAACTTGAATAGGCAGTTAGAGAAGTGCCGCCGCCGGGATTAGAAAGTGTATTTGACTCGGGAATCGCGAAAGAAGTGGTGCCCGTTAAATTAAGCCCGCGAATTGTTATTTTATTTCCATTAAAATCAATAAAGGGATGGCCCATTCCGCCGCAACTCAAAGCCGATCCGCCGACAATATAATTTGGCGTGCAGTTCATTGCCTGCATGCCGTCAATATTATTACTAAAATTGACAATAATTCGATCGGTAAAAGCGGCCACTCCGGTTACGGTTAACGGCGCTTCGGCCATAACCTCCGCTAAATTTGAAACATTTCCCGCCGGATCATTAACCTGTACATCGACGCTGGTCGGAGTAGTCGAACCGGTTGAAATAGCCGCAAAATTACCCATCGGTCCAATCATCGCCTGTCCAAACAGAGTCGAACTCGCATGAACATAGACCTTGACCGTACTACCATTCATTCCAATTGAAATACCATTTTTCGGAGTAAGCTGATGATTCGTTAACTTAAAATCAATACTGTTAATACCGGCCGGGGCTAGGTCATCAATAGAAATCGAAGCCGTTGAGACAGAACTTAATACGGTTGAAGAACCGGTTGTCGTCACACTTTCCGGAAAAACCGAAATTACAAATTTAGAAGTATCAGAATTCAAACCACCGGCCGTTTTAAATTTAATAAAAAAGACGCTGGGCGTTCCGGAGAGCGTCACCGCGTCTTTGAGGGTAAGTGTGGTTGTAGACATTCCCGAACCAGACCAGGAAGGAACAGAAGCTAATTCTAAAAATCCGGCTGATTCACTGTATAAAGCCAAGCCCGAATTACTGCTGGTAGCCAGAGCCGCTAAATCACTGGTAGAAAATCCGGTGCTGCTCGCGTCAGCCACCGCGACAGTAAT
>JAVHPT010000070.1:15959-27455 GCA_036170735.1 Patescibacteria group bacterium | reverse complement strand
TTCTAGGGGTCTGCTCTCTAAAACCACCAGCTCTGCTGGTGGATACTTACTTTTTGCATCTCAAATTCGTGATTTTTTTCAATAGAGAGTTTTTCTAATCATAGAGCCAGTATATTAGGTAAAGAATTACCATCAACTGATTTAGACCCACTATAAAACGGTGAGGGTTGCTCCCTCTTAAACTCACGTAAACTTAATTTGCGATATATTTTTTGTTGATATTAACTGAGATATATCCAAGTCCAATGAATACAAAGCCAAGAATAACAAGTGATATTGGCCAACCAAGTGAATCTGCAAAATACTTGCTTGTGATATAAGAAACATGAGCAATGAGAAATAGAGTACTCATTACCAAAATATCACGGTTTCTCACATAAACTGCCAAGAAAAGACCACCGATAACGATCAAGAAGTAAAGTATTTGCCACGGAACTGAATCAAATACTTGTGAAAACGCGGCGCCAAGAAAACCAGTAACGCCGAAGAAATAAAGAACTCCAATAAGTTTTTTATTCCAACCATCACGAAAGGCGTGTGCAAGCAATAAGTAGCTCGCACCTATTACCATAGTGAGATATGCGTACAAATCCCCATGTCCGTAAAATGGTCCATCTACGATTGCCTCAACAAGAAGGTAAACGAAGTATGTGCCATTTGCTATTGCGAAAAAAGTCAAAATAGCATTTTTGTGTACAGAGTTTAGCAATAAATAGAATGCAAAAATAACTCCAAAGGTAATCGCAACAGGCCACAAAGAGACAAAATCAACATTCAATTCTGAAAGTGTGACCACCGCTCCGCCAGGAATCAACATACCTCCGATAAAATGAAAAACGGTTCCAATATTTTGATCTGGCTTACTCTTAAGTAGTATTGAACCTATAGCAGTAATCAGAGAACCGAGACCTAGCGTAACTGCTATACGTCCGAAAGATCCTATATCATCCCAGATTTGAGAAACAAAAATGACAATACCAATGACAACAATCGCTGCACCCAAAACATAAAGCATTTTTGTTGCGGGAAAAGGTGTAGAAATTTTTGAATCTTCTGTTATAATTGCTGTTTGTGTCGTAGGAGCAAAACTAAAACGAGTTGCTATTTCTTCACGGCTTATCTCACCCGTACTTATTTTGACAGAAAGTTCTTGTAGTAATTCTTCTTTATTCATAAAAATAAATAGTTAGTGATGGTTAATTTCTTCCGGGTAATACCCAACCGACAAACTGGAAATTATTTCGGTAATAATACTGGTCGGTATTGTTTATGAGATTTAGTTTATCCCTACTTTTCCCTTTTGTAAGGTAATAACCGTAAGACGAAGAACCTCCGCCGAAAATAAAGAAGAAGTCGCCACCATTTCTATCATAGTGACTTGAAACAGTAACGCCGTCAGGCGATGTTATAAGACTATTTAGTGTCAGTGTCTGCGCCTCCTCAAATGTAATTTCTCTACTTTCATTCTTTGCTGTGTCGTGCAAGAAAATACGAGCAGTATAATTTTCGTTAATATCTGGTATTTTGTCGTTATCTGAATCCAAAGTCGGATCTACATTATTGGAGACAATTTTATTACCTACAACCGAATAGCGTTTCTGAAGATAATTATCGCAATTATATGAATAGTAATAATTTGTCCCATCAGTACAGGATATATAAACAAAATTGTAGCTAGTTGATAGAAAAAGTGATGGAAGATAGGTGCTCAAAGCAACAACGGCTATTAGCACGATTGGCAATATAAAGGCAAGAAGTATCGCGAAGTTTTTCTTTAGAAATTCCATAATTTTGATTATAATATGTTAGATTCTAGAGCGTTGTTTATAATCTATCATAGATTGTCTGGATAAAAAAGTAGGGTCTTCCCCAGTTACGGGTTAAATTTTCTGAGAATTTTTAAGATTTCTTTGTAGATATCTTTTCATTGTATACGACAATTATACTGAAATTCAGATTCTTTCAAGAAGTAATTGCTTTTACATCGGGAATTATCTCTGTATATACCTTACCATTTCGTTTCAGTAAACCAAATACTATTGTTTTCATTCAGACTCATCTTCATCTTTTTCATCTTACTCTGGTAGGTCAGAAATAACTTTTTACTCTAGTAGGTCAAAAGTAACTTTCATCAATTTCTATAGAACCAGTTCAAACTTCTGATTTTTTTTGCTCTTGATTCTCGAATATGCATTTACTGATATAGAGATACCAATCATCTATCGTTTTTGGATTTAAGCCAATAATTTCGGGTCTAGAGTAGTTGTTTTGTAAATTTTCTCATAGTGCTATTGTTAGGAATTAGGCAAACAAAAAAAGAGAGTATATCCTGTATGTTGATTGCTAAATCCCAACAAACATCTACTTAGTGAAGGAGAGTGGATATATCCTCCTTTTAGTCACTAAATAGACGTACAAAAAATTGCACAAAAAAAGATGTTTTGCGAATGGGGTTTAGCTCACTTATTATATACTTTCCTGACAAAAGTAAAATAAATTTATTCAATAAAAGTATGTATAAGTCTAGACGATTTTTTATAAAACTTTTGTTATAATTGCTGCAATTATAAAAATGTATTTTACTAGCAACCTTTATCTTTCAACCATTCTACTAGTTTTGCAATCTTCACAATCTCTTGTGTTCCTGTATCACGATCTCGAACCGTCACTTGTCCTTGCCCGTAGTTCTCTGGTTCAACGGCGATAGCAAATGGGACTCCCATCTCTTCTGATCGTTGATAGCGTTTTCCGATTGTTCCAGACTCATCATATTCACACATAAAGTGTTCAGAAAGGAGAGCATAGAGTTCATTGGCTTGTTCGGAGAATTTCTTTACGAGAGGAAAGACCCCAACTTTCACCGGAGCAACCTGAGGAGCAAAACGCATAACGACATGAGATCCTTCCTCGTTGGCTACTTCATCGTAGGCATTCGCAAGAGTTGCGAGGAAGAGGCGAGTGAGACCGACAGATGGCTCGATCACGTAGGGGATATACTTCGTATTCGTGTAAGGGTCGAAGTAGGAGAGATCCTGCTTGGATTCTGCCATATGTGCCTTGAGGTCGAAGTCAGTACGGTCCGCGATTCCCCAGAGTTCTCCCCAACCAAATGGGAACTTGAACTCGATATCTGTGGTTGCAGCAGAGTAGTGAGAGAGCTCTTCTTTCTCATGGTCACGGAGACGGAGTGACTCTTCTTTGATACCGATAACCTCGACGAGGAATCGCTTACATTCATTCTTCCACTCGGCATGGAGCTCGAGGTGTTTCCCTGGGGCAATATTCTCAGGTTCACAGAAATACTCGATCTCCATCTGCTCGAATTCACGAGTACGGAAGATGAAGTTTCCTGGAGTGATCTCATTACGAAATGCCTTTCCGACCTGTGCCACTCCAAATGGCACTTTTTTGCGAGATGAGCGAGCGATATTCGGGAAATTCACGAATATCCCCTGAGCGGTCTCAGGACGCATATAAATTTTAGCCGCAGAATCTTCAGTAACTCACTGAAACGTATGGAACATAAGATTAAATTTCTGAATCTTACCCCATTCATGTGTACCACAATCTGGGCACACTACCTGAACTGGCTTATCTGCCTTGGTATATTTAGCATTATTTAGAAATTCAATTTGTTTATCGTTTGACCAAGACTCGGATAGAAAATTGGAAATATTAACTCAGTTTTCACTGAGAGTCTTCATAAATCGTTCAACTCTTTCTTCCTTCGTCATATCTTTTCAATCAACCTTTCACCAAAATTCATTATCATCAATATGCTCTTCGAGGAATCCATCAATCAGCTTATCTGCTCGAAATCTTCATTTGCATTTATTGCAGTCAACAAGCGGATCAGAAAATCCTCCGACATGACCAGAAGCCACCCAGACTTGTGGGTTCATGAGGATCGCCGCATCGAGGAGCGTCATATCCTTTCGCTTCTGGACGAAATTTTTGATCCAGAGATTTTTGATATTCTCTTTCATAAGTGATCCGAGTGGTCCATAGTCCCAGGAGTTCGCGAGACCTCAGTAGATATCAGACCCCGGATAGACGAATCCTTTGGTTTTTGCGAAGGTAACGAGTGTTTGCATGTCTGCTGCCATAAAAAGAAAAAGTTAGGAGTTAATAGGGGTAGTAAATAGTATGTGTCATTCTGAATTTATTTCAGAATCTTCGACTTTGATTCATTTCCAATAAATAGTTTCTTCACCCACTCCATTGATAGTGTTGAAAGTCCATATCCGAGAGTTGGGATGAGGGCATTTAAGAATGGTTTCTCGTTTCCCAGTGCCCAAAAGGCAAGTATCATAACAAAATATGTTGTGACGATGATGCCAATCTTTCGTTGCCAGGAAGTTTCCCAGGCTTTTTCGCGTTCGACTCGGGCATTGCGCCCTTTGATGGATGAGATTTCTGCTTGGAGCTGTTCTAGTATAGACATAAAAAAGACCCACAAAAAAGATAAACTTTCTTGGGGTCAAATAATTAACAATTCATAATCAAGAATCTATAATCAATCCGACGGTTCCACCCAAGTTCTCCATTTGGAGCAACTTCATTTATAATTCCTCTTCCTCCGCACGGCGCCACCCAGGGCATCAACAGAAGGGAAACTTGTTTATGAGTATATAAGGAAATAAAAAAAATCAAGCCATTTCCATTCATTTAGCCTTGAATTATTTTATAGCCGCTTCAGTAGCTGGGTCAACAGCTTTCCCTTCAATAGTCGTGAGAGAGATGCGGTAACCGAGAAGGTCTCCTGCAATGTTGATATTGGTTCCTCCACGTCCCAAGACTTTTGCCTTCTCTTCATCCTTAACCGTTGCGCGAATGATGTTATTCTTTTCATCAATCTCGATATCTTCCACCACACCAGGGATGAGTGCACGGCGAACCATCTCTTTCTGATCAGTTGTATAATTGAGAATATCGATCTTTTCTCCAAAGAGTTCATCGACGATACCACGAACACGCATTCCCTTTGGTCCGATGAGACATCCTGCTGGGTCAACATCAGAGTCATCAGAAGCAACGATGATCTTGGTCTTCACACCTGGCATACGAGCAATAGAAACGATCTCTACAACTCCTTCTTCGAGTTCCGGGGTATTCACCTCAAAAAGCTTCACCACGAGTTCCTTATCTTTTCGAGAGAGGATAACACGAGGACCATTGGCTGGGTCAATCTCAACCTTGCGAACATAGAGGTGCATACGCTGTCCAGGAATATATTTGTCTTTTGAATTTTGTTCACTCTTTGGAAGTACTACTTGATTACCATTGTAATCAAAGACAACACGGTTTTTCTCCACAAGCTCAACTCGCATGCTCACCACGGTATCTTCCTTATCCTTGAAGAGATGATAGAGCTTCTCTTTTTCAGTCTCACCAATTTTCTGAACGATAACTTGTTTTGCTGCTTGAGAAGCAATACGGCCAAAACCTTCACTTCCGAGTACTTCATCTGAAACATCGATCTCAACTGTATCACCAAGTACGAATCCAGAATCTACTCCACCAATTTCTTCGTAGGAGATTTCAACACTTGGATCAGTCACTACCTCCACGACAGTCTTTTCTATAGAGATCTCTATTTGTTCTTTTGCAATATCAAGATGAACATTTACGCTTGCATCTTTACTTGCATAGTCTTTCTTATATGCTGTTTTGATAGCATGCTCGATAATCTCTACGAGTTTTTCTTTTGGGATCTTTTTTTCAGCTGAGATCTGATTGACGGCGGCTTCGATTTTTGAGAGATCAAACATAGTAAATATGGTTAAGAATTAGGATAAAAAAAAGACTCGCCAATTTGGTAGGTCCTTAGTTCACTTATGGGTATTATAGGGAAAATATTTAAAATGCAAGTTCTGGATCAGTTGTTGAAAATAAAATGAGAACTTGACTTAATTATATTTATAGTGGTTTTCGAATCAGTATAACTCAATACTACAAGAAATCTTCAAGAGATTCTATGGCAAGAAGGTAGTGATAAAGTATCAATCTATTAGCTACAATGATACCAGAGACCAATCAAGTCTTGAATACAACGTACCAGATATTACTGGAATTATTTGAGAATTAAGACGAGAATACAAAAACTCCTGACAAGATATTCTTCTTGACGGAACTCAGGGTGGGGGAGTTCTATGGAATATATTCCTCCCGAGGCTTTTCTCACGGGATTTACTATAGAGCTTACTGGTGGGGTGGGGGGGGGGGGTGTTGAAAAGATTAAAAACAATTTTAAAGTTTTACCCACCCAGCAATCTTGATAAGAATAGGAAAGATTTTCTCTTGGAAAAAACTTTGATCTACAATTCTTGTAAGGAGTATTGCTACAATTCCACCGAAGATAAATCCTCAGAGAATATCACCAGGATAATGCACTCCTCAGATCACTCGAGAAACCGTTGTTATGAGGGCAAGAATAATAGTTATTGAGACAAGATACCAATTCTTCACACATTTCCACAGGCCTACAATAAGCGCAGTAGAGAAGAGTGCATGACCAGAAGGAAAGGAATTGTCACTTGGATGAGGAATGAGTGGTTTTATTCAACCAACAACATCCGCTGGACTTGGTCTCCATTGGGGAATCCCGAAATTGATGATTCCATAGACAAGAAAGACGAGCACAATAAGGAAAAATATCTTGAGCGCAATATATTTATATTCGATATTTTTCTTGTAGATTCCATATATCCAGATTGCAAGTAGCAAGAAAGCTCACCAAAAGACGATGAGTTCACCAAGAATCTGTATAATCTTCGCTGAGTCTGGGGAAACAAGGTGACGGGCACTGATAAGTAGCTCAGTGTCGTATGAGAGAAGAGAATTGAACATGGACGTAAAAACAAACTAAAGCCACGCGAATTCAGTCCGTGGCTTATATCTCAACTAACTTCCTACGATGACTGTAGGAAAGTGATTATTTTACAAACTCAACAACTTTTGCAAATATATTCGGATTGGTAATAGCAAGATTGGAAAGAACCTTACGATTGAGCATAACACGCTTCTCATACATAGCATGAATAAATGCAGAGTATGTCATATCATTTTGGCGAGCTGCATTATTCATACGAACTGTCCAAAGACGACGGAACTGACGTTTCTTTACTTTACGTCAGATATATGCATTTGATCCCGCCTTCATGAGAGCATTCTTTACACGAGAATAGACATTCCCGTTCATACGACGATACCCTTTTGCAAGAGCAATAATACTTTTATGTCGTTTGTGTGTCATCATACCACGTTTTATGCGAGTCATAGTAGTTGAGTTATAAAAATTATAAGATTATGAATTTATTAAGCGTTTCTGATCTTATTCATTCAGAAAGACTTTTATCTTCCATAGGGAAGAGAAATATGAGCTGCGAGAATATTGGTATCATGAAGTACATGACCATATTTATCTCGACCCTTTGCTTTAGAGCTTTTGTCCTTGAGGAGATGACGTTTTGCTGTTTTTCCCACAATGTATTTTCCTGTACCAGTGATTTTTACACGCTTCTTTGCGCTTGAGAGAGTTTTGATTTTCATATAAGAGGGTTATAAAGTTATAGAGTATTTCAAGATTTGAGGACCTTCTGCCTCAAGAACTTATTTTTTCGGGTATACCACGACGTTGAATGTGTTACCTTGTTTGAGGATTCTTGTACTTGTGTCTTTTTTATAGCAATGTTCGAGAGAAGTTATGAATTCCTCTACTTTTGCTATGGCGAGATCTTCATACTGATTTTCACGTCCTCTGAGCTGGAGATAGACCTTCATCGGGTTTCCTTCTTTTGCCCATTTTTCTGCTTGATTTCTCCGTACCTCGAGATCATGATCGCCGATTTTGTACGTGAGCTTCATGGTTTTTAGTTCTGTTTTCTTTGCGTGACTCTTATTTAGGGATTGTTGTTTTTGTTGCTTAAAAAGATATTTTCCGTAATCAACGATCTTTACGAGGGTTACACCGTCCCGCACTCATACTTCTACGAGGTCAAGTTCTTGCTCTTCAGCCATCCGTAAGGCATCTTCACGAGACATCTTACCGAGTGATTCTCAGGCATCAGATATCACCATGAGCTCGTGAGCAGTGATAGCATTATTGATGCGTTTTTCATTTTTTCCTTTCGGAAAACTTCTTTTTTGCATGAGCGTTTAGACAGTTACGGATTTTGCGATCTTCGCGAATGAGCTCTTTTTACGAGCCGCATTGTTCTTATGAAGAACATTCTTTTTCTCAAGTGTATCAATACGTGAATAGACAACTGAGAGTGCCTCAGTAATCTTTTTCACATCTTTCTTTTCAGTGGCAATAAGTACTTGAAAAGCTTTTACACTTTCCTTAAGAAGCGCCTGGAAATGACGATTGCGAGATCGTTTCTTTTCACTTACTTTGAGAGCTTTTATTGCGGATTTTGTATTAGGCATATGGGGATTTTATCGAAAAAATAAAATGGCTTTCACCAAAAAAAGTAGGCGTATTGTATAAAAAAGGATACAGTTGTCAAACGAAAAGATAATCGCTTTTCAACTTTAAGAGATGAATACAATGTATGAGTGGATTTACCCCACTCTTCTTCGAAGAAGAATAGCGCCAAAGATTCCTGATAGGATTACTAGAATCGCAAGTGATGTTGGACCTGTCTGAACTCTTGAAGCAACGGCAGGTGTAGCTGATTCTGTCGTGTCATCACAGAGAGCCTTTACAGCAAAATCTTCGTATACTATAGATCACTTTGAGAGAAAGAGAACATACTTATTGTCCTTTACGTTTTGGAAAAGGGTAGGATCTCAAGCTGGAGAAACTTTGTAGAGATTATAAGATACTGCATTTGGTACAGAATCCCAAGAGAGAATACTCTTATCGGAAAGAGTTTCTACCGTGACAGCACCAACATTTCCTATAATACAACCATCTTTTCCAACCGTAGCACTAAGTGGGTCAGAGCTGAGTGCATCCATAAGAGTTCCATCAGCACGCATCCCAAAAATCTTGAAATAATATGTTTTGGGAACTAACTTATCAACATACCAATGGTAGAGTCCATCAGTTCAGATAATCTTCCCTGTACTATTGGTAATAGTTTCACTCGAAAATGAATCAGGGCTATCTCCGTAAACAATCTTGAATTTATCAAGATCAGTTGGAGTGTTCTCAATCCCAAAAGTAAACGTAATTTTTCATCATGCTTCTGTGATGGCTTGCACATTCTTAAAAGCAGGGACCTTTACTGGCTCTGGAGCACCAGACATGGTGACGGCAGCTTCTGTAACGGTAAGCTGTGCTGCGGCTGGCTTAGAAGTGCTACTTCCTAGAGAGCTTATAGCAGTAACATTTATTGGATATATTCCAGTCTTTGCTGGAGCAACGGTCATGATAGTGTATTTTCCTTGGGCTCATTCTTTTATCGCAAGGGTTGTTCAATCAAGTTCCACATTCATTGCTGTCATACCAGGATCAGCCTCAACAGTGATTGTTACAGGGCTACTCACATCAACGGTTGTACTTGGCGTAACAATGACATTAAGGATACTAGCAGTTACATCAACTTTTCCAACATTTATATCTGTGGATGTACCAATGACAGCATTGTTTGCATTGAGAACATCAGCAGAGATAATATTGTTTTGCTGACTAATTCCAGAGAGTGTTTTTGTAAAGATACCATCAGAATCAGATATGGTACTTCCCACAACAACACCATTAAGTTTAATACTTATTTTACTGTTTCTTCGAGTATTTCCACTGATAGCAATAGTATCACTAGTGATCTTTGTATTATTTTCTGGAGAGATAATCGTAATAGGTTCACTCGCTGATCCAGTTCCTGCCGCCGCTGCCGCAGAAACAGTTATGGTAGTTTCACCAGTGAGATTATCATCAGCCAAGTCTGTTACATAGATTTTTTGAGCTCCAGCAGTTTTAAAAATAACACCCTTACTAAATTTCTTCTCTCCATTATCTTCTGCAGTGAATTGGATAGACTTTCATTGCATTGGTACCGTATCGCCAAATCCATTTGCAATAAATATGATCGATCATCTATATGAGGAAACCGTATTTTTTGAGGCATCAATCGCACGAACCATCACATCGATCGCTTCATTGGTATTTGCCGTGGCTGGAGCGGTAATCTCAAACTGTGTTACATTTCATGTTGTTGCTGCGTTTGTAATTGCTGGAGCCACAAGAACAAAAGAAAAAATAGAGAAGAGAAGAGAAGATATGATTTTTTTCATAGGAAATATTTTAGTACAAAAAGGATTTTCTGATGCTCTGGTTCCTCGCGTAGACGCGAAAATTCCCGTGTATTCTATATATCTTTAAGATTTATGCAAATAAAATCACTCCAATTATCCCTGTCTGGAGGTGGCTTTTGACTTGTCAAAATAGTTTGATATGTTGTAAGTGAATCTAAGAAACGGGTGATGTTTACTTCATCCAGCTCAGCAAAGATATCATCAACAAGGAGGATTATCGGCACATCAATACAGTTTCATAGGAACTTTACCTCAAGAGTTTTGAGGCTCAGAAGAAGCATCTTCATTTCACCTCGTGAGAGGTACTGAGCAGCATTGATTTCCCAGTGATTTGTTTCTACAAAGAACGAAAAATCATCTCGATGTGGCCCAATGTGGGTATGTCCACTCTGGATATCACGCTCACGATTTTCTTGCAAATACCTATTTACAAGGGATTGATACGAATTCTTAGAGTCTTCTGGAGTCTTTTCTATTGTTTCTTTTTGTTCAATAGTTGATTCGTACTTGAAACTCAAGGTATATTTTTGTAAGGATGATTGTATTGTTGGAAGATTATCTTCTATAAAAGAAACATACTTCTTTCGATATAGTAGATATATATCCGCACATTCTGCGAATTTCTTATCCCAAAAGTCAAGATCTTCCCGTTCTGCTTCTCATTCTCGAATCTTCTTGAGTAGTGTATTTCGTTGGCGCATCACGGTATCGTAGTTGCGTCGTACTTTCGAGAATTGTTCATGAGATCGCTCAAGAATATTATCGATATACTCTCTTCGAATATTTGGTGCAAAATAAAGGAGATTCATATCAAATGGTGATACAAATACCGTACGAAATGGAATAGCTCGCAAGTATTTTGGTTTTGTAACCTTTTCTCACTGGATATTATGGTATGCTCGTTTTTCATCATGAAAGAAAGAATATTTTTTTCAGAGAGTTTCTTTTTCAAAAATTCCTTCAAAAAAAGTTCATGACTCGATATGAGCATCAGCATACACGAGAGAGGATCCTGAGAGAAGATGAATAGCATCAAGAATATGTGTCTTTCCTGAGCCATTCTCTCCCATGATGTAGGTCTTTTTACCAAAAGAAAACTTCCAATCTGGGCAGGAACGGAAGTTCTTCATGTGAAATGTTGTAAGCATGTGGCAAGTCTAAGGCTAATATTTCAGTTTCCAAACGTACTTTTATGGCTAAAAGTACCAAAAGCCTTTCGGGGGGGGGGGGGGG
>JAVHPT010000070.1:0-15949 GCA_036170735.1 Patescibacteria group bacterium | reverse complement strand
CCCCCCCCCCCCCCTCTTCCATACCTTATTTTGCTCTGTGTTTCTCACTTGATTTCCTAAATCACAAAAACTCGCTCCTAAGGTCGCTCAAACAGTTTGTGATTTTATACGAAAATCTTTGAGGACACATACTTAAAATTCGTATAAGGAAGAAGGCAACAGAAACAATAGAAAAACAAAGGCAAAATTCATTAATAGAGAGAAGAAAAATCAGCAGCTACAATCTTTTTGGCTCTATTCTCCGATCATGATTCCATCAAGAACGATCTGGTGTGCAGCAACTTTTTGTCATGTGCATACGAGGAGCATATCAGGAATACTTGCATCGTGAGAAATAACGTCTGGTCGTGGAGCGAGTGATCATTTCCCGCTTCGAGATACCGATTCTACAGTCTTTATATCTACTTCTTCGAGTATGGAAAATGAATCAACAACACTTGATATCTCAAGATTATCAAGTCATGTGAGGGCTGTAAGTTTTTGAAGATGTATGATTTGGTCTTGTGTGAGGGACATTTTTTTATATAATGGTGCGCGTATTATACAAAACTATGATAAAAATCAAGGATATTCATGAACGGCTTCATAAAAATCCGACAGAATACAATGAATTACGTTTTCTGATCGCTCGAAGAGTATTTATTATTATCGTTGCTGCATACTTTACTTCACTCCTTTTCACGGTTTGAGGATTTTATGGATGAACGATACTGACGATTCGAGTTTTGAGTATGATAACATTCCACCTGTATTCTCTCCTGGTCATTGTGACTGTTTGGTTTGCCTTCTCAATTGGTGAATACTTTGCAGCAATATATATGCCAGGGAAAGGATGGTTTGCTTATATTATCCTTGTATTGTTTATTCTTTTTGGTGGTGCGGCACTGTATGTTCATCTTTCTCCTATTCTTTAAGGTATGCAAAAAGTTCTTTTTTTGGTATTTCTTCTATTTTCGCTCGCAAGTTGTTCTTTGCCTGGAACTCAGACGGAAACTGTTGCTTCCACTGATGCAACATTTGTCTATGACGGGTCAGGATTTTCTGTTTCTCTTCCAAAGACCTGGACACTTGCAAAGTCATCAGAAGTTCCAACGCCACACTATGGGACCCTCTCCGTTGCGTATATTTCCCCAGAAGTAAAATATGGGTTTGCAAGCAATATTATCGTAATGCGAGATATACTTACATCGCCAGTTACATCGAAAAGGTACAGCGAACTGAATAACCTCCAGACAACCCGAAACTATCTTGAATATACCAATCTGCAAGATACTGCAATAACTTTTACGGATTCTGACGTGTCGCAAATATATGTATTCGAAGCCAGATATAATACAACCACTCCACTTATGAAGTTTATCCAAACAGCAAAAGTGTGTGGAACAGAAGTGTATCTTCTTCATTTTACCCTTTCGCTTGATAAAGATGCGGCGAAATATATCGACCTCTTTAAAACATTTACGTGCAAGTAAAACTTGCTTTTTCCACGTTTTTTCTATAATGCCCATATCTTGGCGCCATGGCAGATCGGCTATGTAGGGGCCTGCAAAGCTTCGTAGCCCGGTTCGACTCCGGGTGGTGCCTCCACACTGGAATTTTGATAAAAGAAGAGTATCATTAATTTTCTCCTACCAGAGAAAACTGTTAGGTAAGGCAAAGTTAAGAAATATAAATTAATTAAAATTCTAGTAAGTTTTTAAGATACTAAAAAATTTTCCTCCAATGTTTGAACTGACCCCTAGAAAGTGGAATGGAGTTTTAATTCCATTCAACTTTCTTTTAGTCAATAGGTATAATTGTGTGAGAATACAAACCGATATATAGAAAACTTTAGTAAAAATGTTGAGGAAACTTACAAAACAAATACTCTAGACCCAAAAGAAATCCTTGAGAAAGGATTTCTTTTGGGTCTAGAGACAGCGATGAGAAACTTATGTCTGGAGGGTAAATCTCTGTCTCTCTCCGTTATTTGATCTAAAAGAAAGACCTGCAAATTTGCAGGTCTTTCTTTTAGAAATTAGTATCTGGAACTACTGGAGCTTGGATACCACATAGAGCTGATCTAGTGCACCGTCAGGAATAGTTGATTTCCTCGCATCAATAATACCCTGAACTTTCGATGGATCTCTGAGATCGTTTCCTGTTCCATAATTCCCCGAAGAGCGTATCTCTAACTTGGCAGCAATAAGTGCTATCTGCTTCTCATTATTGGTTCCATAATCAAAACGACTATATACATAAGATCCTAACATTGGACACAAGGGCTCATACGCGATTTGTCCCGTTGGATCAACTGGAGGAGCACTTGTGTCTTTTACAAGTGATCCAAATTTCCCTGCAGCTACAGGAAAAATATTCGGATTGTCTCAATGATCAACTCATCTTGTATATAATTCGGTGAGACAGTATCAAGGGCTCGCAAAAGAACCTCAACTTCCCATATTTGATGGAAAAGTATCAAAATTCTTATCATACGTATCAAGGATATTGGTATACCCGAGAATATCAGTAACACGCTTGGTATCTCGTGAGCGCGCAATATATGGAGCAACCAAAATATATACGGTTGTTGCAAGAATACCAATGATCATAATTACAACCATCATTTCTACCAATGTAAATCCACGAGAAGAAATGAGTTTCATAGAAAGGACTTAAACAGTAACTCTATATCAGCTAAATATATACAAAGAAACTCTGAAAAATTCAGGGTTTCTTTGTATATAGGAAAAATAACTAATTGGTCAAAATATACCATGCTCCATTTCCTTTTTTGATAGCCGTTCCGTAAGCCGGTAGTACAGTAATGGCTCCAGTTCATTGATTCGCATTAAGTCATCCCGCCGCGGCGAAGTTTCCTCCATTAGGATTCTCAAATTTAGCCATAAGAAGGTATGATGGGGCAATCCCTGGAGCACCTGAACTCGATCCAAACCCATATCTACTATTCGTAATACAACCATCATTGTTCGTAAGCGTTATGTCTACAGGAACTCCCTTTGGCATATAGGTATTATCAAGACGTCCCGTACCCATACATCCATTCGCATCAACAGTGCCTGTTCCTGCATCAGGATAATTTTCCTTATCTGAATAATATGCGCCCAGAGCAGTGGAGATATCCTTCAAATTAGCGGCACGAGCAGCATCACGACTACGCTTGAGGTAGTTCGTCATAGATGGGAAGAGGGCAGCAGCAAGGATACCGATGATCGCGATTACGATCATGAGCTCAACGAGGGTAAAACCACGAGTAGTGAGTTTCATAAGAAAGAAAGGAAAAGAAATAAAACGTAGGTATTATATAACGGGAGACGCCCTTTGCCAAAAGAAAAACTAGAGACTTTTTTGTATCCATATGTATAATACGAACGAGAGAATATCACATCTTTTTCTATGAGTCAAATCTAAATATCAAGATATTATTTTGTCAATATCTTTACCATATACTCACCCTGAAGCCAATATCAGAGTCTTTCATAGTACGGTCTCACTCCAGTTCATGATATGACTGCAAGCTTCTTTAAGTCTGGATAAAATTCTCTGACTTTTTCTTCACAGTTTTGTATCATCTTCTTTCCAAACCCCATATGCTGACCTGAATTATCTCACTTGTATCCTACTGGAATCTGATCACCAAAAACATGAATCTCTCGAATAATTGAAGTATCTTGAAGGTCGGGAATGAAGTGCTGTTCTCCAGAAAATACTTGTGAAGGTATACGAAGTCGAGCAAGTCAAAATATGGTGCGATCTACAGGATCAATCATCTGGAAAAACCATTCATGCCCACCACTTGCTTCGTAGAAGTATTCTTCGATGATAGCATCCTCTGGATTATTGTTCTTCGCTCGAATCTCGCGTGCAGAGATATCATGCTTGATGATACCATGAGCTCGCATATATACTTCCGTCACTTGCCGGAGATTGGCGAGCTTGGATCCAGCAAGTATCTCACTTGCAGGAATGTCACGGTACATCCGATTCAAGCGAACATACTCAGGAATCATTCCCTGCAATTCTGCCATAAGGGGAATCAGCGTATTGTCGTCATATGGAATAAACTTTCCTTCTTTCCAGAGTTCTGCCAATTCTGAATGTGGTGTCACTACCAGCGGATATATCTTGAGTTCATCTGGATGATAATCTTGGTTCGTAAATATCTCTTGCATGGAGCTTTTATCAAGATCTGGAGTTGAGCCAAGGAGTCCCGGCATCATATGTGCCACGACTTTGAATCCAGCATCCTTGAGGAGGCGAGTTGCACGGATGGATTCGGTGTTTCCATGTCATCTCTTATTGAGCGCATTCACTTCATCATGTGTCGTCTGGTATCCGATCTCTACTCTTGTTACTCCATATCTCCGCAATCGAATAATCTCTTCTTCTGTAATCCAATCGGGTCGTGTCTCGATGGCTATACCGATCACTCGGCTTTCTGCTGTTTCATTCCGTTTTTTCGCCTCTTCAAGAGAAGAGGAAGGTACAAAGTCCGAATGAGATACTTTAGATCGAGAAAATGGTGAATGCATCTTTGTATTTTCTCAAGGATTGATGTTATGTGTTGTATATTGGTATGCCGTATGAGCATCATATATATTCCTGATGAAATCTTCCTGGTATGCTTCTGGATATACACTCCAGGTTCCACCGATGATACGAACATCACATTTTGAGATGGCATTCCCCGTAATCTGGAGAGATCGAAGTCGATTCTGAACCTGGAGAAATGGATCAAATTGATTCATCTCCGCTCGTTGAACGGCTGGTTCATTTGGGATATAGCTCTTGGGAAGTCCTTCATAGCTTGGGCAGTAAATACACTTCCCTGGACATCACCAAAACTTGGTGAGAAGCGAAATCACTGAAACACCCGAAAGCGAACGAACTGCCTGTTTCCGAAGCACCCTCCGCATACGAAGACTATCTTGGATCTTTCATTCTGTGACAAGGATTTGGAGTCTTTCGAGAAGAACAATATGAGATGGTCATTCAGAAGTGCGGAATTTCGAAAGAATCTCATTTTTCATTTTGTGAAAAGATTTTTTTGTTGCTATAGAATCATCTTGTGCGAGAGCGAGGAGAATCTCGTCTTCAATATGGAAATCGAGTGAATACATAGAACATGAAGCGTAATTATTTTATATCTTTTTGCAAGCTTGTATTTGAAATATATGTTTTTTTCTTTTCCTGCTTGATTTTATAAAGAAATTGGTACAATAGGAAAAATTATCTCAACATAGCTCCTATCTCATGCTCAACTACGATCGGAAGAAGGTTCTCATTGCATGTATAGTTACATTGATTCTCATATGAATTCTGCTGTTCAAGATATTCTGGCATTCTGCTCCAGTTCTCTCTTGTATGGAGAAAATGGGAACCTCTTTTTCTTATGAGGGTCTCAAGATGCAAATGAAAGATAGTCGATATGAAGTGATGAACAAGAGATATCCTGGCTGCAATACGAATGATATATTTCTCTGGGCATGTGATGGTACTAACCTCGAAACCCATGTTTGGTCAGCTTGCAATGTAGGAGCAACTCTGGCATATACCTGACTCTCTCTCGAATCAATGAGCGATAAAAAACAGATTGCTGCAATAGTTGGAGATTTCTTTCCTTGGGGAAATAACAACGGCTTTGCTCTCGTAGACAACAAAGAAAAACCAAGCAATCTTCCTTTTTATACTCCGATGTTCACGAGCTTCGGATGGATGGATGCTCCGAGCAATGACTGGTCAACGAATACCAGATGACCTTGTGCTCCTGGGTACCATATTCCAAGTCAAAAAGAATGGGAAATAACTATTGCACTCACGAAAAAGTCTCTAACCCAAACACTCATGCTTCCTGATGCTGGAATCCTTGGCGACAATGGGACTGAGTACAATATATGAGAAGGGCGATACTGGACATCAACTCCGGCTCATGTAGGAAAAGATCCGTTCGAGAAGAAAATACCTGATACAACTCCAGATAATGCTCTTGCCTATAGCATCAATATGTTTTTCGATACGCAAAACGTGTTTACCAAAACTCCTGTGGTGCGTACAGGAAAGTTCTCACTTCGATGTATCATGGATCCTGCCATAAAAAAGTAACTCCTCTTGCGCATGGAAAACTCGTCTTTTTTCAGTCTACATATATCTCATTTATTGAAAATGAAAGTATTTTATTTTCTGATATTATCTTGTGGTGTTTCTTTTTTCTCTTTTCAAAGTGTATTTGCTGGAATCATTCCTTGTACACTCAAAGAGGAATTCATGGGTGCACCAATGCAATGTGTAGCAAAAGCAAAGACTTATTGTGCCTGATGAGTGAGTCCAACATGTACTACTTATACCACTACCCATCATAGTCACTTGGAACCAGCTTGATGTGTGTGAACTGGCTGCACGACCGTAGCTGATCCTGACTCTTGTGACCCTAATACTCCAATAAATGATAAACCATATGGTGATCCAGTAGAACAAACACTCTATAGTTATGTACCGACGGGGGATGCTGCCGTGAGTGCCCCACCTCCCATAGATCCTGGATATGTCCCAGTAAATAAAAATAGGCCATTAAAATGGGCAACGGCCTACCAATATGACGCTATTCTTTATAACTTTACATTTCCGAGTGTTATCCAGAATAACATATCATACCCTAGTTGTAGTGGTGGAGATTGTGGTACTCCAAGATCAACGAATTGATGCGTAGTAAGTCATGATGGGGTGAATGCCCAGGGGTGTTATGTTTCCCGTGTGAAGCGACAAATGAATATTCCAGCTGATCAAAATAGTGGAATACTTGAAATCCTCACGATAGGAAATACTCCAGGAGAAATGAGGTTTCAAACATATGGGCCAATTAGTCCGACAGGAGTAGTTGGTGGCCCTGCTCCTATGCCTGAAAACGTTCGAGCTAATCAAGCAGAGGGAGTCTTTGGGCTTGCTGATGATGGCGCTCCTCGAATCACTATCGAGGGTATAGATACAGGAAGTATGTTCGTCATGAATACCACAACATGGTGTAACATCGATACTTATAGCAAATCTCAGGCGAATAACTACACTCAATCCCCAGGGTGTCGATCATATGCTTTCCAGTGAGGAAATCTGATCAATGCAGAATACGGGGATGATCTTTTTAAAAATCTCTCTATCAAGTTCGAGGATACTTCTGGAATATCGAGCCTCTCTATCCAACTTGGAAAATGTTCGTACAATGTTCCTGCGGATCCTGCTTATAATAATTCTTGTTCGAATGGATGAAGTGCGAGTGTAAAAACAAAGATTCTTTCATATGATGATATCAAACAACGCTTAGGTGTTTCCAGTCGTATAGACACGGAGTGTCTCGTTCCAGGAAAAAATGCATTCTTTATCACTGCTGCTGACGATGCTCGGTCTGATGATGATGGCATTCAATTTGCTCCAGAGAGCGCCTCCCTCTCAGTTCCTGGATATATCTGGATTGATAATACTCCTTCGAAGATACAACTCACGGGAGATTTTGCGGATGCCCTCTATGATGGAAGAGTGGGGAATACTTTTACAGGGTGTTTCCTCAATGCAACAGGAACCATTGATAAACTCAAGAATAACGGTCGTTGGGTCAACTACTCTGTCTTCGGAAATATCAAGATAGGAGATACATATTCATCATGAACCACTGATAATTGTAAGATGTGCTACTTCTCTGGAGCCTTGAATACTTGTAATTCAACTGCTGTCAGAAAACCTACATGACCAGGTAATCATAGTATATGGGTTTCTCCTCTCTGAGTTGATCAACAAACTGGAAAATATGCTGGTGCCGTATGTGGCTGAGTAGCCATACCAGCAGGTTCTTGTACATGGGGTTGTGAAGATGGATACACTCGATATACAAAAACAAGTGGAATTGACGCCTGCGGACTCTCTGCAACCTGTGGAAGTGCTAGCCATACAGAAACCTCTGAAACACCATCATGAAACAAGCTCTGTCTTCAAGGAAATCCTACTGGAATAATGAGAAGTGGTTCTGGCTGGACTTGGGGCTGTGAATCGCGTGACTCGAGCACCAAGCTCATTAATTCCGTCAGTTGTCTTGCCTATTTTCCTGGACAAGCAACATGTGTCTCACCAAACTGTCAACAACCATCATGAACACCATCTTGTCAGATTAGCTTCCAGAAAAAATTTGGTGGGGAAAACATCGGAACTGAATTATGAGTAGATATCTGAACTCCTGCGACTCTCTCTTGGGATACGAAGAATATGGGAAACTTCAAGTACAGTTGTAGTGGAATCCAGGTTCCAGGAAGATTTGGAAACTGGGAATGAATCATGCAAGCATGAGCAGGAACTATTACAAACGTAATTCTCCGGGGAAATGTTGCTTGTTCATTCAAGGATCTCAGTGATCACGAAATCTGTAGCTATACCAACTCCAATATCAATCCGCCTGCTGATTACTGAGTATGTTGATCCTTTGCTGATGGGTCTATTTTTCAAGATATTCCAAAGCCACCAACTGGTACTACCGCCCCAAATGATTACTGTCAATTCGGAGATATCGTTGACTTCACGAATCTCGCTAAGTTAAGTACGACAACCTTTACTGATACTTCTATGAGTGGGGCTGCTCATGCTGCATATAAGACGCTCATTGATGCCGGAACAGAGCTTACCAATGGACCGTTTATTTGGGGATGTAAGAAAAACCTCCTGATTCCATGTGCGGCATGAGCATGTACCAATGGGATGACCTACGACCAAACAACACATCTCTGTGATGGAGCTTGTGCGGAAGGAACTATAACTGTCATAACCGATGGACAGAAACAATGTCTCTCTTGTGCTCCATATGAAGGATATGAGCAACATATGAACAATTATGCTCCAGGAAAGTTCGCGTGTTACTATTATAGTTCTGAACTCAAGTTTCCCTACATGGGACTCTCAAATGATGATCCAACTAATCTCACTGGTTCCTATTGGCATGGTGAAAGTGGTTCGCTCTGGAAAGACTATAAAACACTCATGGATACTCTTTGGAGTTTTGAGAAACCAGGAGATCTTATAGATTGACAGGATATTCATGAGAATGCTTCAGGGTCAGCATGGACTGCAATAAAGTATGGTGATAGACATGACTTCATCGCAGGAAGTGGTGCTCATATAGGTGCTGGAACAACAGGGTATGATATAACGGCTGTTGATACAAAACAAGCTATTACCCCAAATGGAACTTATAGTGGAACTACTTTTCCAAAACCATGTTTTGCTGGTAGTAGAGCTGTTGACCCTGGAGATGTGTGGGTAATTAAGAGTTCCACGAAGTGAGCCAGTTGTGGTGCCGTTTCAGATGCATCGATAACCAATCCTCCGGGTTGAGATATCGATAACCTGCTCCACTCTGCAGGATGAGGTTATACTTCGAATTGTGAACTCGAAGCGGATTATACTGGTGCATGGTTATCAACCATGACGATAGAAACGGTACTTCAAAGTGTCGCAAAACCAAACAGCACAGGAGTCCCCATCACATATACCAAACTCGAACAAGACATGATCTTTGGTGGCGGACTCACTGGCGGGTGAGGTGTTCATAAGGTTACTGAAACTTATGTCGTTGGAAGTGAGATCATGAAAAAAGTGAACGCAAGTAGGAATTGTGGTAGTATTGGCGGGTGTTGAAAACCTACAAATGATGGTTCTTCATCTCTTGTAGATCAGGAAAACTTCTCGAATAAATATATCGATGTGGCTCCAGATGGCGCGACATGTTGGGAAGAACAACCAACTGTAGACTTTACCGTCGAAAGAACTCCATGGTGTGCAGTAGCTGGAAAATCCATGTCAGCTTGTTATAAAGTTACGGGATATGATGCATATGGCCAAGAGATACATGACAATTTTACTGTAAATCTAGGAATTTCCCCTGGCGATGGACCTATCCTCTATCAGGCTGTATATCCATATTATTGGGACGAGTTCTATGATACAGATATACCTACAGAATTCATGGATGGACATCAGCCATTCCTCTATGATGGAAACCTTGCTTGTTGGCTCGTATTTGAGAATACCTATCGAACGGATCATATTGGCATGATGCACTTCAAGCCGGCATGGGCTCACAATAACATGATGCATCCATATGTATATGTTAGTCAGAACATGGATAAAACCTTTCTCAATCCGAAAATATTCAGAAAACCTTCTTCCGATCTTCCCGATGGTATCACTTTTGGTCTCGCAGAAAATGGAACGTGTTCGGTTATTGCACAAGGGATGGGATGAGCCAATGCTCCAACAAGAAAGAAACCACGTATAATTATCATGAATCCTCCTGTTTGTACTGGAGCATCTTGTACTCCTTCACCACCAGACATGTGTACTGTGTGGAGTGATAGTGCTTGGGCATATGTTCAACAACCATGTCAATAAAAAAATCCTGTCCATTTTGGACAGGATTTTTTTATTCTTCATTGACGAAGTAACCAACATAATCCTCCTTTCGAATATATCATTGCTCTTGTAGAACATCAGCATATGCCTTCATAGTGATCATACCATCTTCTGTCCCAAGCTCGATAGCATTCCGGATTTGCTTGTAGTCACCCATCTTGAGGATATTTCGAATTCCTGAATTCACAAACATAAGTTCACGGATAGCAATACGTTCAGGCTTATCAATACGCGGGATAAGGCGTTGAGATAGGATACCAATAAGAGAATCTCCGAGACGAATACTCACTTGAGCTTGTATATCAGAAGGGAAAAACTGAGTAATACGATTCAGGGTTTGTATACTCCCTGAGGTATGGAGAGTAGAGATAACAAGATGTCCCGTTTCCGCAAGAGCAAGAGCCGACTCAACAGTTTCTCTATCTCGCATTTCTCAGATAGTTATGAT
This sequence comes from Patescibacteria group bacterium, assembly GCA_036170735.1. Classification (GTDB taxonomy): domain Bacteria; phylum Patescibacteriota; class Gracilibacteria; order BD1-5; family UBA2023; genus JABFSX01. Next base: position 5,058 of record JAVHPT010000070.1, on the reverse strand, counting down.
ATCAGGATCTTCTCGCATAGCAGCACGAATAGCATTGGAAAAAGAAGTAGTATCACGTCCGATTTCTCGCTGAGAGAAGAACGACTTTTTATCCTTGAAGACAAACTCAATCGGATCCTCGATAGTGATGATATGATCTTCTCGGTTTATGTTGATGTGTTCAATGATAGCGTTCATAGAAGTAGATTTTCCACTTCCTGTTGGTCCCGTGATAAGGAACAGTCATTGTTTTGCTGTCAAAACTCGAGAGATACTGTCAGGTATACCGAGTTCATCGATATTTTTCACCGTATCTTCGATCCGTCTAAATGCAAGAGCAAGTTTACCCATCCGTACGTATCCATTGACTCGATATGCCTGCCCTTCATGCATATAAGAAAAGTCTGTCTCATGGGAACGAATAAAGGTCTCCATACAAGCGGTATTATCTTTCAGGATTTCCCTGAAGATATTTTCCATATCTTGTTCTGTTGGGACATCAATATCCGTCAAACGACTGAGCACTCCTTGAACACGAATAATTGGAGAGGTTCATGTTGAGAGATGAACATCAGATGCAAGTTGTAGTTCCGCGCGAATGAGAATATCAGAAAATGAAAACATAGGAGAAAGAATTGATAGATATAATATTTAACTTTTCATAAATAAACTCGGGTCTCGGGTCCAGAGTTCATTCTTTTCGATGATGAGTGGTACTCACTGATATATATCTGTTCTCATACATCGGAGTGTTCAGCTCGATGTTCCAATACAACGATCCGCTCCACCTACGCCTCAGGCCCGAAGTCCTCGCGCAAATGGAATCATTGTTCCACTATCTGTCGACTCTCATGTTTCCTGTTGCTTGCTTATCAGATGGAACCTGCGAAGGAAGGTCAGATCAAAGACTTGGGCAACCTCCTGATTACAACTTGAAGGGTCAATGGTAAACGGACAGACTGCTGGATCTTTTCGAGATCATCCAACAGTATCTTGTGCGAAGAGTCATCCATATATATAGAGCTGATTCTTGAGATCGACGTCGTTCAGGATTGCATCAGTTCGTGCTCATTCTTTCGTTGTGATGAGTGATCATTCTGTAAAGATAAATGCATCAAGATTGGTCACGCGAGTATCTACGCCGATCCATCACTTTTGTACCGTGATATTCGTTGCATCAACGTTCGTATTCTCTACACCATCAACGAACGATCCGATAAATACTCTTCCATCATCATCGCTGGTAGCAGAAAGTGTCGTGATATTGGAGTTGATATGAGTGATTCCATTTTTTACAAGTACGTTTACTTTCTTTCCATTCATATTACAGATATTCGTACCTGTTGGATTACATTCAATATTTACATCTCCTTCGACGAAGATTGTTTTCTCTCCATTTGATGAGATAACGCAATGGGCGAGAATTGGACCATCAACCTGTTGTAGATTGAGACTGAAAGTACCGCCTATAGGATTTTTACACCACTGACTCGCAGACAATCCTCGTGAAGCTTGAGCCGCATTTTTTCGAATAGTATTTTTGAGTGTTGAGCTGATATTTGCGCCAAGGAATGTAGTGGCAGTATCGGTTCCAGTACCTGTCGTGATAGCGTTGTACGTGTTGGTATATCCGATGATACCGATGTCAGAAATATTGGTATCAAACCGTACTGCTTGTTCAGCAATAGCAGGTCAGACAGAGTAGGCATTATGGAAATAAAGAGGAGAACCTTCTGTGTTTGGGATAAAATCACCAGTGGAAGAAAAAATATTTCTCGATGGCCCAGGAAGTTGTACGAGCAATCCATCACTTTTTGCCTTGTAAGAAAGTCATGACACAATACCAACTCGAAGCTTTGAAGGATCATATACTTTTCCTGGAAGAGAAAAGAATGCGAGCCTAGCATCACTAACTTGAACTCGCAAGAATGAATACGTATTGGCAAAGAGAGGATCGGCGGAGATTACTTTATTTTGAGATCAGAAGAATTGCTCATCAAGCAATATACTTGTACCAGATGTATATCCGATAACTCATGTGGCTGACTGGAATCAAGGAGTAGTATTGTATTGATATCTGACGATACGATTATTTCCCTCTTGTTTATCCTTGCAGACCGTGGCAGGCGGAACAATCTCACATGCAGGATATTTTTCATACCAAGCATACCCTGCAAAACGTGAAGTAAATTGAGGATCCGCAAAGAAAGTCATATAACCGTATTGTTTCCATGTACCATCGATAAGCCCATCAAGTTTATCCCAGTATCATACCACTGGTGAAGCAAAACCAAAGCCCAATCTCTTTCCATCCAATCACTCGAGTGCTCCACTATATCCTAAGATTTTCCCATATGCAGCTGTCTGATCCGAAGAAATATTATATTTATCAGTTGGGTTCTCTACCAATCATGAAAATGAGATAAGATTGTCAGGACTCGATGCATCCGAAATAGCATAATCCCAGATATAACTGCCTGTATCATAGATAGCTGCCTGTGCCTGTTCATCACTAAGCGTTGATGGTATCAGACTCTTTACGGTGAGCCCGCTTCCTTGAAGAGAAAATGTCTGATCAGGAAGGAGCCATGGATACCCATCATAGGTCGGAACGCGAGAAGTGATTTGGTATATGAATACTCCATTTCTTGGCATGATACGATTTTCATGAATGATATATTCCCCTGTTCCATCCGTATTTCCTGTAAGGGTATTAGTAATAGGTGGTGTATTATCAATTTCCTTATCAACAAATCCAATTACATTGCTCTTGCTGCTACTTCCAAGTTCTCATGAGCGCATATCACTTCTCAGAGCATTTCGGAAATCAAACCCTGTTCTTATGTCCCTGATAAATCCTTCTGGTTCTATTGTAGTACCGTCTGGTATTTCCTGGGAATTTACCGGAATTATATGATTCCCATATATATCCCGAAGGGAATATTCGATAGTATAGGTATCAATTCCATTCGCAAACATCTTCTCTGAAGATCCTGAGATCAAAAGAGTGGATTGTATTGGATCGACTTTTCCTGCCATCACTCGATAATCGAGGGTTCCGATATTTATACAATTGTGCACACGATCACAGATAACTCATGTCATTACTCAGGCATTCGTAAAGTTGGAAGTGAATGTTCCTGAATAATATCGATATCAACCAGTAGTATTCACATCATTTTCGATTTTTGAGAAATTGTGGGTAATATCTATCTTTGATCTATACGCATCAGTGATATCAAGTTGATGTGGTGTGGACGAGGTTGGATCGTCTGATGTTTCGATCCAATGAGTGATATTCCCTCGAGTAAGAAGTCATGCATTAAAATGATCATATGGCGGCTGATTATTCCCTCAAGCAATATCTGATAAGACAATCTCAAGCTTCTCTGCACCACTTGCTGTGAAGAACTTGGAATAGTTACATGTTATAGAACTGAGGAGCTGATCACATACGGAAGTTCCTCAAAATATTCCTCAAGAGAAAGCTACAACTCCTGTGGCACTTCCTCAGTTTGGGGCTGTAGTATCAAGGACAACATAGAGCGGATACTCTACATAATTCCCTTTGTTTCCATTCTTTCATACGGTGTTATCATAAGCGCGTACTCGGTAATACTGCGTTGATGGTTGAGTCAATGGGTTATCCGTAAATTCACTCGTTGATCCGTTCCAAACAAGAGGTGTTGATATGATGCCTGGAACAAAGGTTTCCGTTTGGTTGTAAAGAATGCTTGATGAGGGATACTCACTTATGAGATCGGATCCACTTCCAATTCACGCGATGAGTGATCATACTTTGCCACTTATACTATTCCCGAGAGGATAATCTGCTGGTCAAGAAGTTGTTATAAGATTTCCCCAGGTATCATCTGCATTCAGATAAATATAAAAAGCTTCGCCAGATTTGCCATAGTAAAGCGTATTTCGAGAATTTCCAAGATCCGTTCTTGACCTTGCTTGTACAGGATATCATCAATCCTCCAAGTTATTGCCAAAATCCGTTGCAAAAGAGTCATTGCGAATTCCAGTTCCGTATAATGGAGCTACTCATCCACTATAATAGATGTAATCGGAACTCGTTGTAATACTATTCCAAACAAGCTTCGGTGCGGTCTTATCGATCTTGTAATAGAGTTCATATTTCCCAATATTATCCGCATAATCGATAGTATATACAAAGATGCGGAATGCTCCTTCTCCACGTATATCAATCCCTAGAGCATTAAAGATGGGCTGTATGGAGTGGATGTAGTTGGAAGGATTTTGTTGCACAGTAGCTATATCTACTTGCATCTGGGTAGCAGCTTGTTGAAAAACCTGATACAGGGAAGAATCTTGATTGACAGAAAAATCTGCTCCGTTCCATGATACTTTTACGGTTTGGCTATCTAGCTGAAAATATCATTGTTTGCAAGCACTTGCCCACCCAAGTTCTATATACCGAGGTGAACACCATTCCAGCGTATAAAAGGCTCCCTTAATTCCAGAAGAAAGTCGGTTATCCTGAAGATTTTTATTGAAAAGTTGCTGTAACTCTTGTCTCTTCGTAACCTGACAGGCATTCATCCTGATTTCACAATCTTTAAGCGCCTGTTGATCATCAACCGTCATATTTGTTGTATAATACGAGTCACACGAAGTTTCAGTACATAAGTTTCTTTCACATACATTGTATCATTGGATTTGCAGTGTGGAGCTCCTAGGTGGTGGGTACTCTACATCACACGGATCACTTGGATTCTGGGCGTACACAAAAAAACACGGGACAAACGTAAGAACAAAGAGAAGGATGGCGTTGCGTGCTCGAATCATAATAGATCTATTTAAACCAAAGTACCATACTGGAAGAAAAAAAGCAAATAATGAATAATTTTCACTTGATTTTTGTGTTTTATAAAATACGACCCATATTCACCTATCTTTTTGACTTTTTTTTTCATTTCTATAGAATGCGCCCGTTCGATACCTTGCAAAAAGAGCAAGTATACAACATAAGCGGGGGTAACATAAAAGAGTGAGTGTACTAAGGCTTCAACCCTTGGGTGTGACGGTTCGAACCCGTTTCCCCGCTCCATT
>JAVHPT010000069.1:0-7394 GCA_036170735.1 Patescibacteria group bacterium | reverse complement strand
CTGCATGCCAAACTTGTTGTTCAAGCCTCTCTCAGGGGATTTCAACATTTTTATAGGCAAGAGCCTTGGATTACATGGATAGAAACATCTTCCAATCCTCTCTCTTTACTGCCTCTGCCCTCACGAGACTATCATATCAGAGTTTTGCGATGGTATTTTTTATAGCTTTAATATCATAATATGATCACTTAAGGTTAGAGAGGAGGGTTTTGCGTGGATGGGCAAAGGCAACTTTCCAGAGTCTGATGAGATTATCTTCTTCATCTCGATTTCGATCCATTTTCACTGTAAACTTCAGTACAATGGAGTCTACTTTTGGAGCAGGATCAAAGCTCATACGTCATACATATCGTACTATCTCAATATCCTCGCATGCCTCTTCCATGGCAAGAGAGATGAAGGAGTGATGAGGCTTTCGGGCTCTTCATTTGAGAATCTTCTCTCCGACTTCCTTTTGCATCAAAATAACCATTTCTCTTGGAGCGTTTGGTAAATCATAGAGAAAATGAATGAGAATCGGGGAAGTGATATAGTAGGGAATATTTGCAATAACGGAGTACTGTGAGTACTTTGGTTGGAATTTGAGAATATCTATTTTATAAACGCAAAGATTCCCTGCTTTTCATAACTGAATAGTAGCAGAAGGTTCTGATGGGGATAAAAACTCGCTCGCTAAAGCTCATCTTTCTCCTTGCTCTGATTCGCTCTCAAACAGTTTATCCCCCTCCGTCTCCTCATTTCTTGCTTTCCATCAGCTTTCTAATCACCATTCTTCATTACATCTCTTTAGCAGAAGTTCTATCATATCTCCATCCAACTCAACCAGATCTAGACTCTTTGGATTTTGAGCAATAAGGTAATCTGTCAGTGCTCCATATCCAGGACCAACCTCGATAATATGTTTTCCAGAAGTTTCGATGGAATTTGCGATATCAGAAAGTGCCTCCGTATCGATGAGGAAGTTTTGTCCAAGAGATTTCTTTGCTTTGATAGGATAATCGTTCATTAGCCTCATTTTACAGAGCTTTTAGTATAATTAGTCATATTCTTTATTGCCTTATCAAGGAGTTGCAGGAGACTATGAAACTTTTCCCTCACCCCATCATATTTCGTTTTTACCTTATCGATAAAAGTATCCTTATCATTTTGATATGACTTTGCCATTCCATCGCTTACGAGGATATAAGCAAGATTCTTCCACGCATATTTTTTACTCGTGGCTATATTTTTACAGATAGTCTGTGGGTAGGTTTCGGTGGTTAGTATCCATTGTTTTTCATTCGTATTAATATGACTCTGGATATAGGGGAAACCACAAACCTGATCGTATTTTTGTAGGAATCATATATTTGTTGCAGTTCATTCTAGAGTTACGCGTATATCATTGGATGTGATTATGATATTCTTTTCACGAGTCTCACGAAGCTTGCATATATATTGCATAACCTCTTTATCTATTTCGGAAAAGAAAATACTTACTGATACATGGTATGCAATGGTTTCATCTGTAAGGGGTCTAGAGTCGGGGAGGGTAAACTTGCCACTCGGGCAATAAAAATCTTCAGATTCACTCAGAGCTGCCTCGCGGCCCTCTGCTCGAGCCTTGATACAAGAATCAATTTTCCCTCATATATATTCGGGAGTAAGTTCTTTTTCTGTTTTTGGATCTGGAGCTGGACAGGTAATATCAAAAGCAAAAACTCCTTGAGTTCAAGTGAGAATTAATAATGTAATCCCGAGAAGTAGAAGGGTAAGTCGTTTCATCTTTGGTCTACCTTCAGAAAATACGCTTCCAGAAACTTTTTCGCTCTATTTCTTTTTGGGGTTCAACAGGTTGGTCGTGCTCATGTTCTGTTTTTTCTTTGAGTTTTTTTACTCCATAGATAGAAGCGATAATCCCACCAAGGATTACTCACGTTACAACCGCATCTATATTCTTAATGCTTTTTTTTGCAACACTATCAGGAGATATAGCACTAGAGGATTTCTTTCAAAAAAACATAGGAAGGAGGTGAGATATAATAACACATGCATTATACATGAATATTTGTAGTATATCAACTATTTCCCTCCAACTTTTATTGATTTTGATATGAGAGTGAGTTTTGGTATATGGATCATGATTACATTATAATCCACATTTGCCTTAATCTGGTCAAAACCGAGATTCTCAGGAAGAATAATAGATCGAGAAAATGCGCCATAAAAACACTCTTCTACGAGCATGCGCTTTGCGTCAAGGTATATCTTTGCTTGGGCACGATTCCCCGATATAGTGAGGATATTTCTTGATAGGCCAATATCAATATCAGAAGGATCTACTCCTGCTATCGGTGCAACGATCACAATCTCATTTGGACAGTCGAGAATATCGACAGCAATCTGGCCAATGTCCGTCTCATGATCTCGCTCATTGTGCATGTCAATATCCACATCGATATCGTGACCATGATCTTCAGTTTCTTCATGTTCGTGGTGTTTCTTTCATTTTTCTTTCGCTAGTCGTGTATCTTCATTTGATACTCAGAAAACTTTAAAATTGGACATAAAAAAGATTAGGATGTGATTATCCTAATCATGAAGTGGATTTTTGCAACTCTTTTTGGGATCTCTGAGAAACTGCGGACTTTATCATCAGGAAAGTTTATATCTCAGTCACTTATGGATTAGTAACCTCCTTTCGGAAAATTGTTTTCCTCGAGCTTCTTGTTTTTGAAAGATCCTAGACTACTACTGTGCCACTATGGGTGGAGGATCGGATTGAACTCGCATATCGTATTCGATGATAAGTGGAGTGTTAGGATAATTGGCAGCAGTCGCACTTATTGCTTTTTTTGTATTATCTGTTCCATCAAATCCAGCACGGAGATTTTCAAAGTCATACTTCGCTGCTTCAATTTCGGTACAACTTACAGAAACATAGTATGGACAGATTCTTGCAGCAGTATCTCCGAGGGTATTCTCAGATATGACGGAACCATGGATGTAGAGTTGATGATCACCACTTGAGTGCACACTATGCTCAGCAATGAGTGAAGCGTCAATATCAGTGACGGTTGAATTGATCAAGATATCTCCTCCATTTCCTGCATTATCCGCAAGAGCGATAATAGCGAGGGGATGATCCTTGTGACCAATATTTTCACTTATAGTCACGTTTCTTCCGATAACGACGATAGTACGCTTATCATCGAAAGTACCTCAGGTGATCGTAAAGTCTTCATTTTGGATAATATATGACGTTCATCAGTAACCATTTATTCGATTCCGAGAGAGAACAGCAACATTCTTTCGGATAGAGTCAATGAGTTTTGCACGGGTTACTTTACTCGTTCCGATAGTTCCATACTCGCCTTGTGCATTATTTTGTCCAAGGCTTTTTACCTTTGAGGCCTGGAATTCTGAAGTTCAGAGAGTTCACTCCCCACTTGGATAAACAATATCGGGAGAGACAATATAATTATTACTCAGGTTTCATAAGTCCGTATCTTTATAATGTATATATGTTGCATATGATACCGATTCTTGAGTTGGATATGCTGTAAATGGAGAGTACGTTCCCGTGAGTGAAAAACTAGATCATGTCTGAATAGAGAGTACGGAAGGGAAAAGATTGCCACCAAGCCACATCCAGTCACATGATCCAGAATAAGAAGTTGGATCTTGAGGATATGCCTGACAATCAATTGGTGTATTTGCCGCAAAGTCTCGGAATCCCGCATTCGATCCGCTTCCTATCATGAAAAGTGAAAATACCTTCGGAACAAATACCTCTAGAGTATTTCTTGTCACATTTTCCCCGAAAACATTTTCTTCCCCGACACGGATTGATGTGGGTGGTGTGATAGTTGTGACGAATGGGGGGACAAAGGTTATTCCTGTAGGATCGGTGATACTACTGGAACCACTTAGCCTAGTATACTGTACTTGATTTAATTTTAAGATATTATCTGTGCCATCAGTTGGTGCAACACTGGCAATATTATAGAAAATATCTTGTCATAAGAGAGTAATCAGAGAAGTTTCCCATTTTCCATTAAGATCTGGAGTGAATGTTTCTCATGAAAAAATAAGAGCATCATGAAAGTTTGCATAAGTATCATATGCGGAGGATGCGTCACTCGGAATCTGTACGCTCGAAACTGTCCCAGTATAACTAATTGATATACCTCCCGTATTTACGCGATTCCCATAAGTGTCTCTTGGTTTTATGGTGACATCGTAATATGAAACGCCATCAGCCACAATATTCGAGCCACTATTTACTATGGTTGTTGCAGAGAGATCTGATCCATCGGGACATTTGTTTGGATGCTTTGCAGCAGAACAGAAAGTATGGATAAAATTCGGGCTTGTATCAAATGTAGTTGAAAGAATGTTTGGAAGCACTACCGCATCATGACTTGTAGTACTTCCACTTGGATCGGTGATGGTTATGGTATATCCACCAGCGAAAGTGAAATCTCAAGAAAAAACTCAATTTAAGTCTCAGGATTTTACTACTGATTCAGTAGCGAGTTTTGGAGAATAAGTAATCCACCAGCTATTATTTCCATACTTTGTCGCTCACGATACAGAAAGGGAAATATTTGGACTCGCCACGAGACTACTAATATCCTCATTGAACTCTGACTTTCGGAGTGGTAAGTATATCCCTGATAGAGAAATATCCCCAGCGAATGTAACCACAGAACCTGAGAGTTCCCCAAGACTCGGGATATAGTCTACATGAGAAAAATCCACATCACCCACTATCTCACTCCATCAGGTTCCGGTGAGATGACAAGCGGTTGTTAGTCAGGTGAGGTCTTGTGTGCCACAATTAAGGGTGACTTGATAATCTGAACCTGAGTTAAATGTTACCCAACCAATACTACCACTTAAGTAAAATACTCATTTGAAATTTCCTGTATTTGATTCAAATTTTGGTTGCAATTCTGTGCCAGTAGATCAAAATATGGAAACAAGTACTTCCGCAACATCAAATCTCGCACTTGCCGTAGCTCAAGTCATGAGGATAGTGGGAGCAGGAGTAAATGTCGTTGCAGCAAATAAATTGTCTCACCCAAAAAATATGAGGGAAGTGGAAATGAGAAGGATGATGAGACGTAAGAGCATCATTGTTATAGAGTGATTTATGAGAAGAAAGAATTTGGTTTTAGGAACCAAACCCCCTTGTATTCCCCCTTGACAGGGGGATCGAGACCAGGAAACCCAATTTTATTGGGCTGATTTTTGACAGAGAGCCGTCATGCCAGTATTCGTGAGCGTCTGACACAGGGAAGCGTCTTTATTCGTTCGAGCAAGTGAAAGGGTTACCATATCATGACAGCGATCTTTTAGACTCACATCAGTAAGAGTTGAACATCATGTGAGGTTGGAAGATGTGATATATCCCTTAAATAGTACCGCTTCATTTCTCGTTTCGACGTGGGATGTACAATATGCTCGTTTTGTGCCATCTTTTATCCCGTCACAATCAGAAGCGGAATTAGCTGAAAGTGCATGCTTAAGAAGAATAGTATCAGAACATGTATCTCGGAGAGCAGAGTCTTGTATTTGGCTACAGATAGTAGCATCTCATGATGCAAGAGCTTTGGTGTAGATCTCTTGGTCATTATTCTGTTTTACAGAAGCAAGACAACTATCTTGGAACTTTACCTCAAGAGCTTTACAGGATACTATTGTCGCATTTCCTCACTCGAGCATGGTTTGGAGATTCTTCTCATCGATAGCTTCCCGACAGTGTTTTCCGAGAGCCTCATCAGCAACATTTCCACAAAAGGCCTTATCCCCAACCTTTATTGCCCTATCTTGATAGATGGAATCACGACATTGGAGACTAATCCTCGTTGAGGTGATAGTCGCACATGATTCTAGGCTTCATGAGGCTTCCGCCTGAATAGCTACAATTGTATCATGACATTCGGCTTTCTTATTAGCATCAGAAATACTATCACACATAGTTTCATTACGAGCAATGATGGCTTTGTTGTAAGTGGCAGCATCTTTTTTATTGGACTCCTCTTTTGTTTTAAGCATTTCTTCATACGTTGGAATTTGTTCGGATTGTTTTACTTCCCCAGGAAGAGCGGGAGAACTACCATTACTCGCAAAGAAGTACCAAGCAATACCTGCAAAAGCGGCAAGAAGGATAAGAATAAATATAAGAGAGGAAATAACAAATTTTTTCATAGGTAAATGAAGGGAAGATGAGGTTATTGTACCCTATTTGTTTACAAATCAATAAAATCTCCTGATTTCTCAGGAGAAAATAGATTGACAAAAGTATATTATTCTACTTCTTAATACATCGTATGTTTGCGAGTTCGCCAGTGGTACTTGCGAGCAGATTGAGTCCAGTATCACCGTACGTCCACTGATACCCATTATTGACATAACCATAATCAGTACCATTGGTAGTATATCCAGCATAGGTTGAGCTGATATGCATCACGATAGGACTGGCACTCTCATAAGCACTAGACCAGTATGATCCATCAACAGAAAGGCGACCATTGATGATTATATCACCGTTTGTATTACGAGATCCCTGATAGGCACCATTTTGTGGAAGAGAAAGCATATTTGCTACGTTTGTGTTGTTCAGTCTTGCATATGACTGGACAGTTTCCCATTCTCCACGAGTCGGAAGGCGATATCCACTAGCACATGGTCCAATATTCCACGCAGTGTTCCTTGTTTGTTTCCCCATCCACTCTAGAGCGGTTCAGTTTCCATTGTATGAGGCAAATGATGATTGAGAATCACCAGCGAAAAACCATCCTGATTTGCTTGCTGAGCCTTCACCTGTATCGAGAGCATTACAAGATGCCCAAATCTGACCACCAATGATGATATCCGAATTCGAACAACCAGGATAAACAGAATAGGATGAAACATAGATACTATTGGTACACTGATAGACATTATTAATAATAGTACATATACTATTGGTGTTATTATATTGGGGCGTGGAATTATTTACTGCGGTGGTGCCAAGATAATAATAATATCCTGGAGTTGGAGACGAATAATAGGTATACCCAGAGACATACGTCGGAGAAAAGTAATATATATATCCGTTGTTTTGATTCTGAAGATTTGAATATATCGAAGGGTTCTGTGAATAAAGATTCACGGGGGGAGAATACTGGTTACGGTTATACCTAGTACGAGCGGTCGCATCAACCGATGGGATGATCGTAAGGAAAAGGGAAAGAATTATGAGGAATCCAGAGAACAGTTTTCGCATAAAAAGAATTAGGTTAATATAACTATACGTATTTCTTTATTTTGTCAATAAGAAAATCAGTGAATTTTATAGCCTGTTCATTCATTATAATTAATCACCACTAAACCACCGGCTCTGCCGGTGGACTCCACCAGGTTCT
>JAVHPT010000068.1:0-7424 GCA_036170735.1 Patescibacteria group bacterium | reverse complement strand
ATTTTAAAAGAAAAAAATGACAACTTATGAATATATGTTATACAAAAAAAGTATCCACCTTTCGTTGGATACTTTTTGATTGTTCTTATACTTTATTTTTAATTTGGTGGAGATGGCGAGCACTGCCCTCGCGTCGAAAAAGGTACACCGAATGCTTCTACTTTCTGTAGCTCGATTTTGATATTTCCGAGAATAAAGAATGAGCAAAAAACTCTCGAAAAAATATATCTCTATATGAACTCTTTGCTAGATTATATTAGAAAGGCAAAGGTAAAACTTGTAATTATGACATTGTCCTACAAATTTGAGACAATGAAATTTGTAGCAGGCCATCCGGCACTCATCCTATAAAAGGAGACTACACTGCTATGCTGTTAGGCAAGAGCAGCTGAAGACTGAAAAGCATTCTTGAAAGAAGCTTTAAGAGCCATAAGTGGAGATTTTGCATCTATTATTTCCCCTTTGATAACGAGGCGAGGAGCCCCGAGAAAGCACAAACGATATACGAGTCTTTTCCTCGAATCCTATATCATCCCCAAGAATGTTAATGTCCGAACACACCCGAAATTATATGAAAGTTTTAAGAAAAGTAAATGAATAGTTTTTGATTTTGCTTCTTTCTTTGGTGAATTTTGTGAATTCTGTCGACGAGATTTTTCTCTAAAATTGCAACCGTTTCTTAGTCTTGCAATTTTAGAAAATGAGTCGAGAACAGATCCCAAAATGAACCAACCAAAAGAAGAAGCTTTTGTTACTTTTCACTTATGAAAAGTACATGGAGGTTGTGTGGAGGAAATCCTGGATTCTTCGCGAAGCTCAGAGTGACGGGAAAACAAAAAAGAAACTCCCAGAAAATCCATAATCTGGGAGTAAACACGAGGATGAGGAAAGAGATTATCGAGAATGGAGGGTGGCAAGGACTGTTTTTGCTGTTACTGATGCAAGATCTCATTCTATGACGGCGATGCCGTTTGGGAGACGAGAATATGCTCGACTGGTATCTGATGGATGAAGCTTTTCGATATCTTCTATTGAAGTATTTTTATAAAAAGATACTCGTACCTTTTTATCTTCGAAGATTACACCATCTGATACACCAACGAAAACCTGATCCAAACCAGACGAACTTTTACTCTTATACGTATCACCCGAATTTCCTTGGAATCCATAACCAAGTGTGTTATTCCAGTATGGAACAGCTATGGGAACAGATTTTCCAGAAGATACATTCTGTGTTTCACTTGAAGCATAGCTCCCAGAAGAGAGATATATGCCAGTGAGAACAAGGAGAGTAAAGATTGCCTGCAGCCACTCCACCCCATATCCAACAGATCTCTTATGAAGAGAGTGATTCATACCTTTACAAAAAGAACAAAGTAATTATAACATATAAAATATACTAAGTCAATACTTTTATTATAAATTATATTATTGTCAAATACCATTTCTTTCAAAAAGTGGATTTTATTCGGGTTTTCAATATAGTTCAATGATCCTGAGATTTTCCTATTCCTATCCTTCTTCTCTAATATGTCCCTTCACCTTTACAATACGCTCACCCGCACAAAAGAACGATTTAAGCCAATCCGTCAAGATGAGGTAAAAGTATACTACTGTGGACCAACTCCCTACAATTACGCACATATCGGGAACCTCCGAACGTACCTATTCGAAGATTTTGTGGTTCGTGCTCTTCGTTTTCTCGGATACAAAGTAAAAACTGTTATGAATGTGACGGATATCGACGATAAAACAATTCGAGACAGTCAAAAGTCAGAAAAAAGTCTCAAGGAATTCACAGAGCTCTACACAAAAGCATTTCTCGCTGATCTTGGGAAGCTCAATATAAAGAAAGCTGATATTATAGTACCAATATCAACTATTATCGATGATATGGTAAAGATGATTCAGTGACTCCTTAATAAGGGTTTTGCTTATCTTGCAGAAGGTGGGAGCATTTACTATCGTGTGGAAAAGTTCAAGACCTACTGAGAACTCGCTCATCTTGATATGAGCGGGATGAAATCGAGCGTTCGTATAAACAATGATGAATATGAAAAAGAGCAAGTTGCAGACTTTGTTCTCTGGAAAGCACATGATGAAGTTTCAGATGGACCAAATAAGTGGGATGCAACTTTCCAGATCGAAGGAAAAGAAGTGATTCTCCCATGAAGGCCAGGTTGGCATATCGAATGTAGTGCCTGTAATTACCGATTCTTCGGCGAACAGATCGATATCCATATGGGTGGAATCGACAATCTCTTTCCTCATCATCAGAACGAAGTGGCTCAAACTGAAGCGTTTACGGGGAAACAATTTTCGAAATATTGGATGCATGGTGGACATCTCCTCGTTGATAATAAGAAGATGGCGAAATCTGCCTGAAACTTTTATACACTTCGTGAAATTATAGAAAAACAAACAGGCACTTCTGAGCTTCTTGTATGTCGTGGTTTCCGCATTATGGCCCTTCAGAATCAATACCGTGAGAATTTTAACTTTACTTTTGATCGTTTGGGCGCTGCGATCAATACAACAAAGGGTCTTGATGAGATGATGAAACGTCTTGGAAGATATCTAAAAAGAGATATAGTCGAGACAGAGGATTCTATAAGCTCTACTGAGCGTAATGCTCGAGGTCGACTCAAGTTCCATGAGATCTCCCCTGAATTCCGTGAGAATCAACAATACTTTACTCAAGAATTCGTCGAAAAACTCGAAGATGACTTTGATACCAATAATGTAATGACTGTAGTATTTGAGTATCAGACCTATATTAATAGTGCGATCGACGAAGAGCTCTTCTCACGAGAAGAAGTAAAATCCCTCATTCATCTTCTAGAAAGCTGGAATGAAGTACTCGCAATCCTCGATTTCTCACTTCTCGAAAGTGCAGAAATCATCCCAAAAGAGATCGAAGCGCTTGCTGTTGCTCGGATGGAAGCGAAAAGTATAAAGAATTTTGCAGAGGCCGATAAAATCCGAGACGAACTTGCGTTGCTCGGATGGAAGATGATCGATGAGACTAGGGGGAAGTGGAGAGTAGAAAAAATATAGTTTCGTTTGCAGAGCAATACGCTCGAAAAAATGAAAGAAGAATAGTAGCCATCACAAAAGGAGAACTTAATAATATTCTGGGTAAAAAGAATTGGGAAATCGTAACATCACAGTTCCCAGAAAGAGCAGCATTGTCTCTGGGAAAAGAGGTCTGGATATCTCCAAACTATTAATTTCCTCTCGATTTTTTTCACGTTTTCCATATACTGCCGCTATGCAAACTATCCAGAACACTATCTCAGAGACCATTCGATCTATCTATGGAATAGAATTCAATCCTGATATCTCCCCTGCTCCAAAGTCAGAACTCGGAGAATACTGTATTGGAGTATTTCAACTTGCAAAACTGCTTGGTAAAGCACCAAATATAATTGCTGAGGAAGTTGCAACCGAGCTCGCAAAACGTACAGATACCTTCATATCAACGAATTCTATCGGCGGATATGTGAACTTTTTCCTCACTGATGAAGTTTGGCTTTCTCTTTTTTTTGATCTCAACCAACCTACCAACCCACCAACCCACCAACAAACTATTGTCGTCGACTATATCGGCGCGAATGTCGGAAAACCGCTTCACATCGGGCATATCTGTACTCCATCTATCGGACAAGTTATTTGCAATACCTATCGCCATCTCGGTTATCGAGTTATCGGCGACTCGCATTTTGGTGATTGGGGTGGGATTTTCGGTGCAATTATCTATTCATGGAAATTTGAAACGGATATTTGGAATGATCAATTACAAAAAAAGTATGATTTTCTAGAATGTAAAGATGAAAATGATAAAAGGAATCTCACTTCAAAAAATCCCGAGAGATTCGAAATCTTAAATAAACTTCTAGAAAATGAATGAATAAACTATATTCTATATCTCTATAAGAAATTTCACTCTACTGGACCTGCAACACTTGTTATTGGAAATGAATTAGATAGAATAAGGCAACAGGATCTTAGAGATTCACAAGCCCGTAAAGAATTCAAGAAACTCTCAGAGTGAGATACTGAAAATGCTGAACTTTGGAAAAAATTCACTTCTATTTCCATTACCGAGACAGAAAAGAAACTTAAACTCCTTAATGTAAAGGCAACTTACAACATTGGAGAGAGTTTTTATGAAGGACTCGACCTTCCACGACCGAACAATGAAGATTATCCGAATCTCGAATTTACGATGAAGGATATCATAAGAGAGCTTGTAGAGAAATGAATCGCAACACAGAACGACGATGGAAGTGTTGGGGTAATTTTCCCTGAGGAAGCTAAGATGTCATCTTGTATCCTCCAAAAAAAGGATGGAACTGGACTCTATCTCACGAGCGATCTTGCCGCTATCAAGTATCGTCTCACGAATGGATGGAACCCATCAAAGATTATTTACTCGGTCGATGTACGTCAGCAACTCCACTTGAAGCAAGCATTTTGGATTGCTCGGGAAGCATGGTGAGAAGAACTCGGAGCAAATGATGTCGAGTTTTTTCATGCGTTCAATGGCTTCATCAAGCTCAAGGAATGAGCTATGTCGACTCGTCATGGAACTGTGATCTTCCTCGAGAAACTCATCGAAGAGGGATTTGAGAGGACAGAAAAGGTTCTCACGGAAAAGTGAAGAATTGGAGACAATAGTCTAAAGAAAGATGATATCCAAGGGATAACTATCGGCGCGATTAAATACTCTTATCTTGCACAAGATAGAGAAAAAGATGTGACTTTTGACTGGGATAAGGCACTTAACTTCGATGGAAACTCTGGACCATACATCCAGTATTCCTATGTACGAGGGAAAAAAATCATTTCTCAGTGATTCACTCAGAAACAAATTTCAAGTGGATTTAAACTTGCCACTTACGATAAGTCTCTCATTCAGGCTATTGCTCGTATGGATGGGGTTGTCCTGGAAACTGCCACAAAATACAAACCTCATATTCTAGCACTTTATTGCTATGATCTTGCTGTGGCATTCAATAGCTTCTACGTCCATACGCCGAAGATCCTGGAAGAGAAGGACGAAAATCTGAAGGATTTTCGGCTCGGGCTTTGCCAAATATTTACAGAAAAAATCGCTCTCGGATTTGAACTCCTTGGCATCAATATGCCAAGCGAGATGTAACCTTTTCTTCTTATGTTTCATGTTGTTCACCACACATATAGAGAACATAAAGGCTTCTGGAATCGCGAACGCGTTATATCATTAGTATGGACTCTCGTACTTTTTGGAATAGCACTCACCTTCCAAAAATTCGCTGATAATTATGTCATGTCAACTGGTGGCACTGTAGTTGGGGATCTACTCCTAAGTCATATCCCAACACTTGATATCGATGGGATTATTATCATCAGTACTCTTTTATTCACTGCCACCACAATAATCCTTGGCATTATAAAGCCGCAATATATCCTCTTCATGATAAAATCACTCGCACTTTTTGTGATGATTCGAGCCTTTTTTATCACTCTTACTCATCTTGGGATTAACCCAGATCAACTTGTTTTTAACCAACATAGTATTGGTTTCTATTTCTATGATCTCCTCTATAACACAAAAAATGACTTTTTCTTCTCAGGACACACTGGGATCCCATTTCTTATGTTCCTGATATTTTATCGAGAGAGGTTTTGGCGCTGAATTTTCCTTGGAACTTCGTTTCTATTCGGATCCTTCGTCATCGTTGCACACATGCACTACTCGATAGATGTATTTGCAGCGCCTTTTATGACCTACTCTATATTCTCGATTGCACGATATGTATTTGAGAGAGATTATTCCCTTCTCGAGTATAATGGCACAAAAACAAAAGAGAAATAGTTTTGAGTCCTCCGCTAATTTCAAGTGGATTTAAACTTATCATATAGTCTTATATAGATTTTATTGAAAGATTCATCCCAAGAATTGGGAACAAAAGTAAGCTTTTTATTTCTTCGCTTCATTTATCTATGAAAAAGTGGATTCTCGGGATTATCGTTGTTCTTGCTATTGGATGAGGATACTATTATTTCTTTGCAAAAACAGCAGCACCGACAACGTTCACACAAACTATGCAAGTTCAAACAGGAAGTCTCAGGAATATTGTAAAAGCAACAGGAAAAATCTATCCAATTCAGTCGTCTACGATGAATTTTGCAAAACAATGAACTGTTTCACAGGTATATAAGAAAATTGGAGATGCTGTAAAAGCCGGCGATCTTATCGCGGAAATGGATGCTAAGAGTGTAAATCTCGACATCCAAAATGCAAAGATATGACTTTCCAATGCGGAGAATAATTATCAAAAGTTGATCGATGGAGTGACGACAACAGATAAGATCCGTGCGAGTAATACGCTCTCTGACTCAAAAGCTAGTCTTGCACTCCAAGAAAAGAATTACGAAAATCTCCTTTTGGAACAGAAGAATGCTCTTGCGGCGGCTCAAACAAGCATAGATTCACTTGGAGAAAAGCTCACTCTTGCACAAGGGGATCTTGAATATACAAAACAAAGTCTTAATACCACCAATACAACAGCAAATAATCTAGAACGAGATATAACCAATGATTATATTCTAATTGATCAATCCTACCAATCTCTTCCAGAAACAATAAAAACGATAAAAGATACTATTCTCATTGAGGATATGTCCAACCCAAGATATGGGGATCTTGGGGCAAAAGATGCATGAACAAAAAGCACAGTTGAAAAAGCATATCAGTCTCTTGTAGATCAAAAAACGGCACTTGATGCTCTTATACCAAGTATCTCTGCAGGAAAGACTTCCGTTGATTCTATCTTGTCATGACTACAAGAAACAAAAAATATTCTTGATAATGTGAATACCACTATAAGCCTTGCGATATCCGAACAACGTGCTTCTGTTGAAGGAGCATACATGACTAGTGCTGGTATCGAAGCAACGATCTCTTCCCTTCAGTCTCTTTCAAGTAGTGTTACCAGTAAGCTCTCTAGTGTAAATAATGCCCTCGCTTCCATGAAAGGATATGGCACTGACGTTATCCAAGCATTATCGAATAAAAATACTATCGCTCAAAAAACTGCGGCAGTGAATACTGCAACGAATGATCTTGAAACTGCAAAAAAGAATCTTGTATCCACAAAGCAATCCTATGATGCAAAAGTTCTGCAGGCACAACAAGGACTTCAAGCCGCAAATAATAGCGTAACCCTGAATACTTCGAGCTATACTGATACTATAAAATGACCACTACAAACTGATATTATAAGTGCAAAAGATAGTATACAGTCTGCTCAAATTGGTCTCCAGAAAGCTCAGCTTACACTGAAGGACTATCAGATCATCGCGCCATTTGATGGTATTGTCCGTGATATTCCTTGGACAGCTGGAAGTACGGCAGTAACCACGGATATTGTTTCTGT
>JAVHPT010000067.1:0-29408 GCA_036170735.1 Patescibacteria group bacterium | reverse complement strand
AAACTATTCGAATAAATTAAGATCCTTATTTATCTCATTTTCAAGTAACTTAAGTTTCTCTTTTCCTGAAAGGATAATATTAGAATCCACTTTTAGTTTTCTGTCATCTATCTTCCCCGGATAATCAAACTGATTGAGAAGGTACTTGATTGAATTGATACGAGAGATTTCTTTATTGTCGCTATTTACGATAGTCCATGGAGCATAATCTGAATGCGTACGAGAAAAGTTCTGATATTCTGCAACAGAGTATCGATCCCAGAGTTTTTGGGAGTATTGATCTACCGCAGAGAGCTTGTATTGTTTGAGAGGATTCGTATGGCGTTCTTCAAACCTTCGAGCCTGTTCATCTTTGGATACAGAAAAGTAGAACTTAATAATTTTGATGTTTGAATTGGTAAGCATCTTTTCAAAGATTGGAACGTCATTCATAAATTTCTCATAATCGCGCTTTCCAACGAAACCCATAACTGGTTCTACTCAAGCACGGTTGTACCAGCTTCGATCAAAAAATACGATCTCTCCAGCGTTTGGAAGATGCGAAACATATCGCTCAAAATACCACTGTCATCTCTCTACGTCAGTTGGCTTCATAAGGGCAACTACCTTTGAGTATCTGGGATTGAGATTTTCTGTGAATCTCTTGATATTTCCTCACTTCCCTGCTGCATCACGTCCTTCGAATATGATGAGTAACTTTTTCCCTGTTTCTTGGAGATATTTTTGGAGCTTTACGAGCTCAACCTGGAGCATGAGCATCTCTTCTTCGTAGGAGATCTCCGACTTCTTCATGGCAACCAACACATGTGTCCGACTTTTCTCTTTCGGGAGTTCATTCAGAGATTGGTATTTTTTCTTGAGCTTCTTTTGTACATCAACGAGTTGGATTACTTCCTTTTGTGATACCTCTATTTCCGAGATAGTATCATCAATATCTTCGAGGAGTAACTTGATTCTTTTGAGTTTTCAGACCTCTTTACGAGTAAGTTTGTTTTCATTGACTTCTAGAACTGTTGCAATCCTATTACGGAGTACTCGAAGATTATCAATATCCTTATCCTTCTTCAATTCCTTGTAGATATGGGAAAGCTCCTCATACAATGCCTCAAGAGTGCTCGCACTCATGGTAACAATGTTGTTGAATATTTCTGTGATATTGAAGAGCTTCATGAGAGTGGGTTTTAGTAGATATTTTCTAGTTTTTGGTTTTTTGTCATTCCGTTAGGAATCCCTTCCAAACTCATCCTAAGAGATTTTAATAGTTTCTTCTTCATAAGCGAAAGAAAAAGGAATTTTTCGTTTCACTCAAAATGACAAAAGAGAGACTATGACCTATAAGGTTGCATACTTTTCTTTTTATAATTCTATTTTTCTGCCACTTACTATATCGCTATATGGAGCTCTCGCAAGAGGAAAACAAAAATTCACTTGCTCATTTCTTAAAAAACTTTTGACTTTATATTACAATTTTATAATATCCCGTAAATATTACAATTTTATAATATAAAAGAATTGCTTCATGATTGCTCGATTTACCGAATTTTTCCTAAAGAATGAGAAGATTACCTTCATCTTTATTCTCATTATTTCCATTTTTTGACTGCTCTCATATATCCTCCTTCCGAAACAATACAATCCTTCTATTGTCGCTCCAGCTTTTTCTATAGAGATTCCTGCATATGGATATAGTGCGAAAGAATGACATGAATACATCATCAAAACCATCGAAAATAAAGTCCGAGAACTCGTCGGGGTGGATAAGGTGTATGGATATACAACCGATGGATTCGTAAGTATTATGGTGGCATTCAAGGTATGAGTTGATGGTGAGGTAGCAAAGACGCGCCTCTATGATAAGATGTACTCGAACTACGACTTGAAGCCATACAATATTAGCGATGTTCGTATTCGCTCGATTGATCCTAAAGATCTTCCTCAAGTTGCTTTTGCTCTTGTGTATTCTGGAAAAGATCTGAATACAGTAAAACGTGGGCAATATCTGCAAAATGTCGCAAAAACCCTCAGAGAAAGCATCAAAAATATTCCTGGAACAACAACCATTGATATCATCGGCGGATATACGAATGATATCAATATCCGTATTATCCCTGAACGTCTTCTATCATTTGGTATAGATATCCTCACCGTAAATACAAAACTTCGAGAGAGCTTCGGGAAGTCAATTATCGGAGAGATTACAGACGATGCCAAGCGGTTTTCTCTTGTCCTTGATAATGACACTGATACTCTTAAACGTCTCAAAGAATTCCCCATAAGCATACAATGAGAGAAGAAAATCCTTCTTCAAGATATTGCCTCTATCTCTTCGTGACCAGTAGATATAACTTCACGATATGAATACAGCGATACTGGTGGTGTTCATGATGCTGTTTTCCTCGGAGTTGCGAAGCTAAAAGGAACGAATTCCGTTCTCATCGTGGAAAAAGTACATGAAATAGTGGATGAGATGAATAAAGATCTCCCAAAAAACGTCTCAATTGTCACCATTCAGGATGAAGGTGAGACGGCACGAGAGGCAACCAACGAGCTCATGCTCCATCTCTTCGTCTCGATTGCGATTGTGCTAGTGATCCTCATCATATTTCTTGGTGTGCGTGATGCGATCAATGCAGCATTTTGTATTCCGATGGTACTTGGAATTGTTTTTATCGTCGCGTTTGTTCTCTGACTTGATATCAATCGTATTACCCTCTTTGCACTGATTCTCTCTCTTGGTATTCTCGTCGATGACTCCATCGTGATGGTAGAGAACAATTCTCGTCATCTTGCTATGATGCCAAGAACCGGAAAGACCAAGTTTGAGGCAATCCTTGATTCGGTGAAAGAAGTTGGAGTAAGTATCGTTCTCTCGACGATCACTCGTATCATCTCATTCGTAGCGATGTTTGCGGTTACAGGGATGATGGGCGACTATATGAAACCGATTCCTATCTTTGCTTCCATCGCGCTGACGGCTTCCCTTGTAGTCGCCTTTAGTATCAATCCTTTTCTTGCGAGTTTTCTCTATAAGCCAGGAAAATGCGGACATCACGAAAAGGAAGAGTGAGGATTTCTTCATTGGTATGGGAAGAAACTAGCTATATTTATCAATTCTGAAGGTCGAACAACCAGTACGAGAAAGTGGTTGAAAATCGGATTCTGGATATCGCTCATGATTATCATCATAGCGCCAATCATGCTAAATATATTCAAGGCTCGTATGCTCCCGAAAGCCGACAAGAATCAAGTCTATCTCTGGATTGATGCGCCGAGAAATACGAGTATCGAGGAAACGTCGAAGATCGCTCGTGATGTAGAGATTTTTCTCCTTGGGTATAAAAAAGAGAGGACTCCGTCTGTTGTTTCTTGAGAAGTACAAGAAAAACTTACGCGAATCCTTCCAAAGGATCTTCGTATCATCACTGATGTGAATACCTCCATCTGAGATCACTTTCTTGCTGACTTTGCCAATCTCTTTCGTGGGGGAACCAATCGTACTCTCGAAAATCAGATTAGTATGAGGATCAACCTCTCTTCATCCAAGGAGAGAGACTTGAAAAGTGAAGATTTCGTCATAGCACTTCGACCCATCTTATCAAATTACCTTTTTACAAAGTATCCTGATGTGAAGCTCCGTCTTCTCGAAGATCCACCAGGTCCTCCAACACAGGCAACGTTTCATATCAAAGTGAAGTGAGAACCTTGAATATCTGAAACTAGTCTGGTAAAGTTTTCTGACAGTATCGAAAACGCCGTGAAAAGTATTGCAGAAAAGGAAAAGATCGTCGATCTCACGAACTCTCATTCGTCGTCATCACCAGGATTCCGAATCGTACTCGATCATGATCGTATTGCTCTTGCTGGCTTAAGTGAATCTCAGGTCAGTGGAACGCTTCAGGCTTTTTTCGGGAATACTCCGCTATCGATTATGCGATATGAAGAAGAAAAATATGGAGCCAGCACGGTGAGTGTCAGTGTCTGACGCGAAGACAAGGGAGACCTGAGTGTACTCCGATCTCTGATATTTACCAATCCAGAAGGAAAAAAGATCAGTCTCTCAGACATCGCAAACATAGAAACAGACTTCAAGAGTTATGATATATATACCGATGAACGCTCAGAAACCATCAATATCTACGGCGAGATGTGAGCCAATTCGGTCGTATATCCAGTACTCAGTCTATACGGAATCTTCTGAAGCGATGAGTTTGCAAAAACAGGATACAAGAAAATAGGTGCAACTCCATATAGTATTGTTTTTATTGGACTAGATGATGGAAAGCAATACAGAATCGAGTGGGGTGGTGAATGGGAACTCACGATGGATACATTTCGAGACCTTGGTATTGCCATGATTTTCTCACTCTTTATTATCTACTTCATCATCGTGACACAGTTCGGAAGCTTCATTATCTGAGGAATCGTTATGATGACATTTCTTTTCTCATTTTTTGGAATCTTTCCTGGTTTCTCGGTTCTATATCTCACTTCTGGAATATACTTCACCGCGACGGCGATGATCGGAGCGATTGCTCTTGGCGGAATCGTGGTAGGAAACGCTCTTATACTCCTCGACTATATCAATCGGCTCATCGCAGAAGGAAAAAGTCTCGAATATGCCGTGATCCATGGTTCACAGAAACGATTTATTCCAGTGATGCTGACATCCATTGCCGCAGTTGCGGGTTCGTTCATCATCACGAGCGATCCTGTATGGAGCGGCCTCGCCTGGTCGATTATCTGGTGACTCTCAGCTTCTGCCGTCTTGACTCTCTACTTTATCCCGATTTTCTACTACACATATCTACGAAAATATCATAGCCACGACGCCGGAGGAATCCAATACGCACATATCGTGGAGCATGAGCGAGAGATGAAAAAACAAATATAAAAAAGCCCAAGACGTGCTCGGGCGATAAATCATTATTATTTTATGCTACAGGATTTAGTTTATCGCATTGTTTACGAACCCAGTCTGCTAATCCAACAGCATCTCAAAATACAGGTTTTTCTATGACAGGAGGCTTTTGATCATGAAACAGTTGTGGCCTATTACTGTAGCCGATCACAGAAGCATTTGGAAATTTTTCTTGAATTACCTTTACAATCCCCGGCCCATTTCCATCGATTGACGCACCTGATTCCATGGGGAATTGACCATCAATAATATAAATACCATCTCTATTAGCTTCGTTGTCTAGAACGGCGAGAAAATCATTACCGCATGCAAATGTTAGAATCTCTGCCTTTGGTATTGCTACAGAAAGGTTTTTGACAATCTGTTCCGACATTCATGGGTGATCCTCAAGGAGAAAAATCTTTTTCATACTAGATTGTATAAATGGATAAACTAAACTATCAACTTATAAATAAGTTACTTGATAAGTCAAACTTATATAACGAAAATCCAACCTTTAAAAAAATAACTTCTAATTCATCTTCATTTATTTACACCATGAAATCCACTATCATTCCCCTTATTCTCTTCACTTTTCTCCTCTCAAGTTGTACAAAGGCCGAAGAGGTGCAAGTCCATAAGTCCTACAAAACATTTTCTGTAGGAGATGGCGCTCTCTCTATTCGAGATACGATCATCGCTCGTGTCGAGGGTAATATGACGAGTGACCTCTCATTCAAGACAACAGGAAGGATCGGCGAGATCACTGTTCGTCCCGGAGACAAGGTAAAAAAGTGACAGCTCTTAGCGAGGCTTACCAATCAGGAAGGTACTATCACGTATGATGGACTCGGAAACGTCATCGAAAATATCTGAGCAATACAGAGAACAACGACTACCATGCGAGACAATATCGAGCAAATGCGCAATGCGACCAAAAAACTCTATGATGAGCAAGTTCTACAAGCTGAAACTGGTATACAGAGCCTCGAAGTTGAGCTCGAAAAAGCGAAGAAAAATCTCAATAATCAGACTGCCACTCTCGATACCAACTATCATATCCATGTAAATGCTTTCCTAAAACTTGCTGATAGCATGATCTATGAGGGCGATAAGATCCTTGGAATTACTACCAATTTTGAATACTCGAACGATGCATGGGATCCATACCTCGGACTTCGTCTGGGAAGTATCAAGGTAGATGCACACAATGCTTGGGGAAAACTCTATACTATCTGTGGGGAGATCCTCGCAAAACGCGAAAAGAATATCATCATCACTTCTGAAAATGCAGAAACAGAGATAGCAAAACTTTCAGAGGCTTTTAAGTCGCTCAGTTATATGGCAATGACTATGGGAAGTATGCTAGAAAATAGTATGATAGGATGAGACCTCTCCGAGGATCGACTCAATGGCTGGATAGCAGCATGGAGTGTCTTCAAGGCAAATGAACAAGCGGCAGAACTACAATTCGCAGCATGGAGAGATACGGCCACTTCCCTCATGTCAACTGCAACATGAGGAACAAGTGTAGCATCGATGGATCTACGCAACTTCGAAATCCAGATAGAAAGCGCAAAGAAAAATATCGACGTCCTGAAAGCTGAAAAAGAGAGTAAAATCCGGGAAATAGGAGTCAGCATAAGCCAGATTGATGGAAAGAATTCTGAGCTTGGTATGCAGCTCTCACAGACGGCGATGAATCAATTCTTGGCTGAAGATTCTATCCAGTCAGCGGTGATCTATGCACCATTTGATGGAGTTGTTCTCGAAAAATACTTTGATGTAGGGAATATGATTCCGGCAGGTACACTACTCTTTCATATCACGAGTAGCAATGCTCCGACGCTTAAGACTTACATCGATAACTACCAATATGATTATAAAAAGTGAGATAAGATTGGCCTCAAGAATACCTACACAAAAGAAGCATTCACAGGAACTATCTCTCTTATCCAAGATGAAAAAGATCCACTCCATAACAAGAACTATACTGAAATCAGTATAGGAAATTATTCTGGATCGCTCGGGGAACGTATGGATATAGAGCTCTCCCGGAAAAAGGCTCCGCTCGGAAACGGAACCATCATTCCTCTTTCCAGCATCATCACACGATACTGACCACCAGGAGTTTTTGTTGTCCAGAATGGAAAAGCTCATTTCACACTTATTGAGATCCTTGCCTCCGATATGAGCTATGCTGAAATACTCGGGATAACAAAACAGTCCATCATAATCACTGATGGAAAGGAAAATATGGTTGATGGAGAGGATCTATCAGGAGCCAAAAAAGAATAAATTGACTTTATATTACAATTTTATAATATAACCTAAAACTTACTTACCTCTATGGAATACCTCGAAAAAAAGGCAGATGAGATTGCCCACATCCTGAAGCTCCTTGCTCATCCAAAGCGCCTGCTGCTCCTCTGCAAACTAAAGTGAGGAGAAAAGACCGTTTGAGAACTGGAAAAATGATGTGCTATCTCCCAATCACAACTCTCTCAGTTTCTCTCCAAAATGCGGGAAGATGGCCTCCTCGAATCTCGCAAAGATGGACAGCATGTCTACTATCACATCAGTAATGAACACATTTTGAAGCTTCTAGATGCAATAGAACAAAGTATGTGTTAGAGATATATCATTTTTTTGTCATTCTCGCGAGCGAGAATCTCTATCCGAAAGAAACAGATTCTCCTACCGGAGAATGACAAAATGAGCATTCAAACGTATGTAATACTTTATATCAAACCTTTTCATTTATTACTTTTTAACTAATCAATATGCTTACCATTACTCCAAAAGAACTCGCCGAACTCATAACGAAATCTCCGGGTACTCTCGAGCTCATCGATGTTCGTGGGACGGGAGAATACGCCGAAGTTCATATTCCAGAAGCTCGAAACATTCCCCTTCACCTCCTTCCTGTGAGGCTCAGTGAAATCGATGCCAAAAAGAAGGTTATCATGATCTGTCGAAGTGGCGCACGAAGTGGACAAGCATGCACGTTTGCTGAGCAGAATAATATTATCGCATATAATCTCACTGGAGGCATGATGTCCTATGAACGAGAATTTCCGAATGGAGTTATTCATGGTGAAGCAAAATCATTCTTCAGTTTTTTCTAGAACTCCTCGCTATATATGCTCGTAAATCCATGATTTGCGAGTTTTTCTTTTGTCTCAGTTACCATACGTGGATTTCCACAGAGATACCATTCTGTATTTTCATCAGCTTGGATATCATCAACATTGACTCTTCCAAACTCGTATCCCTCGACCTGTTCTTTCGTTGTGTGAATATGAAGCTCAAGGTTCGGAATAGACTTGAGTTTCTCTATATAGAACAACTCTTCGCTATTTGCTACCGTAAAATAAAGGACTTTCCATACGCCTGTTGGGACGTGGAGAATCATATTGTATATCGGTGCAAGTCCAGTTCCTGTTGCGATAAATATTTTTGGATTTTCTGTTTCTTGGAGGAGGAACTTCCCGAAAACTCCGCGGATTCTTATGGTTTCTCAGACTTTTAAGCTTTTGAGTACACTCGTTCAGCGTCCAGGTTCAGAGAGCTTGATAAGAAAAGTGAAACTATTCCCTTCTGCTTCTGCTATTGAGTATGAACGAACAAACATACCTTCCTCATCTTGCCAATGGAATGAGACAAACTGCCCGGGTTTACTCTGAAGGAAAACTACCGTCTCAATAATGAGCTCAATAGTTGATGGATTGAGACAGGTGATTTGAGTCGCTTTTGTCTCGATTTCTGTCGTGACTTCATCCTCATAGAGGATAAAATCAGACTTCGCCACTCCACAGATAGGACATTTCCAAGTATTTGGTATATCAGCAAAATCTGTTCCTGGAAGGATACCACTATCTATATCCCCAATTTCTGGATCGTAGATATATCAGCATGGAGGGCAAATCCACTTCTTTCACTTTTGATATGCTCTATTTCAGAAACTCACTCATTTCCACTCAAGAGCTTTCCCAATAAAATATATAATAAGTCCGGTAAATTCTCCATAATCAATACGTCACCTTGAATCCCATCTCAGCAAGACTACATGGAGAATCGTGAAGATAGCAATGATGTATACAATACGATGAAGACGCTTCCAATTTTTCCCAAGCAGTTTCACCGAAAAGGTATTTGATGTAAAGAGAAGAAGAAGCGTAAGAATAGTAGCGATGAGACCAGCTCCTGTATACGCTATAATTCCTTTATACGTCCAGAAATTGGGATCGATTAACCAAGAGAAATCAGGAATATAGCTTCATGGAACGAGAAAGAATTGCACTGAATGAACGAGTGCGAGCATCCCCATAAGGATGCCAAGTTCTTTTCGAAGAGGCATCAGAACTTGTGCAATCTGAAGAAGAAAAACCCGAGCAAGAATCGGGAGAAAGAGAATAATCCAAAGTATATTGAGGGATTGTTCTCCAGTAAAACGAATGGTCCTCGCATTGAGGAGTAGAAAAATCGTTCCTCCAGAAAGGATGATCAAAAAATATCCAATATGTTTTCGGTATTGAAGAATTACTTTTTCAAGAGGAGCAAGAAAGATATTGATATTTTCTAGGAGTTTAGGGATCATACGGAAGTGTCTTTTTAAGATCCGAAGGAAAGAATATAAAAAGAGTTTAGATAAACTCTAAAACTTTTCTATTGCAGGTATTTTCTCTTATTATCGTTATGCTCGGTAAGGGTAGTTGCATAATGAATCACCCCATTACTGTCATGAAGATAGTAGTAATATGGCGAACTTTCCGGATGTACAGCTGCATTCCATGTTGCAAGGGTGATACTTGAAATCGGAGTTGGAGGATATCCGCGTGTATTTCTCGTATTGTACGAGTTCTTATCTGCAATGACTGAAACAATAAAAGAAGGAGTACATTCTTTATGAGTTTTTGCATATCCATAACACACCGTTACGTCTGCACCAAGAGCAATACCTTCGTCAAAACGTTTTTTCAATATACCTGCTACTATTGGCTGATTGGTGATATTTCCCTCCTCTCGTTCTACGATAGATGCAAGGATAAGCGTATTGTATGCCTCTCATCCAAGCGACTGATATGAATCTCCGATTTTATTGTTCCATTCTTTTAGGAGGATCCGGATAATAGCATCCATCGATGTCTTCGGACGAATGCGATACGTATCAGGATAGAGGAATCATTCAAGACTTTTTGCATTTTTCAAAAAAGGAAAATCCTGTTTATACGTCTCAAAATTCATTGCTGCCGCCCCAAGAAAATCTCCAACCTTTGCAATACCTTGACTTGCAAGATAAGCATCGATATCATACATATTCCACCCTGGGATAATAGTGATATTGAGGTCGGTATATGTTGGATGTTTGAGATTTTTGAGGATAAAATCAGAAAGGGTCGTACCTGAATTGACCACATATTGGCCAGCCTGAAGGCTGACTTTCTCTGGTGCAAAGTATCGGATCCAGAGACGATACCTCCATGATGCAACACCAAGATGCAAGGTATCATCGAGCTCAGAGACCGAAGCTCATTTTTCTATATTGTATGTCTTTACCGGAATCTGAATATTCCCAGTTGCACTCACAAAATAATAGAGCCAAAATGCTCCAATAAGCACAAAAAAGAAAAGTATTTTTCCTCATGAAAATGGGGAAGGTGCACGACCATATTGCGCAGAACGAAGAGGTTGTTTTGAAAATGACATAATGCTAAGACTATTTTTTTATACTTCCACTTGTGGTGGTTCCAGTGAATGTAGTAAGATTTTGAAGGTTTCTTGTGGCTGTGCCTACAGCATCAACAGCCTTCTCTACAGAATCCGCAGCCTGTTTTACTTGTTCTGTCTTTTCTGTAACGGTTGACTGGATATTGTTATATGTCTGCTTTGTTTCATCAATAACTCACTTAGTGCTATTGGTAACCTGATCAAAAAGTGACGACGGAGAAAGCCCTCCAGAACCAAGGCCAAGAGATCCTTCCTTGATGCTGCGGATTCTGGCGTTGAGATCTTTGTTCCCGTATTTGTCAGCAAAAGTTGGTGCAAAGAATACAGTTAAAGTATAACTTACGCTAATAAGAATAAGAAAGGCAATGAGACGAGCAAACATGGGAATGGTAGATTAGTGAGATATTAGGATAGTGAGATGATATGAGCACAGAATAATCTGGGAAATGGGAAAAAGAAGATGAGATTTCTTGTTCTATCTCACTATCCTGCTACTTCCCCATAATATCTTCAACGGACTTTGCATTCTTGAGATCATTATGGATCTTAATGATGTCCTCATCTCTAATATGATCTGGATTCTTTTGGATTACTTCAGAACTTGGACTTCCTATAGGTCATCCGTGCTTGATAAAATCCTCGAAGAATTTGCGACCGTGTTCATTCTGGAGAAGTTGACTGGCAAGTGTATTAACCTCCGCATGAAGAAGAGAATTGATATTGCAAGCATGACATTGAATATGAAGATCAACTCCTTGAGAAGTGATACCCGCAATATGGATATCTTGTTCACTCGTTTTACCATGACACTGAGGACATGTATAGTGTTCGATAACCGATTCGATGATGTTTTTGAGAAAGATATAGAGCATGTAAGGTTTAAATTAAAGATTCTGCAATATTTTTTCAACTCTTTCAAGTGACTTTTCCTGACCAAGTATGTATGCGAGCTCAAACGATCCAGGAGAGAACTCTTGTCATGAAAGAGCGACCCGAAGCGGCCAGAGAACTTGTCCGTTCTTGAGTTCTGCCTTTGCTATTGCCTCAATAAGAGGATCTTTGATTCCTTCAATTGAGGAAAAGTCACATGAATTCATGAGTATCCTCTGTGCTAATTCTAATGATTCCCTAGCAAAATCAAGAGTTTCTATCTTCATCTTTAGATTTATGAGTAAGTCTGTACGGATATCCGCATTGCTATAAAAAAACTTTGTCAAGTCTATAAACTCATTAAATCGTTTCATCCTCGCTTGAATTTCCGTAAGAATCTTCGTATTGAATGTGAAGTCTTGTTTCGCAAAGGTGTGCTCATAAAAATCAGGTTCATATCGTTTCAGGTGTTCAGCAAGTCGCTCATGAAGTTCAGAAAGAGGAAGTCTCTTGATATACTCGCTATTCATCCAATCGAGCTTGATAGGATCGAGAACAGCTCCTGACTTGTGAATGTCTGTGATCTCGAACTTTGCAATCATCTCATCCATAGACATAATCTCTTCGTTTTGTTTTGGATACCAACCAAGAAGTGCAATAAAATTCAGAAGTGCTTCCGGAAAATATCACTTTGCAAGATATTCTGAGACAAAGGCATCACCTGTACGTTTTGAGAGTTTTTTCCCATCATTTCATAGAACGCTCGGAAGATGAGCATATTCTGGAAGCGTAATCCCGAGGGCTCGAGCAGTAAGAATTTGTTTTGGCATAGAGCTAATCCACTCCTCACCCCGCATGACATGAGATATCTGCATGAGATAATCATCGATAACGATAGCTCCATGATATGTTGGGAATCCGTCAGACTTCAAGAGAACTTGATCATCAATCTCACTTGTATTGAACTCTATACGTCCTCGGATAAGATCATTAAAAATGAGCCTTTCTGCCTTTGGAACCTTGAGACGAATAGTATACTTTTCACCATTTTTGATTTTCTCTTTTGCGTCTTCGATAGGAATATGACGACAATGTCCATCATAACGTGAAGGAAGCTTAAGTTCTTCTTGTTCTTTTTTGAGAGATTCGAGTCGGTCAGAGCTACAGAAACAATAATATGCAGTTCCTTCTTCACAGAGCTTGTGAAGTCTCGGAGTATAGATGTCTAGGCGCTCACTCTGTGTATATGGTCCGTATCCTCCATCGCGATGAGGTCCTTCATCAGGTCGCATTCCAACTTCAGTTAGTATTTCGATGATACGATCTACAGCATCCTCAACAAGACGAGTGCGATCCGTATCTTCTATACGGAGGATAAATTTTCCACCATTATGTCGAGCCCAAAGATAACAATAAAGGGCAGTTCTCAGGTTTCCAATATGGACGTATCATGTGGGAGATGGTGCAAGGCGGGTTCGAACAGTCATAATTGAAAAAGAAAAAATAGTATCAAGATTATAATTAGGATATGGAAAAAGTCGGAAAAATCAACTTTCACTTCCTGTTTGATTGATATAATAAAGAAAGCTCTTACCTAGAATATTATTATGAATATAGGAACTGTTACCTTTTTTAGTATGAAAGCTAGAAGAGAAAACGTAAAGAAATAATAAATAGCTTCTTTTCTTATAATCCATAGGAAAGTATTACATTTTATTATTATTCTATACTCCCCCGTCTTTCTTTATTAGTCCTTCCATTTGCCAATAATACGAAAATCACTACAATCAACACATATGCGACTTTCTTACCAAATCCCCATCCTTACCTGATTTACACTTATTCTCACGGTTTTCGTAAATATTTTTACGTTCCAGTATTTTATCAATGCTTTCCTACCAGAATATCTAAGTCGGGTTGCTACTATCACTGATCAGACAAACCCGAGCCCCGAACACTTAGAAACACTCATAAAAATAGGGCAACTCGATACCGCAACCCAAGATGATTACAAGGTTATCATCAATGAACTCACCAATCTCTCAACCTCACTGAAAAATATTGCAGATAATCCAAAACTCTATATCTCAACTGGAGCGAAAGATTGAGAGATGAGTCCATGAGCATTCAGTCTTTCTATAGGATCTGGATGAACCATCGGAACAACTCGCAGTATAATAAGTGCTATTGCAAATCCTACCAAATTTGATAGAAACTCTCCTGAGTGAATCTTTATAGTGAATCTTCTTGGACGTATCCTCATTACCAATATTATTTGGCTTGCTATTATCCTTTTGGTATACTTCTTCTGGGTTCGTCGCCTTTTTTCACCTATCAATGTTATCATAGAGAAACTCCGAAGATTCATCGATACGGCTGAATATACAGGCATCTCCTATACAAGAAATGATGAATTCTTCCCTCTTGTTTCAACTATCAACAATCTGTACCGTTCTCTCTCTATACAAGAAAACATCAGATCTAATTTCCTATCTGACCTTTCCCATGAGATCCGTACACCCATCACCGCCGTCAAGTGTTATCTCGAGGCGATAGAAGATGGCATACTCAAGCTCGAACCAAAAACCATTCCACTCCTCCAAACAGAACTCTCACGACTTGCAGATATCACTGAAAAGATTTTGGAATACGAAAATCTCGCACAAAGTATGCTCGGTGATGTCTATGTCGAGCAATTTAATACAAAGAAACTTCTCTCTGAAATCAAGAAAACATATGCCCCACAACTTATAAAATCTCATCAAGAAATTGCCTTCGATCTTCCAACTGATACTATGACTCGTATGGATAAAGGCATGTTTGCACAAGTGGTACACAATATCTTTTCGAATTTCCTGAAATATGCTGGGCAAAATACTACACTTACTTGTTCATATACAAAGACTTCAAAGGAATACATTTTCTGATTTATAGATAACTGAGTCGGCATTCCTGATAATGAGATACATCTCGTTCGAGAAAAGTTCTATCGTGTTGATAAGTGACGAGCACGTTATGAATATGTGAGTATGGGAATCGGGCTCTCTATCGTCGACCGTATAACTCGCCTTCATAATGGAGTCCTCAGTATACAAAAAAATACTCCTCATGGAGTGGTTATTATGATTACTATACTAAGGTAATCCCTAAAATACGAGAACAAACTCTCCTTTCACTTTCCCTTCTCACTTATAATATTCTCGTACTTCTGCTATCGTTCCACGCTTGAATTCTTCGAATTTTTTCGTGATCTCGCGGCCAACGACGATATGATGTTCCGACCCAAAATGCTCTTCAAGCTCAGCAAGTGTCTTCTCTATACGATGGACACTCTCATAAACAACGATAGTATATTCCTTGTTTACAAGAGATTTGAGCATGGTTTGGCGGCCCTTTTTTACTGGGAGGAATCCGAGATAGAGATATTGATGACAGTCAATTCCACTTGTTACGAGAGCCGATAGGACTGCCGATGCTCATGGAACGGGAATAACGATGATATCTGCCTCAATTGCCTTCTTTATCAGAACAAATCCAGGATCACTGATACCAGGTGTTCCTGCATCAGAAACAAGTGCCACATGCTTTCATTCCTCGAGTAACACAATGATCTTCTCAAGTTTAGGAAAACCGGAATGTGAATGAAATGAGAGAAGTCTCCCATTATTGGGGATATTGTAGTGCTGCAGAAGTTTCCCTGTGACACGTGTATCCTCACAAGCAATATAATCTGCTTCTTTAAGAACGCGAAGGGCACGGAGAGTGATATCTTCGAGATTTCATATGGGAGTTGAGACGATAGAAAGCACAGAAAAAAAATTATTGTATAGAACTCTCAAGTTTCTATGGAATCGTATCAGAAAAATCTTCTTTAGAAATTTAAGAGAAGGTTCTAATATTCAATAAATATTATTTGTCAACTATATTCCGAGTTTATCTCGTATAACATTGAGTTCATAGACAACTTGCTGATCTTTTCTCATCACGGCTTCAAGCTTCTTGCAGGAGTACATAACAGCTGTATGATTGCGACCAGAGAAGATATTTCCTATGCGTTCATAGGTATAGTGAAGCTTATTTTTGAGGAGGTACATGGCAACTTGCCGTGGAATCATGTTTTCCTTTCTCCTGTCTTCGGAAAGGAGGGTACGAATCTCGATACCAAAGTGTCCTGAAACAGTTTGAATGAGGTCCTCATAACTGCAATGATTGGATCGCATTGTCCGACTCGTCTGAAGTGAAGTAGTAAGTGGCTTCACTGAGAGTTTCGATAGCCGCATGGCAATATTTTCAAGAGTTGGTGGCGTTCATCGGAGATCATGTTCTGCAATAATCTGGTTCAGTATTCATTCGATCTCACGAACATTGGTAGTAACGTGTTCCGCTATAAATTCTGCAACTTCCTGAGGAAGGAGAAATTCGCGAGCCTGAGCCTTTCCAGTAATAATAGCCAAGCGAGTTTCATAATCTGGCGCACCAACATCTACCGTGATTCCCCACTCGAATCGGCTCTGAAGACGTGCCTCGAGTTCTGTGAGTTCTTTTGGTGGACGATCCCCAGAGAGAACAATCTGCTTTCCTGCTTCGTAGAGAATATTGAAGATATTATAAAGTTCTTCTTGTGTTTGTTTTTTTCCTGCGAGGAACTGGACATCATCGAGTACAAGCACATCGATCGCGCGATATCGTTCGCGGAGCTTGTCTACGGAACGTCCTTTGATACTTGCAACATAATCAGTGAGGAACTTATCAGCCGTTGTATAAACAACGCGAAGTGACTTATTTTTTGCACGGATAACATTGGCAACTCACTGAAGAAGATGTGTTTTCCCGAGTCCAACGTTTCCATAGATATAGAGCGGATTATATGATGCACCCGGTCTGCGAGAAACCGCTTCACAGGCTGCGTGAGCAAGTTGTGTTGCTGGTCAGATAATGAAGTTATCCAGACGGTAACGATCATTCACGAGACGACTATTAATCCCTTCTACAATCTCTACTCCTTCACTTTGTTCCTTCTTTGTCTGTTTCTCAGAATCCTTTAGGAGCATCCTGCAATCGATAACTTCATTTTTATCCTTTACATCGATCTGTTCATCAACGGAAAAATCTACTGCTTCAATCTGGGGAACAATCTGAGTTATTGCGTTCTTTATCTCATTATAAAACTTTTTTGAGAGATTATCTTTATGAAAAGATGAAATCACTCCAAGTACTATGCTAGTTTCTGTAGCGGAAACAAGAGAAAACTTCTTAAAATAGGTAAGAAAATCCTGTTTCCGAATCATACTTGACATAATCCGGACAGACGCTTCGAGATGTGAGAGACTAAAGACTCGGGACATAAGAAGAAGCCATGGATTATAAAATAATCATACACGTTCTAAACCTTCAAGAATATGTGCCATTTTTATTCAAAAAAATCATGAAGTCAAAAGAAAAAAAACAATTGACAAATGCTTATGTACACCATTTTTGCACGAAAAGAAACAGTATCTCTCCTCTGTTCACACTCACGGAAAAAGCAAGGGAAAATTCGAAAAAAGAAAAGACTTTTTCTCTCTATTCTGAGATTATTTCTCATATATTTTATTATTATGCAATCCCCATCATAAGTTATGAAAAGTATAAAAAAGTTTCCCATATTTCATGTCTGTCCAGAAAAATCCATATCACGGGTATGATATGGATTTTTCTGTATTTTTCCTATTTATTTTACTTCTTTGATTGGGTTGCCGAAACGGCATTTATGATTGTGCGTTTCCCACTATCCGTAATAATAGGATCAATATGTCATCCTGCAACGATAATTCCTTCAGTCTTGCCTATAGGAATATTCGAAGGGATTCCAGAAACCCATTGGACATTGGTTCCAATAAATGCATCTTTTTTAGCGATAATGTATGTGAGTGTTTCTAACGGTCCTTTTGGCGTAACTCGTTTATAGATATTTTCGATATTTCGTAGGTCGATCATAGCTGGGATAAAATCCCGTCAGAATACTGAAAAGCCTAATCAGGATATCTTTGCCACAGGAGGAGTTTTATTTGGAGTAGATACTTGCACAATATGATTTACTCGGAGTTTCTGAGAAACCAGGAGAGCAATATTCCCACCGAGACTATGCCCAATGATAGTATATTGACCATCTTTTCGGAGTTTTCCTTCTTGTTCTAATTTTAGGATATATACAACAATCTTATCCGCCATTTCATTGAGAGAAAGACGGCTACTATCAATTATACCAATATCAGGATATATGACGTTCATACTCGCAGAGAGCTTATCACCAAGTCCTCTCATAACACCCTGATTACAAAAGAATCCAGGAATAAGTATCGCTGTCTGTGCATTCAGATCTACTGGGCGAATAACATCCTTGGGTTTATCAATTGCACCATGAATATTGTCGATTGTCTGATCAAGAAAATGTGATCCAGGAATGAGCATGGAGGCTGCATCTCATAATCCATGAAGATTTCGTACAAGAAGTCATTCTTCCTCTGCCCCCCCCCTTGCTATAATGGGCTTCTGGAGTCATGAGATCACCACTGGTTTCTTTGATATTCCTAGTGCTTGCGGTGGAGCGACCAATCGTGTCTCTGCTGGCTTCCTTGATGTTTCTGCAGCTTTCAATGGCGCGTTTGTAGTTCTTTGCGCAGCTGATTGCTTGGATGCTTGTTCAGAAAGCGCTACCAACATTTGATGTAAAGTTTCTTTCCCTGGCTGTCAGTCCACCTTTTTCAATCCATGCTCCTTCTGAAAACGACGGATAGCCTCCATGGTATGGGAAGTTACCTTATCCTTGTCCTTAAAAATGGCATCAAGTTTTCCAGGAGGATATCCAAGCCTAGAAAGAGCTGCCTGAATAGCAAGAATATCTTTTGGATTTGCGTCTTTTGGATTTCCTCACCGAGCGAGCATTTCCTCGATGGTTTTTGGTACAAGGATATCCGGATTCTCTTGTGCTTCCTTCGGAATCTGAGACTTTGCCCAATCGACTTTTACACTTCACTTTTCCATAAGAATACTGAAATTAAAATAATATGTCTTTACTATAACACCTTTTGTTTTTATTGTCAAAAAATCTCTACCACCCCGAAGGTAATAGAGATCTAAAGTCTAAATAAATAACTATTTTATCTCTTTGAGACGTGCTGCCTTTCCAGTGAGTCCACGGATATATCCGATATTATTACGGCGAACCTTGAACTTACGAAGAACCTCGATCTTGGCAATAAAAGGAGAATTAACAGGAATGATGCGTTCGATTCCGATACCATCAACATCAGAACGTATAGTAACCATACGCTCAAGTGGTGACTTTCCACGCATAGAGATGATGAGTCCTCGGAACTTCTGGATACGCTCCTTTTCACCTTCTCGGATAATCTGGTGAACCTCGACTTCCATACCAGTTTCGAGATTTTGTGCACCATTCTTTTGTGCTGTAGCTTGGATTTGTTTAATAAGTGTTGAGTCCATAGAGAGCATTTGTAAGTTTATAAATCAAGTGAAATGAGAAAATAAGAATATGTTCTTATTTTCGAATGGAATGCGGATCTTTCAATAGTTCACTTTTGATAACGGGCGGATTATATAAGAAAGCTCTCAAAATGCAAATATTTTTCTGCACAAATTTATTTATCTCTTGTAGTGCTATTTCTATTGAAAAGAAATGCTCATTGTACCCACAAATCAAGGATTCAATTTGCAAAAAATAGTTTTTTCTCTATGATAAACCCAGAAAAATAATCCTATCCTATGGAATTTCTTTTTACTGGGCAACTGGCTTCAATAGAAGCTATTTTAGTACTCATATGTGTGGGGGTTTTTATTGCCATATTTTCTTATGATGGTTATATATTCCTCAATAGATTTTTTCGTGTAATCTTTCCAAAAAGAAGTATCCCGAACCTTCGGGAAGAGAAAGAGGTACTTGCACAGTATAATGAACCCAAATGAGAATCTCTCCCTCTGAGTTTGCCTATAAAATCAGCTCCAATGTATATAGAAGAAGATATTCCCAAAGAGGTAATTGTACCACCAGAGGTAACTGAAGTCCCTGAATCTGAAACAAGTGAAGCGTCTCTAAAGTCCTCTCATCCAAAGATTATCGAAGAGACCAAAGAAGGTATCAAATCTGGAGAGTACGATGAAAAGATTGAAGAAATAGAAGAGACTATTGAATCAAATATTACCCAAGAAAAGTCTTCTTATGAGAATACTGAAATAGAAGAAAAATCTATTCCTGAGAATATTGCCACAGAGAATATTTCTGGTGATGCTACTACTATTTGAGAAGAAGATATACAAGATGAAGTTCTACCTATTCAAGAAGAAGCTGATGAAACGACAGATGTTCTCTCGACTGAGAAATCTCTCCCTCAGGAAGAGCTAATCGACAAGAAAAGAGAAACAGTACCAGAACAAATTGAGACGACTATTCCTCCTACGCACGAAGAGCCATCAAATCCAAGTATTCCTCTAAGAAATAATCATACGGAAACACTTTTTGCACTCATCAATAATATCAAAACATTGATAGCTCGATGACAAATACTCGAGGCTCGTGGACTCATCATCCAGTGACTTGCTCTCGAAAAAGATAACCGTGAACTCAATGTCATACTCGCATGACTCTACGAACAAGATCGTCACTTCGAGAAGGCGGAATACATATACAAAGATCTTGCACTCATGTATCCGAACGATACTGAGATACTAGAGAAACTCGGAAATGTCCTCATTATCGAAAAGCGCTATGAGATAGCTATGGAGATCTACAAGAAGATCCTAACATTGAACGGAGAAACAGAGGGTACACTCTATATCCTTGCACACCTTGCAAATGAGATGAAGGAATATGAAGTGGCCTACGCATATAGCAAAAGATACCTCAAACAATGGCCAAATAATCCAGAAATCCTTACTCTCATCTCAACAGCCGAAGTGGCTCTCGGGAAACGTCAGGATGCGATCCAAACTCTCATAAAGCTCAAAAATCTTACTCCATACAACCACGAGATTGCCCAGATGATCCAGAAGCTCGTGGTGGAAGAAGAATTAGCAAACAACTTTGGAGAGGAGAAATAATTTTTTATTTACATCTTATGAAGGGATTTCTACACAAAGTAATATGTTTCATTAAAGATAATACTAAAGTTGGTATTATTTTAATTATTATCGTGGTATCATCTCTATTTATTTATAATCAACTCTTTAAAGAAGATAGATGTGAAATATTAAGAAACACTCTCGTTATTTATGGATGATATGATAAATGAGAAGACCGAGTTAATTTTATTCAGACATATTTAAAGGAAAATTATTGAATAGAATTGAAAGTTGGACTCATGGAAACATTTATTAAAGACAAGAAGATTGATGATTTAATAAATATTCTTGAAAAAGATGAAAACTTAAAATCATACTTCTTTTGGCACAGCAATTGCATAAAATGGAATGTATAGTAAAACCGAAATAGCTAACTTTTATTTATCAGTTATTAATTTTTATTTGAATTGTCTCTCACCACCCCCCCACATAGCATCGAAGCTGAACGCGGTGTACTCGGTTCTATCCTCATCGACAAGGATGGGATGATGCATGCTGCCAATATGCTCAAACCAGAGGATTTCTATGATCCAGCTCATGGGATTGTTTTCTCTGCGATGCTTGATCTCTATATACGGAATCGTCCGATCGATAGTATCACTGTCAGAGAAGTTATCGATGATCAGAAAAAACTCGAATCTATCGGTTGAAATGCGTTTCTTGCTGAGCTCATGACCAATGTCTTTACGAGTACACATATATTCCAATATGCGCAGATTGTGAAGAATAAGAGTGTTCTCCGTAAGCTCATCCGTGCTGGAAATGAGATTATCATGCACGGATACGACGAACAAGATGAAACTACTAGACTTCTCGAAAAATCAGAGAAAGTACTTTTTGGTGTTACTCAGACTTTTATCCAAAATAAACTCGTTCCTATTCGAGATATCCTCAACTCTCGTTATGAAGAATTCGCAGCGATTCATGCTGATCCTGAGCTCGTAGAACGCAATAATATCACAACTGGATACCCTAGCTTCGACTACAAGCTCTCAGGATTCAAACGTGGAGACCTCATCGTCCTTGCTGCTCGTCCAAGTATGGGAAAGACTGCACTTGCCCTCAACTTCGCACAAAATGTTGCAGAAAAAGGAAGGAATGTTGCCGTTTTTTCTCTAGAAATGTCCAAAGAACAGCTCACAGACCGTCTTATCGCAGCAGCAATGGCGGTTGATAGCTGGAAGCTCCAGAAATGAAAACTCTCAGAAGATGAATTCTCGAAGATGGGTGATGCACTCGAGAAACTCTCTCGTTCAAAGATATATATCGATGATTCTCCAGCGGGAGCTGGGATCATAGAGATCAAGAGTAAGGCTCGTAGACTCAAGATGGAATCATGACTTGATCTCGTTATCGTTGATTACCTCCAGCTCATGTCAGGTGGCAATCCTATGAACCGCGTACAAGAAATCTCCGATATTTCCCGTGGACTGAAGGCGCTTGCTCGTGAGCTCGATGTTCCAGTTATTGCCCTCTCTCAACTCTCCCGTGCGGTTGAGTGACGTCCTGATAAACGCCCAATGATGTCTGACCTCCGCGAATCAGGATCTATCGAGCAAGATGCAGATATCGTGATGATGCTCTATCGTGATGATTATTACAATGATCTCTCTGAGACTCCTGGAGTCGTGAATGTGCTTATCCGAAAGAATCGTAATGGTCCTATTGGTCAAGTAGATCTCAAGTTCGAGAAGCAACACCAGAAGTTCTATGAACTCGAAAAATCACGAGACCAGCAGAATATTGATGACTTTTCTTTTTCATAAAAAAATACCTATCCGAATCGGATAGGTATTTTTTTATTGTGTGTTATATACTCCGTACTTGATCGCATCATAATATCGACTCTTATCTTCAGTGAATCTGAATATTTGGAGACTATCCCCTTTTTGAGCTGTGGCCTCGATCATCATCTGTGGAAGCGAAAAAGGAGTAGTAGCAGTAATATGGATATCTTGGGAAAAAGTGAGGGAGTTGTATATCATAAGGTATGGATTGGTCGTATTTGGATCAGCAAGAAAATCTGAAACCTTCTTTGATTCATCATAAAAGTATGGAAGCTCTTCTGCTACCGAAGATATATCGCTACAACCTGTTGGAACACCATTGCTATTGTAACACTGTGTGTCCTTATGACGGATTACTCAGTTAGTACTTGCATTTATTTCACCGCTTCCTGAGATTCCTATATTTTCACTACCATTCATTGCGATGATAGTCCATGAGAGATTTGGAGCTCAAGAAACTACCACACTTTGTGACTTTAAGGCTCACAAATTGTAGTTCGGATTTTTTGATGTTCCTGCCGCTCATATCAGGGACTCATTTGATGCAAAAAGTGGAATAATGAGATGCTCATTTGGTGCCACCGTGAATACATTATCCTGACTATTTGCCATGATAGTATAGGCAGACTTCATCCCTTGGGAACGCTCGGAAGAGAGCGCCAGTATCTTTCCATCGAGATCGCTCGAATTCATCGAATCTGCAAAACCTTCACGATGATTCCGGACTTTCAGCATCCCATATTCAAAAGCCCCTTCTGCACCTGCTGAAGCAATAATATCATCATAACTTGTACGAGAGAGCTTCATCTCACGGAGATACACACTTGCAAGTCCCACCACAATAATCAGGAGAACTCCTATTGTCCCGAGAGCCATGAGAATGGAAAATCCTTTCTTATTCATAATCTTAGTATGTCTTAAAGATTCGTTCACTCATCGTTGTTTGTATATGAAGTGTTGTCGATCCGATCATGCTTCATGGAACTCCGATATGTGGCATAAGCGAAAGCGTAAAGTTGAGAGTTATCTTTTTACTGGTAGTGTCATCTCCAGAGATATAGAACTTGAGGTCTTCTATTTTTACTCTTTTTTTCTCTTCTTCAGGGATGAAACTATCGACGAGATTATAGGCGTCTTTTCCATTATCTGGAAGGATAACAAGATAAAGTCAGCAATGGATTTTTATGTCTGTTTTTGTCTTCTCACCTCCTGCACCAAAATCATCAACACATGGTTTGATTCCTGCGGCTGTCTTCGCTCAATAAACGTATGTACCCATATCTTTTATCTTCATGAATTCGCTCCCTGAAGCATAATCATAATTCTTCCATGGAAGATAGCTATTATCAAAACCGGCTCCTGAATCCTCAATTCCTTTTTCTCGAATATCCTGCGAAATACGTTCCGTAATTTCCCTGGCTGTCTCAGAGAGCTGCCGTGTCGCATTCAAACGACGAGAGGTCTCTGTGGCATTGAAGTATACTGTGAGGATCATCATGCTCATGATAGCAAAGATACTCATAGCAAGCATGAGTTCAATCAGAGTGAATCAGGAACGAGGATGAGAAAATGGAAGGAATTTCACGGGAAGAGAAAAATTTATAATCTTGGAACCTTATTTTATCCAATCTGTAATCATTGTCTTGGCATCATATTCTCGGTATATACCACGACTATTCACTATCACCCGAGCGTCGATAGTATATCACTGGGGCTTTGGCGACGATCAGTTTTCTATCTTCACCACCGTTCCCGCTCTATCTATGAATTGAATCGGAGTTATGATCACATATGACGCATATGGAGTTCCTGATCAAGAAACAGTATGAGAATACCGTTCCTGATTATCAAGGAATAACGCAGATTGATTAAAATGATTAGCATCACTAAAATCAGCAGAGAATTGAGCGGTAATATCCTTTAGGTACACTGGAGATGTTGTTATACTTCCACTTGAATCAATACCAATCTTTGGATTGGAAAAATCATTTTCTACAATATAAATTCCCGAATTGAACCTGGAACTCGTAGTTCACTCGGTAAAAACGGTATCCCATGGGAGAAAATTTCGTACATTTGTATCGCGTATATTTTTAATAAGTTCCATTTGCTCACGCAAGAGATTCGCTACGATAATCTCATGACGAGAATATGTTGCATTCCCTATAGTACTAGCAAATAATGCATAGATCCCCGTAAGACCAATAGCAAATATCGTCATCCCAACAATAAGCTCCACGAGAGTAAATCAGGATCTGGAATGTGAGATTTGAAATGACATTTTTTAGTTATTAGCTTTGAGTTACTGCAAATACGGCCTCAGTAATATCTTTCTCGCTCGACCAGTATCGATGCTTGCACCAGTATATCAAACAGTGAGAAAAATACCAGTGGAAGAGAAAGGTGTTGTACCAGTAAAGAATGTTCAACTTCCATATGGTGCCTCGATGAAGTATCAGAGGGTGTTATCTCCAGAAGAGAGGATTGCACTTCCAGAAAAATCGAGAATTTCTATTCTACTATCAAATACAAGCGATGTATCCGCCTTTATATCTGGATTTGTTGGACTAGCAATAAAATCACCGATCGGAGGAATCGTAGATCATGAGAGAAGATATTGTTCCAATTCCCCTCTTTCCTTCCGGAAAATAAGAACTTTGTTTGCGTGTATATTGGTATCGAACATTTTACCATTGCGGACTTCTTTATGTG
The DNA here is from genome assembly GCA_036170735.1 of Patescibacteria group bacterium. GTDB lineage: Bacteria > Patescibacteriota > Gracilibacteria > BD1-5 > UBA2023 > JABFSX01. The sequence continues at coordinate 4,295 of JAVHPT010000067.1, read as the reverse complement.
CGAGGATCCACTCTTGTCCGATGCTATCCATTGTGCGCTCTACATATCATCGTTCCATATAGTAACTATAAGGAAATATGGCAATAGAAAACAAGAAAATAACAATTGCAATAACAATCATCATCTCAATAAGAGTAAAACCTGAACGAGATTGAAAAGATCTTAGTGACATAGGATATTACTCGTTGCAAGAGGAGAGGAAACAAGAAATAAAAGGGGTTTTGTTGATTTATATTTTTTTGTCTACACTCCTGCAACTGCTACTACCTGCATGATAGCGGAAAATATAGCAATCGCAAACCAAAGAACAAAACCTCAAGCTAAGAGAAGAGCTATTGGTTCGATAAACTTCACCATATTTGCAAGTGACGAATCAACTTCACGACGATATTGTTCACTAATTTTGAGAGATATCTCATCGATAGTAGATGTTTTCTCAGCACTTTCGATCATCTGAAGGATATCAGTCGAGAAAAACACTCACATCTTATCAACGCTTTGCATGGATTCATATATCTTCTTTCCGTGAGAAATCTCATCTGCCATGATTCGATACATCTCCTCGATAATATGATTCCCTGAGCTTGATCCTGTAAGATGGAGGGTTTTGACTATGCTTACCCCTGATGCAATGAGTAAATGAAACGTGGCCATAACTTGGACAATCATATAACTACGATATACTTTCCCAATGACTGGAAAAAATAGTTTTTCTCGATCAATCCACTTTCGACCTGTTGCCGTACCTACATATCCTCGGAAGATCAGTCAAAATGCACCTATTAATGCTACAATGATAAAAATATTATTTTTCAAAAAATCACTCACAAAAATAAGTGAACTCATTGACCATGAGAGGCTTGTTCCTGTTTCTGTAATTATAGGGATAATCTGAGGAATAACATATACCATAACAACCATGAGTGCAAGAACAAGAAAGAATATGATAATAAATGGATATATCATTGCGTTTGTGACCTTTCTCTTCAGATCTTCTTCTGTTCGGAGCTCTGAAGCAATAGCATTAAATGTCGTTCGAATCATTCCTGTTTGTTCTCATGCTTCAACAATGGCAATCTCTTTTTGATTGTAAAAATTCGGAACCTTCCGCATAGCAACATTCATCGTATCTCATCATTCGATAAAGAAAACAGTATTCTCAACAGTTTCTCTAAAGGCACCGACTGGAACACGACTCGCGAAACCCTTCAGTGCTGAAACGAGTGCAACTCCACCATCAAGGAGATTTGCAACGGATTCATAAAAAAGTATTTTATCTTTCAAGGGGATGTTTTTGGTGAGAGAAAACATGTGTACGTAATCAATAACGAATATTAAAATGCTTTAATTCTACCCAAAGTTCTACTCATAGTAATATACTCCGAGTGTCAGAGCGAGAGAAACTCATGTGCTTGGAGGGGTTGTGACCGTTGTATCTATAGGAAGAGAGATACTATCAATAGTGAATGCAAAAGCGGAAGATTGCGTGAGATGCGTAATAAAATCTATCATATCATCAACGGATATTGCTGAGAGAGAGAGATTGACAGTTCCAAGCGACAAGCCACTTGGGAGCTTGTGTCACTTGTCTATAGCAATAGAAGATATAGCAATACGTGACGGCGTTCATACAACTGGTCGTGTATAATCATTGAGCATAACCGCTGACATGATATTACTCGTATCAAACTTTTGATTTAGCTTGGCGACTTTCGCTGAAATATCGGTAACTCCACTTGCTGCAAAGGTCTTTTGCATAGCAATAAGTCCATCGAGCACTTTCTTTTTATCGGCTTTTTCTCGTTCAATAGTTGCAATCTTGACTTCCCTATTGAGATAATCTGTATAGAGTGGCTTCATGATGAATATCCCAAGGATAAGTGCAATTCCTATAAGCATTCGTGCATATACACGATTATATTGAGGGTTCTGTGGGTTCATGGGTGGTGAGATAGATAAAAAATATGAAAAATATTACTTATTTACTTGATCAGCTTGAAGTACTGACTGGCGGCTGAGTTGGGACTACTTTGAGCTGAATACTTGTTGTACGTTTTGTGAGATCTCCTGTGATGGATACAATCGGCTCAAGACTAAAATATGAAGTATGTGTCGCATATTCTCGCATCATATTGATGATCGTGGAGGCAGGATCAGGATGAACCTGAGGATCCCCGAGTGTAGCTGTAAGAGTTGTAGAAATAGTATCGTCCTTGATAGAAAATCCTTGCAACCCAACACCTGCTTTTGCTGCAGCAATACGGAATTGCGAAACAATTGTCTTGAGGTCAAGTGAAGGACGGATAGTATTACTATTGATTATCTGAGCGATCAATACTTTCCGATCGAGACTTGCACCCTGGATGTCATGAGTAATCTGGGTTATCTCGTCTTCACGACTCTTGATTGTGCTATCAGTATATATTCCTGAGGCATAGAGTCAGACTATTCCAACAAGTACGAAAATAAATAAAACAATACTAATATACCACATAAACAAACTTGGACGAACAAGTTGAGGTTTTGAATTCTCTTGCATAAGAAAAAATTATAAATACGATATGGCGAGTATACTATGAGTATGAAAAAAATGCAAACAAACTCCAAGAGAATTATCATTCCAGATGAATTTTATCTCGACAAATATTTATTTCCTCTCATGCCATGAGATCGGATATTCTTTTATGGTGATCTCTGAGCTGGAAAAAGCACTTTTATCCGTCACCTTCTGAGAAAACACTTTCATAATCCTGGGCTCGTGGTAAGGAGTCCAACCTATACGTACTATCAGAAATATGCCTCACAAAATCCTATTTATCATTTCGATCTCTATAGGATAGAAGATATCGAGACCTTCTTCTCAATTGGTGGCATGGAAATAATGGAAAATGTAAACAATATTGTTCTCATTGAGTGGCCGAAAATGCTTGAAGAAATAGTAAAACCAACGAAAAGAATCTTTCTAAGAATCCTTGAAGATGATGCAAGAGAGATGATCACCCAAAACTAGCTCTTCGCCTGCAGATTTTAAGTATGTGTAGGGTGTTTTTGTTTTATTGTTTGCAAATTTTTTGTATCTGTATAACAAAGATTTCCTTATAAAATCACAAACTGTTTGAGCGACTGGAAGGAGTGAGTTTTTGTGATTTAGGAAATCGAGTTATAGAACAGATACCAAAATGAAGTAGATAAGACCCGGAAGAGTTTTTGGTACTTTTTGTGCAAAGAGTACGCTCTGTGTGGAAAATCCTGGATTCTTCCTTCGTCAGAATGACAGAAATATTCTCTCTATTATTTATCTTCTTTCATAATCAACTTCGTAAATACCATATATCCTGCAATCGTAAAAAGGAGGACGAATAGGAGACTTCCCTTTTCGAGAGAGAGATTGTAGAGCATATGGATAATACTTGCGAGGAAGAATCCAAGAAGAAATGTGGTAAAATACCGAAGAGAAAAGAGTGGATATGAGAGCGCTTTCCACCAGAAATAGGCGCACATACTTGCTGCAAATAAATGCGCAATAAGTGTAAAGAAAGAGCGGAATACCCACTGCACAAGAGAAAAGTCAGAATAGATGAAGTAGAGGATATTTTCTACGAAAACAAAACCAAGAACAACGAAAAAGGTAAAGAAGATAATATCCTGTTTTGAAAAACGAAAATCTCTTCCTGTAAGACCAACACTCATGAGATGTTTTGCTGCCTCCTCAAACACTGAAGCAAGAAGAAGGCTAATACCAAGAACAGATAGCACAGCACTCCCAGGAATGATACTTGTTATAAAAAGAATCCCTACAATAAGCAAGAAGATGATGATTGTATTGATTATTGCAATCTTTCGCAGGAATACTCGAGCAAAGGCAGAACCAAGGAAGGTAAGAACAAAAACGACGATATAAATCAAGAGGAAAAACACTGAAACGAGTCCTATCATTTTCCACTTATTTTCATATGAAAATGAACTCAAGAGGTATACCAATCCAACAGAAACTGAACCAATGAGAACTCACATCCAGAAACGCATTCGGTTCCACTCATTCCCAGCAAGCACCGTCACACCATATCCCCAGAGATATACTGGAAGAAGTGCAACCCAAAAGACGAGGAATGTAAGAAGAATTGTATGAAACATAGGATTATTCATTCATAATTAATAGGTATTCTTTATAGGAAAGCTACCCCACTACCTCCCTATTATAACACTCCTCACAATACACAGTTTCTTTTCTCTCTGGAGAATACGTAGTAATCATCTCTTTTCCACATTTGTCACATTTTCTCTCAAATAACTTT
>JAVHPT010000066.1:0-1689 GCA_036170735.1 Patescibacteria group bacterium | reverse complement strand
GATTAATTAGAGTAAATCGCACCCCTAGACTTCAAAAAATCTTGCTGATTATAAAAAAAGTTCTCTTTTTTGCAAGAAAAAAGGAAATATGGTAAACTAAAGCTCTAAAGAAGTAAAGTTTCGGAGTTATTGAGGAGTAAACTCTTTGTCAGAATACTGAACTTGATACCTTTAATACCCACCTATTTTATAACTTCTTTTTTTATGCCACTCGTCGAATCTGCTCGCGAATACTGCATGGATCTACTTCAATATTGTGAAAAATATCCATACCACAATCCATCTCATACTACTGAAGTGTTAGATCGTGCCACATACCTTGCCATGAGCGAGGGTGTATCTGGAGAAGATTTTGAAGATCTCCAACTTGCCTGTGTATTTCACGATACTGGTTTTACGATGCAATATGAGAAAAATGAATATTTTGGTGCACAGATTGCACGTGAGTGGCTCATGGGTAAAAAACACCCAAAAGCACGTATCGAAAAGATAGAGCAGATGATCATGGCAACAGTACTCTTCTCAAGACCAAAAACACACCTCGAGTATATCATCCAAGATGCTGATCTTGATAATATTGGGACAAAAGATGAATTTTATTATTCACAGCGACTCCTAAAAGAGATCCAAACAATAGGAAAAGTAGAGATTTCTGATTGCGCGTTCTGGCAGTTCGTCTATACGCTCCTCACGAGGTACAAGTTCCATACAAAGACGGCAAAGAAAGAACGTCATGAACAACAGATTCGAGATATAGATCATATGGAAAAATTTCTGAAGATGATTGGATGTGAGGTTCCTATCATTGAGAAGAACAGTATGCATCAGGTATAAAAGAATAAAAAAACTTTTGACAAAGTAATAAGCACGTATATAATCCACGTGCTAATATTCTTCTTCTTTTTGGATTTATTAGCATTTCTTTTATACTTTATTTCTATTTTCTAACCTCATTTTCTATGACCATTTCCCATGATATGATCGAGAAGATCACTCCCCTCTCAGACCGAGTTCTCCTCCGTCCGATCGATGCAGACAAAGTCACGGCATCAGGAATTATCATTCCCGATAGTGCAAATAAAGAGCGTCCTTCACTCTATGAGGTCATCTCTGTCGGCCCTGGAAAAACTGACAAAGATGGAAATCTACAAAAAATCGACCTCAAAAAGTGAGATCGAGTCATCAGTGGACAATATAGCGGTGATGATGTGAAAGTCGGAGATACTACCTACAAGATTGTAGCATTTGAATATATTTTGGCGAAGGTAAATTAAATTCCCATTTGAGCCATAATATCTCTTGCATGTATATGGGAAGTAGCATGAGCTAGCTCATCTTGGAGCCCATCTTGATCTATAAATTCATACAATTGAGCATTATTCTTTTTTGAAAAGGTATATGAACCCACTCCTCAATCAGAAATAGATGAAAGAATAAGTTTCTTTGTTCGATCTGACAAAATACTTTGCTCTGTCTCTAATCAGAGCTCATGAAGCACAAAGGCAATCTTCTGGTAATCAACCTGACACTCTGGCATCTCACGAAAACTATCTATTGTATCTAAACTCATAATAATTAAGAATTTAAAAAAATAATATTTATTATATAACCATAAAATCAATTATGTCAAAACAAATTCACTTCGGAGACGAAGCTCGCCTCCAGATGTTCTCTGGTATGGAGAAGGCT
>JAVHPT010000065.1:0-1747 GCA_036170735.1 Patescibacteria group bacterium | reverse complement strand
TTTTGTTGAGTCATTGTGTCCCGTCTGTGATCTTCACTTGTCCTACCACTTCGAGTGCCACTCAAGAAGATACGGATGTAGTTCAGATGCCCACACTTCCTGACGATGTTATCACTCCCGTATTTGTATCTCCAAAATAGGTCTTTCCTCAGATATAGTTAGCATTGTCGGCTGGATTGGCAAGCCAGACATTACTCCCACTCGCATGGAAGGAGGTTGCCTCCACTCAGAGACCTGCGCCACTATCCTGGAAAAAAGAGGCAAAATCCATTCATCCAAGACTGATAAGCTTGAATCCCGATGTAGTAGCATAGACTGCACTTCCGAGAATAAAAGCCAAGAAGAGTCAGGTGAATATCGGACGAACAAGATTCTGAGGAGTTCGTGGAGTAGGAGATGAAGGCTTGACGGACATAGGGGAGAAATTAGAGGATGGGAGGACTCCGGAAATCGAAAGGAAAGAGAGAAAGAGTATTTGATACTACTTTCGGTATCAAATCAAGAGAGAATTCTTGATCTCAAGACTCCCTATCTAGAAACAGGTGAAGTCGCGGACGATGGAACTCCTTCATTGATCATTGATGATGGTATAGAGAGATTTTTCGGAGGATTTGGGATATCCTTCGGAGGTATTGGCATATTTTTCTCCATTTCGATGCGAGACTTGACCGACTGGGTACACTGAGTACGTATCATCTCATCATCGAGAGTATCACAGTCCTTGAGTGTTGCATCGCTAGCATCCATAGTCATGATAACTTGCAAGACACATTGGGATTCCTCGCTTGTATCCATCAGTGGAGGCATAACTACGCCTGTTGTGGTGTTCTCTACTTTCGGTGGTTTGAGTGCTGCACAGACTTTTATATCTTTTGTTTGGATAGCTTTTGTAACGGTTATTTGTCGTACACAACTTGCCTTACTTGTTGAACTCACCTTATCACAGAGAGTTGTATCGAGTGATTTTTGAGCGAGCTCGGTATTGATAGCATCAGAACAAGTCGCCTTGAGGCTCGGATCTTCAAATATATTACACGCGGTAGCATCTTTTCCATCTCGGGTTACCTGCGAAACAGCTTGTGATCCACACATCTGTACAGACTGAGCAATACACGCTCGATAAGATGGCTCGGCCTTGAGCTTGGTGCCAACTTTTGCTAGAGATTCTTCAATTGTTGGAGCATTTTGATCCGGCATCATAGGGTTTGCTAGTGCTCATGATGATTGTATTGTCTTTGCAGTTTTTTCTACTGGGACTGGTACATCCTTCACAGATATTTGCCCGCAAGATGCGAGGAAGAGAGTAGAGATTGCCACGAGAGCAACGGTTGAAAGAAATGAGGATTTCATATAGAAGAAAAATTAGAAATAAAGAATCCAGATATGATACAGAGCCTTGAAATAGAAAAAGATAGCTTAAAATAACATTCACAAATTTGGTTTTTTATCATTCCGAGGGAAGCAGAGGAATCCCTTTTTCTTGAGATTATGAGAAAGAAATTATCTAAATCTCTTAAGATAAGCTTGAAAGAGATTCCTACGGAATAACAAAACAAGAAATGTTAACAGCACGTATTTGTTTGAGTGGGAACTCTATTGTTTTGCTCGGATTGCTTTGGTGAGTTCATTGATCTGGGCTTGTTGATTCTGGAGCTCAACCTTGAATGATGAGTTATCTTGCTTGAGTTGAGTATTTTCCTGTTCGAGCTTCGTGATCCTATCCTCTTGAGCTCGGAACTGAGTATAT
>JAVHPT010000064.1:0-1781 GCA_036170735.1 Patescibacteria group bacterium | reverse complement strand
CTCCTCGTATAATATGTGTTACTGTTAATAAGCTATGTTTCTATATATAAGAGCAAATTTCTTTGAAAATTAAGAGAGACCCTGCTAAACTTATCCTTGATGGATAAGGAGAGAGAATATCTTGTCCCTCCTTGAGGTTAAACCTCTGTTAAAGTATGTGTCTCTGGCTTAAAAGCTGAACTGCTAACCCGCACAATGCTACAGACCTCTGCCCGCTTCTCTTAAATCATGAGCAGTGATTAAGAGGCATCGTAAGCGGATATAGGCGAAGTGCTCATTCTTACGCGAGGCTGCCGGGTTTTTAGGTCCAGAGGGTCTCTCTAAAAACTTATTTACTCCATCAAATCCCAAACGAAAGGAGTTGATGAATATATGTCAAAAAGTCTGTTTTGCGGCTGCGATGTGTCATTGGAGAATAATACGATTTGGTTAATGCTGGACGACGGCTCGCAGCCAGCTAAATTGTTCAACGTCGAGAATAACCAATTAGGCGCTGAACTCCTTGTCGAAAGAATCTCTAGTATTGCCAAAGAGCACTGTGTATCCGATATCCTTATCGGCACTGAGGCGACCTCAATGTATGACTGGCATCTCCTGGAATACCTCTCTGAGAGCAAGCTCAATGTTGAATTCAGCCTTAAGCTCTACCGCTTCAATGCCAAATGGATCAAAAACTTCAAAAAGAGCCTGGCGCCAAGGGGTAAAACTGACCCCATTGATTCTTTTGCTATCGCTGAACGGCTAAGAATGGGCCGGCTGCCTAAAGAATATGTCCCGGATATCAAATACCAGCCGCTGCGCAAACTTACCCGCTTCAGGTTCCATCTTATGCAGCAGATCGCCAGGGAGAAGGACTTCTTTGTGGCCAACCTATTCCTTAAGGCCAGCGCTTACTCGCACATTGCGCCATTTGGTTCAACCTTCTCGGCCACGAGCCTATCGGTAATCAACGACTTCTTTTCCGTTGATGAGTTAGCCGCTATGCCCATAGAGGAATTAACCGGGTTTATCCTCGAAAAAGGCAAAGCCCATTTTTCTAAGCCTAGCGAAATCGTGGACAATCTCAAGCGGGTCTCAAGAGAATCTTACCGCCTCAAGCCGGAACTCGCTCCAACGGTTAACCTTATCCTTGCCTCTACCTACAATAATATCCGCTGCTACAGAGAACAGGTTAAGCTTGTTGATGGAGCTATCGCGGAAAATATTAAAGCCTTTAAGCATACGCTTGAATCGATTCCAGGCATTGGCCCGGTGTATGCCGCGGGAATCATTGCTGAAATCGGCGATGCTCACCGTTTCCCAAATGATTCCGCTTTAGCGCAATTTACCGGCCTTACCTGGCCCAAGTATCAATCCGGTAAATTCCAGGCTGAGGAAACAAGGATGTCCCATACCGGTAATCAATACTTAAGATACTATCTCGTAGAGGCTGCCAATAGCGTTAAACGATACGACGCTACCTACAACGCTTTTTATGAGAAAAAGTACAAAGAAGCAACCAAGCATCACCATAAGCGCGCGTTAGTCCTGACAGCACGCAAGCTGCTAAGGCTTGTCTGGACACTGCTCACCAGACAGGTGCTTTATCAGCCCGGATATTGCTCTTTTGAAGATCTGTCAAAGATCAGCTAAATTCTTTGAGCCTTTAGAGGCCCCGGATTAAACGATCTTAAGCCAAAGCATATAAAACTATTTCCTGTTTTTTCTGCTGTAGACTTTTTATGCCTTGGGATAAAGATAAATGTCCTCATTTTTTAGCTTGACATATTACCGCACGACTT
>JAVHPT010000063.1:0-8596 GCA_036170735.1 Patescibacteria group bacterium | reverse complement strand
ATATACTCAGTTCCGAGCTCAAGAGGATAGGATCACGAAGCTCGAACAGGAAAATGCTCAACTTAAGATGGAGATTCAGAAGCAAGATAAGAAGATCGATCTCCTGATGAAGAAGGCAGGGATAGCACAGTAGAGGAAGGATAACCTTTATTCTTCATGAAAGTCTAGTAATGATATGTTTGGGCTTTAGATTGACAGAGAAATATGAGAGTTAAAAAAATGAACAGAGAAGATTCTGTTCATTTTTTTTATTGGAAGTTGATTATCCGATGATATCCTCCCTATTTCGTGCCATACTCTGATCGATATCCCTTTCCTATGGTTGGTTTTCGAAAGCAGTCTGGTAGCTATTAAAAAGAATCTTCTAGAAGAAATTGCTTTTATAAATTATTTATATTCAATTCTGGTGAATCAATTCACTAAATTTATATATAATATAGGTATTCATAGGTCTCTGATCTCATCGGAATAGACAAGAATACTGTAGAGAGCTATATACATATACTCGAACAAGCCTTTATTATCTTTCGACTTCGTTGTATAGATTGACTTATCTCAGAAAATCCATCTTTCTCTCCATACTCTGATCGATGATGTCAGCGGAAAGCACCTTTGCTATGGTGATATTGAGCTTATTAAAATCAGATTCCTCGAGAACGATATCCTTTCCATTTTCTTCGTAATACTTTGCATTATAGAACTGATGATTGCTTGAGCTCCATGGAAGAGGGATGATGAGCTTTCTCACATGGAATTCATCTATCTCTGCTAGTGTGGTAGCACTTCATCGTGTGATGGCGAGATCAGTACCCGCAAGTATAGATCCAAGTGTATGTGGATCAAGCCAGTCATAGAGAGTAATATTTCTGAATTGATGGAATTGTTGCCGTGCTTCAGTATTGAGGAGTCCTAATACGATGATCCACTCTACATCCACTCATCGACATTGATTCGCGATAGCCCGGAAGATATTCCGAGATCACTGACTTCAACAAATTACGAGTACATGATTTTTCCTTGTTTTCCAATACCTGAAACTCTTTTTAGGTAACAGGAGATCTGGATGGAGGATCTGACCAGTCACCGTACATTTCTTATTTGGAAAATATTTCATGGCTAATGTAAATCCAAGGAATATCTTCTCAGCAAAGATACTTAATATTCTGTTCGACATACCAGGGACGGTATCTGACTCATGTATCCAGAGAGGGATCATGAGGAGCCAAGAAGCAATTCCTACTGAGAGGGATCATGGTCATCCTTTTGAGAATATGATATCTGGTTTTTCTCGCAGCAATACTGCTCGTGCCTGGAATATCCCTATAAAGACAACAAAAGGATAGATAAGAATCTTTGGTGAAAACATACTCGAGATTCGAACGGTAGAAATCTGGAAAAACCGAATTCATTCTTCTTGTGCCTCTCTTTCTTCGAGAGAGTGTCGTCATCCTATCCAAAAATAGTCCATCTTAAAATCCCTATGCTGATGAATAAGCGCAATAAGAGGAAGTACGTGCCCTCATGTTCATCCTCCTACGAGGGCAATCTTTGAATACTTCGCGAATGAGATAGAGTTTTTCATGGTTGTAGTATATGACTAGATAATCTTGTTTCTACTCTATTTTACTAGAGGATGATAGAAAGAGATTTTCTTTTCCGGATTCAATATTTAGGTACTTTTAATATTTTTAATTTTGTCATCCCATAGGGATCCATTTTAAATTCTTCTTAAGAGATTCTGATAATTTCCTTCTCATAAATGCAAGAAAAATGGATTTCTCCTTCTCAAAATGACAAAAAAACTAAGTTTGCGAACACTACCTAAACATGGAATAATTCCACGAGAGAGTATATACAAAAAGTCTCCTTTTTCAAAAATTAATCATCATCTTCTGAGACGATTTTTTCGAGCATCTCGATAATAAAATCATAGGTTTCGATATTTGGCTTCATAGTGAGGATATCATCTACTTCAAACCATGCGTATTCAGCGATTTCTTCTTCTTGAGTGGACTTGATAGTACTACTGGTTTCCATCAGGAAGATGTGTTCAATACGTGATTGATCTTTTCATTCTTTGTTTGCGTATTGGAGCTCATAGATAGAAACAGGAAGCGGGAAATGATGAAGCTTCTTTCATCCATGATGAAGTACCTCCCCTCTATCCACATCAAAGAATTCTGCTTCTATTCCGAACTCTTCTTGGAGCTCTCTTCTCATAGCTTTATGAAGAGTCTCATTGGAGTCAACATGTCATCATGGGAGCACCCATAGGGCATCCTTCTTATGTTTTGTAAGGAGTATTTCTCCTTCCTGGTTAAATAGAAACGCACGAACAACAGATGGGAGAGACATAGAGTATGAAAGATAAAAAATAAAATATAAAAAGGAATGTTATTTTAAGCGAGGTTCGAGGTAGGAGAAACGACGAGAAATCTTCCTTTTAGTTGTACCAGTTTTCTGATAGATCTTTCCAATAGGGATTTATTGATTCAATGAGGGCAATCTTTTTTTCCCTTTGATTTTTTTATCTTACAGTGTTTCATATCTTCATCCTGATCCGAGTCGGATATGTCCATCCATCTCAAGAAGTGAGAGAGTCATGATGATAATATCGATAGTGTAGTCAGTATTTTGTCATATGCTATCTGGTGTATCGGATCCTCATATGATAGCATTGTATATGTGTTTTTGTTCATCACTTTCGAATACTTTTTCGGAAATCATACTTATCGAGGATTGTGTCATGTTTGGGAAGTATTCTTCGAGGATTCACTGTGCATTTTGGATACATTTTGCCTGTCAGCTTGCTATGAGCATATTTGTTCCTTGGCTTGTCTCTCGGAATATATCTCATGGCACTGCGAATACATCACGACCATGTTCGAGTGCGAGGCCTGCAGTGATGAGAGTTCCACTTTTTAGTCCTGCTTCCGGTATGACAATCCCATCCGATAGTGCGGCAACGATCTCATTCCGAATAGGGAAGCAATATGGCTCTGGCTCTGTTCCAATAGGGAATATCGAGACGAGAGCTCATCATCTTTCAAGGATTTTTGTAAAAAGTGCGATATTTTGTGATGGATAGAGGATATCGACTCAACACCCGAAAACAGAGATAGTATATCCGCCATTCGCAAGTGTAATCTCATGAGAAATTGCATCGATCCCATAAGCGCCTCCACTCACGATCCCACCACCAACCTTCACGATATGTGGAATGATATCATCAAGGGCCTTCTTTCCATAGCTCGTGTTTCGTCTTGACCCAACGACCCCCAGCATAATGTGTGTTTCATGGAAGTCGCCACGAACATAGAGAAGATATGGCGCCTGTTGTATTGTCTTGAGTTTCTCTGGATATATTGGAGATTTTATCGTCACAAGTTGGATACCCTTTTCTCTAATGATATTTGCTAGTTTCTCGGTATCGACCTTTTGGAGTTTCTCGAGAATCCTACTTCTCCGTTCATGTGTCATCCATGGGGTTTCGATTCATTGATTCGTCAAGAAACCATCAAGAACTTCCTCGTAGTTTTGGGAGTCTTTGAATATCTTCTTGAGATCTTTGTGAGTGAAGCCCCCGCTATGAAGACAAGTAAGAGCAATCATATTATCCATGTTTGAAACGGTTTTTGAAGAAATAATTCAATCGTTCCTCGATATTTTCAGTAGTATTAAGTTGTACATATGATCACTCAATACGATAAATATACTTTTCTATATTTTTTCGTGATTCTTCGAATGAGAGTTTGTATTTTCCTTGATTTATCGTTTTTCAGAGAAAGAGGATCTCCTCTTCAGGGTGTATCTCATATGGATGAAATACATGAAAAAAGACAAGATCATTGTGTCGTGCGATCATTCATAGATGCTCGATATCCTCTCTCTGGAGCGTTCCTGAAAAGACAAGGATGAGATGATTCCTCGGCTTCTCTCATACCAACTTTTCTATATCTGTATACTCACCATAGGAGTGTCCACCGATATAGGCATTGTATTTAATGATTTTTTTATTCTGTTCCTGGAATTCATGGCGAGAAACTGGAAAGGTTGGAGAAGAGAAATCATCTCATTCCTGTGATTCTTGGGCGAAGATAATATGAAAATTTCCCGTATCTTGGCGTTCTTTTATATAGGTATGAGTAGTATCGGTGGATTTTCCCCATACAATATCTCTGGCGTCATCAGTATCTGTATATCATCGGAGATGACTCCAGTCACTTCAATGTGCCCGTATCGTTTGCCCAGAGTTTCCTGTTCGTGTATGAGTGGCTCGGAGTGAGCGGAAAATGATAGTCATCGCGTGCTTAAGGTACTATATAAAACCATCCTCTTGCGTAGACATTTTTCATATCCGGTGAGAGAATGGTTGGAAATACAACATCACATGATCGAAGGATAGAGATAATATTGACAGTATTGTAACATGGACACTGACCACATACAGGACTTCCGATGAGGAGTCATTGGGTGTTGGACTTATTTTGTAGGCAGATATTCGAATTGATAGCACTCAGGGTATCTCATGGATTCCATATATCTACGAGCGGACAACCAAGGTTACTCTTTGGTCAATACACAAGAGGACAGTTATCTTCGTTATCAAATAATCCATCACCATCAGTATCTTTATCTCAAGTAATTCGTATGATGACAACAGATTGAACAGTTTCTCATGTGACAGTATCTGTTACGGTAATGGTAACAGTGAATATGCCTGGTGCAGTATACGTATGGGTAGTATCTCAGATAGAAGTACTCCTTACTCAATCTCAATAATCCCATGAATACTGCAAGAGATGTCGTGATGGATTCGATACAATAGGATGAAAGAGGATTTTTCCACCAATATAGGACACAAGAGGACTGGCCTCTAGGACTACTCAGATATGGGACTGAGAAGCTATATCAATGATAGTGAGGGTGGTGCTCGGAGATGATACAACTTCTTTCGTATTCGGATCGATAATATCAAGATTTACTCTCCATGGTCATACATCAAATCCTGGGCAGGAGGGAAGTGTATCGCTTGTTCCTGTAAGCGTTTTTCACGTGATAGGATTGATTGCAGTCCATACATAATCCCAACTTCCAGTTGCTGTTATAGGAACGAGTACAGGACATTCATCTTTTCAGAATGAACTCTTATCCACAAGGATTCATCATGCGTTCTGGATTCATATCTCTCATTCCACAGTATTGGTGACATTTCGGAGTTCACACTGAGTATATGCGAGGATCTTTGCTGCCATAAGAGCAAATTCTCCTCGAGTAATCTTTTCATCCTGCCCAATGGTTCCATCCTTTTTCAGTTTTATGATGCCAATTTCTATTCACTTTTTCGCATATCCATACCAGTATACGCTGGCATCAGGAATCGGAATTGATTTATCAAAAGTGCCAGAATTTAGGGTATCATTCCAGAGATTGGCGCGGCGAAGGAGGACGGCCGCCGCTTCTATACGAGAGATATTATTGCTCGCACAAAATGGCGATGAAACATAGGATGTCTTGTTGTCGCAGTATGCCTTTCCTGTAGTGTCAGGGATATATCATTGCGCTATACCAACATCTTTCGCGTAAGCAATACAGTAATAATATGGATTTATCTTGGAGAGATCCACAAACGGAGAAATCTGATATTTGATGATATCTTCTCCTGATGGAGTCTCACATTTTTTACATCCGACAGCGACGGCGAGGGCAACATAAAAGTCACGAGCCATGAGTTCGTTCGGACGAAAAAGATGATCGCCATTATCGGATATAACATGATTATTATAGAGCTCTCTTACGGCATTGTAGTAAATATCAGCTGGTTTTACATCGGTAAATGGCATCTCCGCTCCCCATACCTTTGGAAGGAAAAATACAAAGAAGAACACGATGAAGAGAACTACACGGCGCATGAACCGAAGTATAGGAAAAAGCCTATGAATTGCAAGCTCATCAACGTTTTAGGATTATTCGCTTCGAAGTGCATCGATTGGTTTCATCTTCGCGGCTTTGTAGGCAGGAAAAATACCAAAAAACAATCCAATACCAACCGAGAAAGAAAGCGCGAGGATTATATGGAAACTCGTGATTGTTGCCGTGATTGTTGCCGAAAAAAGCTTGTTGATAATTGCCACAATCCCGTAGGAAAGGGCAATACCAATTATACCTCAAAAGACGGTCAAGATTACTGATTCCGTTAAGAATTGTTCGATAACATCTCTACTCTTCGCACCGATGGCCTTTCTGATTCCAATCTCTTTTGTTCGTTCAGTCACTGTTACAAGGAGGATATTCATAACTCCAATTCCACCAACGATGAGCGATATAGCTGCAACTCATGAAAGGAATGCTGTCATAATCCCCGTAATACTTCCAACTGATGAGAGCAAATCTGCCTGACTTTGTACCGTAAAATTTGCATTATTTATATCTGTGACTCAAAAGGCATCCATGAGCTTATTTTCGATTGCTGTCTTCACACTATCCATGTCACTACTATTTGTTACCTGAACAAATATACTTGCAAGATATGGAGAGCCAGTTATGGTTACAAAAGCCGTAGTGATGGGAATAAAGATAGAATTATCTTGGTTTCCGAAACCACTTGTACCTTTTGATTTGGTAATACCAATAACGGTAAAGAGAGTCGTCCCAATCCGGATAGTTTCACCAATAGGATTTCTATCTGCAAAAAGAGTTGTTACGACAGTTGGGCCAATAACAGCAACCTTGTCTCGATTATCAGTTTGGGATTGAGTAATAAAAGATCCCTGGTCAACACTCGTATTCTTTGCAGTCTCATAATCAGGAGTTGTTCCATAGACAGTGGCACTCGTATTAGCACTTCCATACACAATCTGTTTGCTTCCTTGTACTTGAGGAACTACAGCTGTTATTCCAGAGAGAGTTTTAAGGAGATCAACATGATCCATGGTAAAGATATTTCTATTTGAACCACCAGTAGTTCGGACGTTTCCTGCATTTTGTCATCCAGGAGAGATAGTAAGGAGATTTGTTCCTAGCGCTTGAACATTTGATAAGATACTTGCTTGTGCTCAGGCTCCAATCGCAAGAAGTACTACAACAGAAAATACTCAGATAATAATTCCAAGACTCGAGAGTCCTGCCCGCATCTTGTTGGCGAGCATATTCTTTACGGCTGTAGATGTAGAACGAAGAATATTCATTGGGTAGGTATAGAGTAGCAAGACTAGGTTGGGGGGCATAACAAGAAAACTAGAAGTGCTGGGATAGTGTTAGCTTACGATATCCCCATCAAAAATCTTTATCATTCGTTTTGCATGTTTCCCAATGTTGGCGTCATGAGTAATAAGCACTATCGTCCTTCCTTCATCATGGAGAGACTCAAATATCTTGAGCACCTCTTCTCCAGTTTTTGAGTCAAGGGCTCAAGTCGGTTCGTCCGCAAGGATTACGGAAGGAGAGCCTACGATGGCGCGAGCGATAGCAACGCGCTGTTGTTGTCATCCAGAAAGTTCATTTGGTTTACTTTGCAGCTTACTAGAGAGCCCCATACGTTCAAGTGCTTTCTTTGCAAGAGTCTCTTCCTCATTACGATTATAGTTCTGATATGTAAGAGGAAGCATAACTTGTTCAAGAGCGGAGAGACGAGGAATGAGGTTATATCCCTGAAAGATAAAACCAATCTTTTTCCCACGGAATTCGGCTTCTTCATTATCAGAGAGAGTACTAGTATCAAATTTATCGAGAAAGTATTTTCCACTTGTTGGACGATCAAGAAGTCAGATAATATTCATGAGGGTAGATTTTCCACTTCCAGATGGTCACATGATGGCAACAAATTCACCATCGTTTATCGTAAGATTGATTCACTTAAGTACCTGAAGTACCTCTCATCAGACAGTGTATTCTTTGGTTATGTTTGAGAGTTCAAGCATTTTCTTACTTAGAAATAATAAAGATCCGAAATAAGATTCATTTTAACCTCATGGTGGACGACCGCCACCACCGCCTCCTCCGCCACCAACAGCTCCAAAGATGCTACGGGTTGCTGATCGCGATACTCATGAGGCTGATCCGGATCAACTAAAACTTCGAGTTCCAGAAGAAGATGTTCCTGTAACAACTCTTTCACCGAGAGTGAGTCCTGAGAGTACTTCGACCTTTCCGCTATCGGTGAGTCCAAGTGTTACTTCACGATTCTCAATTTTTGCATTAGGTCCAGTTAAAGTCTGAACCTGAACATATGTTTTTCCTCTAACTGATTTGGCTGCTGCTGCTGGGATAACGAGCACATTATCCTTTTGAGCTATGATGATCTCAACGGTCGCACTCATCTCTGAGAATAGAGGTTTATCTATAGGTGCAAGAAGGATCTTTGCTGTATATGATACAACATTTGATGATACCGTTGGTGTTGGACTGATGGATGATACGGTTCAAGTAAGTGTCGTATTAGCAAAAGCATCGAGGGTAATATTTACCGGCATTCATTCTTTGATCTTTACGATATCGATCTGATCGAGAGAGATTTCTACCTCATAGGCACTTGTATTTTCTACAGAAACAATATCCGTGGTTACTGCCGTACTTCCAGCTGTCCAAGGAATATCAC
>JAVHPT010000062.1:0-9076 GCA_036170735.1 Patescibacteria group bacterium | reverse complement strand
CCACCATAAAAAATTGAAAAACTCCTCCAAGAAATTGGGGGAGTTTTTTGTTTGGAGAAAAGAATTGGAAATACTCCGGTAATACATAAAATAACAAAAATTATACCTATATCATGGCTCACCTCTTCTCCAAAACCATCGTTTCTGAAGCAATCAGAAATATCGAAATTTCTGATATTGAGAAAAAGATCTCGATATTTCAAGGCTGGCTTGATATGTACAATTCTTGATCTCTTCAGAAGAAGTCTGAGAAGGAGTTTGAGTGAGTGTACAACGAATCATTTTTTGGTGAGATTCTCGGATATACGAGTCTCCTAAATGGAGAATATACACGCGAAAAAGAACCACGTAATGTATCCAATGGACAAAAACCAGATATTGGACTCGGATTTTATAGTTCAGAATCCCATACGACTCAAGCGATTGTAGAGCTCAAAGATGCTGGTACCTCACTTGATCGACCACAACAGCGCGCGGGGAATCTCACTCCAGTACAACAAGCATTCAAATACAAGTCTCTCTACAACTCCAAGTGGGTGATTGTTTCGAACTTTTTTGAGATTCGGCTCTATACTGACACCTATCAGGATTTTGAATCATTTACTCTTCGAGAACTTGTTAATAAAAAAAACGATTATGAAAATTTTCGTATTTTTTACGTACTCCTTCAGGCTGGTCGACTCATAAAGAAAGACTGAGAAAGTGAGACAGAGAAACTTCTTGCCAAAGTGCGAATCGAGGAAGAAAAGATCTCAAAAGTATTTTATAAAGAATATAAAACCCTTCGACTCGAACTCATGCGAGATATATGGGCAAATAATCCTCATATGAGAAATGCTGATGTTATCGAGAAATCGCAGAGAATCATTGATCGTATCGTCTTCATCTGTTTCTGTGAAGATCGTGGACTCCTTTTGCAAAATAAGCTCAAGGAAAATATCCTTCGAGCGAAAGAAATCGATCTCTCTCCTTGGGAAACGCTCAAAATATTCTTTCGAAGCGTTGATAAGTGAAGTGAGAAGCTTGGTATTCCTGATGGATACAATGGTGGACTTTTCAAGGCAGATGAGAGCATTGATAAACTCAAGATCAGTGATACGATCGTCGAAAAGTTCGTAGAACTTGGTCGATATGACTTTTCTGAAGATGGAGGACAGCTCTCAGTCGAGATTCTCGGTCATATCTTCGAACAGTCTATCAGTGATATTGAAGAGATCCGAACAGATATAGAGAATCATGGAAAAGTTGAAGGAGAAAAAGAAACAGAGAAGAAAGTCTCAAAACGTAAGAAGGACGGAATATTCTATACTCCTGCCTATATCGTGGACTATATCGTCGAGAATAGTCTCGGGAAATATCTCTCAGAACATGAGGAAGCTCTCAAAGAAAAATATGCTCTCAAGGCAGACATCACCGAGAAAAACTATCGAAAACGAGAGCTCGAGGCCTACACTGAATATCAGAATATTCTTCACAACGTGAAAGTCCTTGACCCAGCTTGTGGAAGTGGGGCCTTCCTTGTACGAGTATTTGACTTCCTCCTCGCAGAGAACAAACGCGTCGCCAATATCCTGATAGAAGACAATCAGGCAAATATCTTCCAAAGTGAGGAATATTTCCGTGGGATTCTTAAGAATAATATCTATGGTGTAGACCTCAATGAAGAATCCGTTGAGATTACCAAGCTCTCACTCTGGCTCAAAAGTGCGGTAAAAGGAAAGAAACTCGTTACGCTCGATGATAATATCAAGTGTGGAAATTCACTTATCGATGATCCTCTTGTTGCTGGAGACAAGGCATTCGACTGGAACCAAGAGTTTTCGGACATTATGGTAAGTGGATGATTTGATGTGATTGTGGGAAATCCACCGTATGGGGCAAGATTAAATGAATCTGAATTTTCATTTCTCTCTAAGCAATATGATTCAGCGGAATACAGGATTGATACCTATGCTTTATTCTTTGAGGAAGCTATACACGTACTTAAAAATTCGTGAATGATTTGATTTATTAGTCCCTTCACATTTTTGACATGACATTATTTCCAAAAGATTCGTCAATTTTTGAATGATAACATTCAATTTGAGAAAATTGTACTACTATGAGGTTCTGTCTTTATGTGAGCCGCAGTAGATACGGGGATCTTTATTTTATCAAAGAATCAAAGATGAAAGAAATTTCTTTGGTCAGACTTACGTGATTTAGATAATAAGCAATTATTTTTTCAAAGTCCTTCATTTCATCAATCAGAAGCACCAATGGGTTCAAATGAAATTCTTTTGATAGATGAATCTATAAAGAGCATCTTTTCAAAGATTGATGCTTTAGATATTTTAAAAAATTTTGTCGGATTTTATCATGGAATCCAGACACGCTGAGATAATACCTGTTTATCTTGAACTAAAAAGACTGATAAGGATTTAATGATACTCAAGGGGGAAGATATAGGTCGTTACGTTATCAATGATGCAGAAAGATATATTACTCCATCACGAGAAACTATTAAAAGTGGCTGAAACTTATCGAAATATCTTGTTCCTGAAAAGCTATTTATGAGAACAACGGGCGATAGATTTATCACAACTTATGACGATCAACAACGACTTTGAATAAATAGTCTGAATTTAATACTCCCTTCAAATCAGGACTATTCAATTAAATATTTACTTACAATTCTAAACTCTCGACTTATTCGTTTCTGGTATGATTTCAAGATAGGAGAATCAGGAAAGACGTTTGCTGAAGTAAAGATTGTGTATATAGAAAAAGTACCTATTCCTTCTGTTTCTTTTTCCAAACAACAACCACTTATCGACCGAGCCGATACGATGCTCGCACTCCATCATGAACTTCATGATAAGAGTGATGCATTTTTGAAAAATATCTCTGCAAAATACAAGATAGAGAAATTCACTCGCAAGCTCGAAAAGTGGTGGGAACTCGATTTTGCTAACTTTGCTCGCGAATTGAAAGTGAAACTCTCGCTCGAAGAACAGGAGGAACTCATGTCCTATTTCAACAAGCGCAAGAGTGAAATCTCTAGTATCGTTGCTCGTATCGAGGTAACAGACAAGGAAATAGATGAAATGGTATTTGATCTCTATGGTCTGACGGAGGAGGAGAGAAGGGTGGTTTTGGAATCTAACGGAAAATAAATATAAGCAAGCAAGAAACTTAAAAATCCAAAAACTCCTCCGAAAGAAAAGAAAGTAGCTGGTTCTGTTCTTTCTCAGACGGCAAAAAGAAATAAATATCTCTCCATTTTTGGAGGGATATTCTTACTTTCCTTTTCTCACTTCCTTCTCGATTTCCTTGAAGAGCTTTGGGTTTGCCTTGAGGTAAGTACGAGCGTTTTCCCGTCATTGTCCAAGCTTGGTTTCTCCATAGGAGTAAAATGCTCCACTCTTCTTGATAATCTCTCGGGTTACTCAGATATCGAGCACTTCTCCAGCAAGAGAGATGCCTTCGTTGAAGAGGACGTCAATCTCGACTTCTCGGAATGGAGGAGCGATCTTATTCTTCACTACTTTTACTTTTACACGATTCCCGGTTGCTTCCTTGTCATCTCCAGTTCCACTTTCGATCTTCTCCTTTCGGCGGATATCAAGACGTTGAGACGCATAGAACTTCAGCGCGTTTCCTCCAGTTGTAGTCTCAGGATTTCCAAACATCACTCAGATCTTCATACGAATCTGGTTGATAAATATCACAGTACTGTTTGATTTGCTGATCACTCCAGTCACTTTTCGAAGGGCTTGAGACATGAGACGAGCATGAAGACCCATAAAGCTATCTCCCATATTACCTTCGATTTCTGCCTTTGGTGTGAGGGCTGCGACAGAGTCAACCACGATGAGATCTACGGCTCCAGAGCGGATAAGTGCGTCTACAATCTCAAGGGCTTGTTCTCCATAATCTGGTTGAGAGATGATGAGTTCGTCGATATTTACTCCAATAGCCTTAGCATAGGCAGGATCAAGTGCATGTTCCGCATCGACAAATGCGGCGGTTCCTCCTGTTTTCTGAACTTCGGCAATGGCATGAAGAGCGAGAGTCGTCTTCCCAGAAGATTCTGGACCATATATCTCAACGATACGTCACTTGGCATATCCACCGCCAAGAGCATCATCAAGAGCAATCGAACCAGAGCCACAGGTTTCCACGTTCATGTGAGTCTTCTCACCAAGTTTCATTACGGATCATGCTCAGAATTGTTTCTCGATCATCGAGAGGGCAGAAGCAAGAGCTTCTTTGCGGTTATCAGTCATAAGAGTAAGTTAGAGATTAGAGGATATTGGCGGCTATCTTATACAAATAATGAAATAAGTATAAGAAAAAATGTAATTCCAAGGAAGTGGTTGGTGTAAGTAATGAGCGTATTCATAAAAGGGTTTAGTTAAGGAGATCTCAAGGAAAGGAGCGAATAAAGGTTCATTGGATAGATACATTCCCATCTGATGCATCGAGGATGATGGGTTTGTGTCGGGGATTATCTGAATGAGGGATGAGATAGACACTTTCATTATCTCTGCGGAATTCTTTTAATGTAGCTTCATCATTGATGAGAGCGACAACAATCTTGCCGCTTTCGGGAATATTGTTTTGTTCTACGAGGATGAGATCACCATCATTGATGCCTTTTTGATTCATCGAGTCGCCTTGTGCCCGAAGGAAGAAAAACTTCTTTGTCGTGCTCCCAAGAAGTTTGGTAGATACGGGAATCTCGGTTTCGATGTTTTCCTCAGCGAAGATAGGCATCCCGCAAGCAATTGTCCCAATCAGAGGTATTCCACGAACTTCGTAACTGTCGGTTTTAAAGCTCGGAGAGAGTTGTATCTGATCGAGAGAGTCACGGTAGAGTATTCACTTTTCCATGATCTGTTCTAGGAGGACAGATATGGACCGGGGAGAAGCATATCAGAGGGCCGTCTGGAGAGCGCGGATAGTGATCCTTTCTCCTTTTGACAAGAACTCTTTTATTTTCTGGAGGACGAGCTGTTCCTTGGTAGTGAGATTTTTCATAACTTGGTTTTATATACAGAGTATACAAGAGAATATATACAAGATTTTTTTGAATGCAAATATCTAACTATAGACAAATGTATATTCTGTATATATTTAGATATTCTTGATACAAAAAATCCCTCAGGAGAGGGATTATAGTATGGATCATATTCGAGCAAGAGCTCTTTTGACGAGTATTTCTACTTTCTTGCTAGGAAGAGGAGTTTCTGTCCTGGAATCATAGCTGAAATCATAGTGTTCAAGTTCACTCCACCTACGATCATGATCCTTTTTGGTGATAATAGGGGAAAAACCACGTCATGCGCGAAATGCTTGAGCAGATTGAGAGGGTAATGTTACTAAATTCGGAGGAGGGATCTCAGAGTTTGCACGGCGAAATTCTTCGTGTATTCATGCAATGATATTACGAATATGATTACGAATATGATTGAGAATGGTCGCACTAGTACTTCCTCTCTCTTGGGGGCAATAATTTTGTTATGATTTTTAGGAATAAGAAGTGACATGTGTTTTATAAGGATAGTGGTTTATTTTTAATAAAAGTTGAGAAAGTTACAGTTATTTCCTATCATAGTGCTCCTTGAGTCACTCTACAGTTCCGATGGCTACTCGTTTTCCATGACATGTTGGACATTCATAAAGGTATTCACGCATTTTCTTCCCGATTTTCTGTGGTTTGAGGCGGATTGGTTCGATGATCTTCCGGCAATCACGACAATAAAAAGCAATTTCTCCCCGCTCTGGGTTGAAGGTATCTTCGCGTTTCTTTCCGAATGATGAGACGTTGACAAAGTCAGCGTAGGCGGTAGACATAAGTTCCGAATTCTAATGATAAAGTCTTATGGAAGAAGTATATAGAAAATGGGGGAGGTGTAAAATGTTTCTTATTTCCGTCATTCTGAACTTGCAAAGAATCCAGGATTTCTTCCACACAAAGTCCCCTTACTTTTATAACCAAAAAGCCATCATTTAATTTCCATACTTTGGTTAGCTCATTTTAGAATCTGTTTCTCGACTCATCTTTGGAAATTTGGAAAACTCATCTTTGACTCAAATAATTCCAAATTTCTTCAAAATTCTTATCGAAAGATTCGTAAGATTTACCAAAGAAAGAAGCAAAGTGAGAAGAGGATTCTCTTAATAAGAGGATGACAAAATAAGGAATCCTTCCATAGATTTCTATCGTAGTCTCAGGTAACTACCCTCCAAACAATCCTTCCAGGAATCCTTTCTTCATCTTTTTTCCACCATCAATTTGGAGAAGTGCCTGGTAGATGGCTTTCTGGTCTTTGGAGAGCTTGGTTGGGATATCAATATCTATATGAATATAGAGGTTTCCGCAGTATCATTTCCTATCAAGGCGTGGAAGTCATTCTTCTCGGAAAGTGAGAATTGTTCCTGATTGTGTTCAACTTTTGAGATCGAGAGGCTTTTTCCCAAGAATAGGAATCTCTACCATATGAGCATTCCCAAGAACAGCCTCAGCAGGGGAAATCTTCACAGTATAATGGAGATTGATACCATCACGCTTGAGTCCACCTTCCTCTCAAGGAACTTCAAATGTTAGATAGAGGTCGCCATTTCCATCTTTTCCACCATGTCACTCACCGCGCATCTTGATGCTCATACCACTTTCTACTCCTGCAGGAACATCAACAGTTTTTGATATTTTTTCTCCTATTTTTCCTTTTCCATGACACGTAGAACACTTTTCTATGATACGCTCTCCGGTTCCATGACAGATATGACATGGTCGAGATTGTTCCATAACTCAGAAAATAGTTTGTACACGTTCCCGTACTTGTCCACTTCCATGACAGGTTGTACAAGTTTCAGTCTTTCCTCATTTCCCATGACACTCCAAACAGGTTGCTTCACGAGAAAATTCGATTCCGCGATTACTTCCTCGAATTGCATTTTCAAGAGAAATCTTCAGTTTTATCTCAATATCTTCTCCGATATCTGCATGTCATTTTGTACGACCACCTCCCCCAAAACCACCACCAAAAAATGATGAAAAAACATCTCCAATATCAACGTCAAAACCTCATTGGAATCCTCAACCAAATCATCAGTTCCCATGTCATTCCATAGATCAGAATCGATCATAATGAGCCTTCTTTTGTTCGTCAGAAAGGACAGAGTATGCCTCGTTGAGCTTCTTGAAGGCTGCTTCCTTTTCTTTGTCTCCACCATGACGATCAGGATGGACTTCCATAGCTTTCTTTCGGTAAGCCTTCTTGATCTCTTCTGGGGAGGCGGTTCTTTCGATTTCGAGGATAGAGTAATATTCAAATTGAGTGGACATAGAAATGGGTTGACTATATGACAAGTTGTCATCCCGAGAAACGAGGGATCCCTTTTAAAATTAACTTACGAGAGGTATTTAGTTCTTTCTCATAAGCAAATGGAAAAGGGATTCCTCCTTGCGTCGGAATGACAAAGGGAGGAAATTATGCATGCTTTGCAACAGCACCCTCAAGAGTTGCAACATCTTGAACTCAGACAAACTTCTCAACTGGTTGACCATCTTTGAAGATGATAATCGTTGGAATAGACATAATTCGGAATTGAGTTGGGACCTGAGGGTCGCTATCAACATTGTGCTTCATGACTTTTGCTGTTCCTCCAACTTTTCCTGCAAGTTCTTCAAGACGGGGAAGCATTATCTGACATGGACCACACCACTCTGCCCAGAAATCAACGAGAGTAACTCCAGTTGCAATATTGGTAACAAAAGCAGCATCAGTAGAGACAAGAGTAGCCATAAAATCTGAGTGAAAAAGTAAAAATGAAAAATATGAGAAGAAACTCCTTTTTTCTTCTGCGCATTGTATAAAAAAACTCTGTAAAAGCAAGAATATTTATGAGAACTTATCTCATTATAGTACCTCCATAGGAATGTGGTCGCGAGAAAGAATCATCACGCTATCATCATCATCAGTCTTCTCGAGCCTATAAGGAATCTCCTTTTCTGTAAGCCACTTATACAGATCTTCCATCTTATCGCGAAACTTCTCAACATCGTCGATAACGACGATTGCATCATGGGTACACTTGGGAAGTATGAGAAGTAGGTATTGGAGATATTCCTTTTTCATCGCATCGATAAAAACAAAATCGAAAAATCCATCTGCGAGCGTCGGGATGACGGCTTTTGCATTTCACCAAATAGCTTGAACATTTTTTACTTTGCAATTCTTGAAATACTCCACCGCTTCAATATGAGCATTCCAAGCATAATCAATCGTAGTTATAGAGGATTCCTTATCTAGGACGGAGATAAATTGGAGGGTACTATATCCATTTGCAGTACCAATCTCCAGGATATGTTTTGGTTTCCTTTCTCGAATGAGATTTTTCAAAAACTCTGCATTTTTCTCTGAGATATTTGGAATATCCCTTTTGAGTGAGGTGGCTTTGATTTGCTTGAGGTGGAGGGCAATGATTTGAGACATAGAGATTTAGTGTAAGGTGCATAGGATTCGAGCAATATTTTCGGATGTAATTCAGTAGATATTGAGTACCTTTAGTTCTCGAGCAATTATTGGGGGTGTTTCTAAGCGTATCATCCGTCAATCTTTTTTTAACTTGGGCACCGTTCCTACCGATTTTGGAAGATTCATGACATCTACTGGCGTTATTCAAAACTTCTTTTCCCATTTAAAAGTGCTCCATCTTTTCCTATCTTTGTGTGCGAGGTCATTTAATATCTGAGATAACTGGGCTTCTGAAACAGAACAAAAGATTCATGAGAGTTCATCGAGACTTTGATTAAGAGTAATTTTTTCTTCCTTTGCTCATTTCAGGATCTTTTCATAAAGTCCCTGGATTCTTCATAAAATGGAACTGATAGACTTATAAGATACACTTTTCTCACTTTCATGAGAACTACAAGTAACAGGATTGCTTACTAACTTTACCATAGAGTATTACGGGTTATGTCTTTTAAGATTTTGAATAATGGTACTCCTGTTGCAGGAGTGAACTCTCTTTCTATGGTCTGAGATTTATCAATAGAAATGACGGTTCACATAAGGGAAAAGTAATT
>JAVHPT010000061.1:0-32270 GCA_036170735.1 Patescibacteria group bacterium | reverse complement strand
ACATTATTGCTAATGCTCCTACTGCAGCCAATCATGTCGCAACCAAGGCATATGTGGATGCGGCGGTGAGTGGTGGTGGCAACGGATTATGAGGAGAGATAGATGCTTGGATGGCATCATTTAAGATTGACGTTAATGAGTCCTTAATTGATATTATTCAAGTAAGTGACAGCGATGCAATCACTCTCATTAATAGGCCCATACCAAGCTGAAGCAACACAACTGATTATATTTGTTATGTCGATCATACTGGAACAAGAGGATGTGCCAGTACGCCTGGAGGTGGTTGTTATGGAGGAACCGTGAAGTGTGGACAAGGCTTCGATATCTTCAGGATGTCTGATGGTCATATTGGACTCTTCTATAGATCCGTAGTTTGTGGCACAACCTCGGGAGGTAACCTTATTTGTACATCCTCTTATTGAGTCCAGAAGTATGCCTATTGGCTCTGACTCATGTCAAATAGCCCAGTATTTGCCGTAACTTCTTGATGGGCAGGAGGCTCAACAGATGAGGTGCGTTCGGTATTTCCTTCGGCTAGTGCAGGATTTTATTCTCTCGTCTACTACAAACCATCGGGTGGACCGAACGTCTTTAAGGCAAAGAGGTTTAATTCTTCCAGTGCACTCGATACAACCTTTGGAACCTGAGGGTATACCCTTTCTACCTGTGTAACGACAGCCTGATTCTGTACGGTGGACGCATATACATCGAGTACATTTGTGCTGAAAATAAGTCAAACATATACGGGATGAATCTACTATCCTCGTTACGAAATCAGAAATCTTTCAGATTTTTCTCTCGTTAATACTGTCTTGTTACCATATGCTGATCCTATCGTAGGTGCTCAGGGATCCAACTATATCGATAGAGTCTGAAGGATATATAACTCAAGTCTCGTTCCTACAGGAGGAGTACTGCCTCGTTACTATAATTACCTTACAAAAATAGAGGATATATGAGGGACCAAGTTCGCTGGAATTGAATGATCTAGGATGGATATATATGATGGAGCCTCTATTATTGGCTCACCTAGGATTGTCTGAGTACCATTTGAGAAACTTCTTGTATCAAATATCACCCCATTTGGAGGCTCTATCTATGCATATGCACGTAGAATCTTATCTGATGGAAGTTCTGAATTCTTTCGTCTCAAGGTAACACCATAAATACTTACTTTATTGGATTATTTTCCTTGCCTTCTATAGTTTTTTTCATAAAATACACTCCATCCTTAAGAAGTGTATTTTATCATTATGGCATTCAATCTAGATCGCGAGTCAGCTGCTGGGAGGCTCGGGGTATCATCCCGAACAATAGATCGACATATCCAGGCGGGACGTATTCGTACACGCAGAATCGGGAAGAAGATGTTTCTCGAGGAAGATGATATTGAGGCACTTCGTGGTATGGATTTAGCTCGTTCACGAGAGGATTATATCGTTATCACTGATGATGAGAAAGCTAAATCTCATGAGATTATCCATCCTTCGAGACAGGAATCTGCTGTTACTACAGAGTTTACTCGTCTCTATACGGAAGCTCAGGAACTCATAGCAAAAAAGGATGCGGTTATCCAGGACCTTGCGTATCGCCTTGGGAAGAGCGAGACAGAACTCAAGAATTCCATCTCGATGATTGAATACAAGAAAGCTACTTTTCTCCTCGAAAGTGCTAAAAGTAAAAACGATCAAGACTCTCATATGCTTACCGAAAAGGTATCTACCCTTGAATCCGAGATATCAAGACGTAATGCGGTGATTATCTCGCTTGCTATTCTTTTTGTGCTCGTGCTCGCATTTTCATTTATGTTTTTCTTCTATACTCGCCTATAACTTAGGCGAGTTTTTATAGTTTGTCTCTTTGGACACTAGAAAGTCGATAGAATTTTTATTTCCTCCCTTGTTATTTTCCTATATGAAAAAATATCATACCCCTAAACGTATCCTTCTTAAGCTCTCTGGCGAAGCACTTCAATGAAGTCAGTGATATGGAATTGATCCAAAGTTTCTCTCATATCTTGCGGAAAAGATAGTATATCTCGTACAAAAGATGAAACTTGATGTTGTGATTGTTGTTGGTGGCGGAAATATATTTCGATGAGTTGAGCTTGAACGATGAGGATTCGATCGTGCAACAGGTGATAGCATGGGAATGCTTGGAACGATTATCAATGGACTTGCTATCGGTGAGGCTGTCGAGGATGCTGGTGTAGAAATTCGTGTTATGTCAGCAATTCCTACAGAACGAGTCGCAGAGAACTTTATTCGCCGCCGTGCCATCCGTCATATCGAGAAGGGAAGAGTAGTTATCTCTGTCGGAGGTACAGGAAACCCATATTTTTCGACAGATTCTGCTGCTGTACTCCGTGCTCTCGAACTTCAATGTGATTGTGTAGTAAAGGCAACGAAGGTGGATGGAATCTATGACAAAGATCCAAAGAAACATAATGATGCTATTCGGTATGATATCCTTTCTCTTGAAGAGGCACTTCACAAAAATCTTCATGTCATGGATCAGGCTGCTATCGCACTTGCCCATGATGAGGATATGCCTATATTTGTTTGTCGCATTGAGGATATCCATCTCATTGGTACTGAAGAGATTGTCGGAACATTTGTTCACACTAAAGAATATATTTTAAATAAGTAATCTCTTTTAAAAAATCCCCTCAACGAAGAAGGGATTTTTTAAATTATTGTAGAGTACTTACAACTATAAATTTCTTGCTTGTACTTTTTCTTGTACCGTCGGAATAGATGATGGTAAGGGAAATATCATAGGTTCAGGCATCTGTAAATGTATGAGAGACAGAATATCCATGAAGTGTTGGTGTATTGTCTCCAAAACTCCATATATAATCATCAATCTGCCCATTTGAGTTTGTTGCAGAGAAGTCAACAGGAGAATTGATCGTTCATGGTGAAAGACTTGTTGCAAAGTCAACAACTTTTGGTGCTTCTTTGAGTACAACCACCTTTTTTACGGATGCGGTGTTTCCATTGTTATCAATGATAGTAAGAGTGATCTCTTTATTTCCGGGTGTAGTGTATTCATATTCCTGTATTGCATCTCCTGTTGCAGGGGGTTTACCGTCTCAGAAATCGTAAATAAACTTGATAATCTCTCAGTGTTCTGACTTAGACTGTGATCCATCTACAGTGACACGAGCCGGGGTATAATCCGATGTTGTTTGGATGAAAAGTTTTGGTATAAGTTCCTTGTGCTCAACATCAATAGTTATAGCATCATGTCAGGTTTTTAAGTCACCACTTCCTGTGGTAGTATTCTTTGCAAAAGTATATGTTGCATTCACTGTATATCTAAGGGTATTATTAATATCAAAAGTAACTTTCTCTCATCGTTTTTCTTCGGTATTCTTCCCATCAGAAAACGTCCATATAACGTCCAGAAGTCGATATCAGAGATTCTCTATAACGATATCCCGAGCGTCAAAAGTGAGTGTTGCTGGAGGGATAACATTTTGCAAAAGATATGTCCGAAGTTTTATATCATATGTATCAGGTGTATTAAGAACCTTTCCAGCATCATCAGTAACAAGAGCATGTCTTGTTAAAAGAAGAGGTTCATCTACGGAAACATCTTTCTCGAGAGTAAAATTCTCTCCACTTGCGAGAAATACTATTGCTTTTATCTTTCTCTTTCCATAGGTACTAAAGGTATATTCACAAAGTTCAGTATTATGCCTACATATGAGGGAGCCATCATCGAGAGACCATTCTATCTTGAGGATGAGGTTTGGGTTTATCGTGAGATCACTTATCTGGAATTGAAATGAAAGAGGGTCTACAGGATCCTGAATAAGAGTTAGTGTTCCTCAGATAGCCTTTTTTTCAGTGCTTTGAAGCACAAATATCCTATCTACACTATTACCGAAAAGCGAGAAATAAACAATAATTGGTGTAGTTGTTGGTTCCTCTGTGATAGAATCCTGAGAGAGGATATTATTATCATTTTTATATTGCCAGCGGGGGGTTCCAAGGGTCTTGAGGCTACTTGCATCTAGGGTAATGATAGTTTTATCATCCTTATTTTTTTGTTCTTTTACTACGAGAACTCATCTGATCTCCACGGGAGTTAGGTTCATAGGGATAGTTATGCCGCTTCAGAGGCGATCCACTCACTTGTATGAGCCATTTATATTATAGTTTTTTATAGAATCAAATGTACATACGATTCACTTTTCTTCACGAGGATTCGATCCAGTTACAATAGACGATCATCCATCATTGCACTTCGCCCCATCAAAATCAATCGAATAAGAACTGATTTGTATGAAGTTTTTCGTCTCAACTTGTTTTGCATTTTCTGAGATATCAAACTTGAGGGTAATCGGTCCAATAAGATTATTAGTAGATTGAATCTGAGACTCCCCCTTGGTTGATTTATTGTTATAGAGAGCATTGTCATATATAGTGACACTTCAGTCAAGATTAGGAAAATTAATAGTCTTGATAACTGTAAAGAGATATGCCCAAAAAGTAAGAATCCCAAACAAGATGATTCCAACAAGTATGGCTATCATCCACCCAAGGAGGCGTTTTCGTTTGAGTTCTTTTGGCGCCCAGATAGCTCGGAAAAGGGAAATTATCCAAACTACAGAGAGAACAAGGATAATGATTCAAAAACTTCCATTAATGAGTTTCTTGAGGACACCAGCAAGGTCATTCGGGTTTATTCCAAAGACATTTACAAAGAAATATGCTTGGTCGGGATTAAAAACAATATATGCAAGAAAACTTCCGAAAAAGATAATCGCTACAAAAAAGAGCGCTCCTATTGCCTTGAGTATCATACCAGGAGGCATTGGTTCCCGAGGTTTCTTCGGAGGAGTTGGGGTACCAGAATTTAATTTTGGTTTTCCAGTCTGTCATACCTGACCTCCTCAGGTACCTCAATCTGGGTTTGCAGTTTGAGTATGAGTGGCCTCATCTTTTGTTGATGCGATAATGCTATCCAAAAAGGATGATGGTTGTTGTGTTGTAGGGATTGCCTCATTGTTTGCTTCAGGAGGAACCGCTGGAGATGTTCCACTTATTTCGGGAGTATCCATAAAATGAACGTTAGGTAAGTAAGCTCAGAATTAGTCAATTATCAGTATATGAAAAGGAACTTTCTCGTCAAACAGAACTTTTTCATAAAAAAAATGGGAATGTATGTATCCCATTTTTTTTACTTAAGCCAGTCAGGTATATCTCCTGATGTTGTTTGGGTATTTGTTCAAGTATCTTCCTTTGATGCATCAGTAGTATCTTCTTCAGTTTTTCCTTGTTTTTTCTTGGTTCATTTCTTTTGAGGCACCGTAGCAAGAGCCTCGCCTTTATTAGTAATAGGAGTATCCTCTTGTTTGATGGAATCAACTAACCAACTTGGGATAGATGTGTCAACTACCTCTGGAATATTTTCTGGAATATCTTCAGGAGTTTCTTGAGATACTATATCTTCATTGAACTGTATATCTTCACTTATTGGAGGAACCTCTGGAGCTGTAAGAACATTTTCTACTACTACTTCCTCTTCTGGTATAGTAGAGGAAGTAGAATCTTCTTTTAACCAATCGGGTATATCAGAAGAGGAGGGTATAGGTTCTACAGGAATAGATATTGCAGAAGATATTGGTTTTTCATCCTTTTCTTCTACTACATCAGGGGTTTCTACTCTTTTCTCCTCAGCAGAGGGGTATGAAGGTGTTTTTAACCAGTCAGGTACTCATGCGGTTTTTACTTCTTCTACTTTTTGAGTTGATGGAGATTCTGGAGCTAGAAATTCGGTATAATTAGTTTCAGAGAAAGTTTCCTTTGCTGGCATCATTGGAGATTCATTCTTTTGAGATGACACTTCCTCTGGTTGAATAAATGCTGTCATTGGATCAACGGGATTTTCTGTAGTTTCTTTACTGAGTTTTTCTGATTCAACAGAAACTGTTGCAGCTGGATTTCTTACTTCATTCGTAAAATTATCTGTTCCTTTTTTTGCATGAAACACAGAATCGATAAGAAAGTCTTGGAACCCAATGGTATCATCTTTCTTTGAAACACGATATGCGATATATCCAATAAGTATAACAAAAAGGATGATACCAATGATAAGGAAGAAAATCTTCACAACTCCACCAACAAATCCAAGTATTCATCCTCATGTTGAGGGTGTCTGGATTGTTTCTGGGGGAACACTTTGGGATCCGCCATTTTTGATTACACTTAGTTGATTATAGATATATTGTTTTGTTGCATCATCAAGAGATGAGTCAGTTTGTATGATTCCAAAGATGTCTTTCGCGAGAACTACATTAGCTGCAAGTGATTGAGGGTGGGATTCTATTTCAGTGAGTTTTTCTAAGAGTACCGTATAATTTGGACTTTTTGATACAAGTCATTCTATGAGTTTTGCTGAAAGCGTGACATCATCAGTTGCTCGAGAATCACCACTGAGAAGGTCGTTGATAACGTTCGTGAGCTTTGTTTTTATATCAGCCGTAATATTTGCATCATTTACACTTGTTTGGATATCGATGAGCGATTTTGACTTTGCAAAAGAATCATCCCAATTTTCAATAAGTGTATTATATCCCTTCATAAGGATAACGCGATCAGCATCATCGAGAGAGCGAATAAGCGAAGAGAGTTCATCCAGTTTCGCTCTGTCAAAAGTACTGATACCTACAGAACCTGAATTAACGGCAGCCTCTCTGTGTATGGATGATGATGCTTCTGGAACGAAATCAAAAATGAGAGTAATAATTTTTGATGCAATAGGAGTATTTCCTTGGAAAGGGGTAATTTTTATTTTTTGTTCATGACCTCGGACGGCGTTAAAGTCCTTCATGACAAAAACAGATCCATCATTATAAGAGGCTAGGTCTTTATTATCAGCATCATTATCAGGAATCCCATCTAGATCACTATCGATCTCGGTATTGGTATCAATAGCATATCGTGATGCTGTATTTCCGAGGAATGAGAGAAGAACTTTATCTGAAGATCCTTTTACATGAATAGTGTCGTTTTCTGCTTTTGGAGAAGACTGGTAGTATATTCCTGAACCAGTAACCTCTTCAATATCAGAGAGTTGGATATTAGCAGTATCTACATCGCTACCGTTGTTTGAAACGGTAAGAGTCCCAAGAGTTCAGCCGTCTATATTATTTCCGGCTTCAATAAGTGTAGAATAAAGGGACTCTATAGACTTCCCTCAAATATTCCAGAGGGCCTTATCATAGATCCCTTCGCTTGAGTTCAGCAAGTAGATGCTTCCATCAGAAAGATGATACCCATGTGCATGAGCCTTTAGAGCATTCTTAACATAGATAGTTTGATATTTTGTATTAGAAACTCCGTTGTATGTCACACGTACCTTGATAGTATAATTTCCAGAATTTTGATAAATATGATCAATGCTCGGATTTTGTGTCTTTTGATCGATTATTCCATCTCCATCAAAATCCCAAGCATAATCGGATTTCCCTGTAATATCTGTTCCTACAATAGTTTTTGCTTCTACTGAAAGATGAACGTTTTCTCCTGCGAGTACAGCAGTCTTTGGAGTTGAAAGGGTAATAAGTGGCATATAAATATTCCCGTTCTGATTATTCAGGATGAGAGGAACTTGTTCACTTGAAGTATCTGCACTGTTAGTACGAGCACCATCATTATCCTCAAGTATCACGCCAAAATAGTATTTCTCAGTAATATTTGGGAGAACAAAAGTAATCTCAGGTTTTTGTGTTATCTGTATATTCTGAGGTTCTTTATCTGATTCGGTCGAGTAATACCATATATACGATGTGATGACGCCATCTGGATCGGTAGCACCATTTGCTGAGACCTTTACAAGTACCTTCTGACTATCTTGCTTTGTTGTATCAACATTGGTTGAGATACTTGTGAGTTCGGGAGGCTGGTTTTTGAGATAGAGATATTGTTTAGATGTATGTGTCGCCCCATTTTTATTACTTCGAACCGTGAGGTTAATAGGGAAACATCCTAGTTCACCAAACTTTTCAGAGAGACTTGGTGTTGTTTTTGTCTTTCCAAAGTAACTCCATGTATAAGAGAGATCATTTGTAGATCAATCAATATTTACAGATTTGGATCCGTCAAGGGTAGTTGCCTCGGATCGATTTACAACTATTGCTCCTGTTCAGCATGCGCTCGGATCTTCATGAACACTGCTACTTCCATTACTTACATCAATAATAGCAAAGGGACTTGCCGTATCTGTTACATATACTTTTCGCTGTATCTGATTCGTCTTTCATCCTTCTTTCGTACTTACAGTGAGAGAAACATTGTATATACCAGTTTTCTGAAATACATGTTGTACGAGCTTTTGATCTCCACTTTGAGGTGATGAACCATCACCAAAATTCCATTCAGCAAAATCTGCATTTTCTGATCGGGCAACAAAAGTTACAGTTGTTCCGATTGGTGCAACTTGCGGAGTAATAAGCATATTGACGGAGAGAACAGAGTCAACGCCGAACGTCTTATCAGTAGTTGCAACTTTTCCATATACATTTGCAATGGTGAGAGAGATTGTATGAGTTCAGATGCTATCAAATCTAAGAGTACCACGTGCGCCATTCCCTGTAATGTCCTGAAGATCGACCTTTTGTCCATCGAGTCTCCATGTATACGTAAGTCACTTCGTTGACATCGTATCAGGATCATAACTCTTTGATGCATCAAAAATGAAAGTATTTGGCTTCTCAGAACTGATTGCTACAGGATTCTCAAGATCCACAATTGGTTCCCGAGATTCTATTGTGATAGTGTGTGAATCAGTATCAATGTTTCCATTCGGACTCCTTGCGTTTAGCGTTACAATATATTGTCCAA
This sequence comes from Patescibacteria group bacterium, assembly GCA_036170735.1. Taxonomy (GTDB): domain Bacteria; phylum Patescibacteriota; class Gracilibacteria; order BD1-5; family UBA2023; genus JABFSX01. The sequence continues at coordinate 23,412 of JAVHPT010000061.1, read as the reverse complement.
TGGTATCAAACTTATAGTTGAGAGTATTTCCTGCAGCGGATTTTAGTATTTTTCTATTACTATCGTTCTGGATTTGCCAAGAGTACTCGACATTATTTGTATTTGAAAAATATGATAGTGCTGACATATGCATCTCATCACCGACATGTCAGAAATTGCTATCAAGTTGTATAACTGCAGAAGGATCACGAACAATAAATTGAATTGTTTTCGTAACTTTCTTTCCATCATTCGTTTCTATCTCAAGCTTTATAGGGTATACTCATTGATTAACATAAATCTGCCTCTCAATAATGGGCTTTCCTCTGTAGCTAATAGTATCTCCATTTCCAAAATCCCATGAAGTATTAGTAATACTTCCGTTTCCTATAGCGCGCGATGCAGTAGCATCGAGAACAATACCCATCTTTCAGAGCGTTGGACTTATCTTAAGATTGTCAACATTACTTACATTTACGCCGTTTACTAGGAGAATAATTTCCCCAAGCTTCGGTTTTACGCTGATAGATTTTGAGATCGAAAGAGGAAGAACGTCAGTGTGTCCTTTACTATTACGACTTCCAGAGACAACATCAAGATTAACCGTAAAAGTTCACTCTTGAATGAATGGATGTGCGAGGCTTGGTCCTCGTCCGAGTTCATGTCTGACTCATCCATTCTCTCGTATCCACCAAATATAATTATTGTTTCCAGGAGTCGTTCCAGATGGATCAACCACATTTGTTGCGAGGAAAGATACTGTAAGTGGGGCATTTCAATCACTCGGAGTTGCCGAGATATCTCCAGTAATGCCTGATATTTTTGCTCCATCAACAAATTCTGAAACTTTTGATATTGCATCGCCAACTTTTTGATTAGAGTTTGGACTTTTCATGGCAATATCAAGATACATATCGACTGCACGTTTTGCTGTCGAGTTCTCTGTTGCAGCGTCAATATTATCAGGAAGACGATCATAGGCTGCTTGTACGAGATTTTTAATATTTTGTATATTGCTTGTATTGACAGAACCGTTTACCCTGAGTTCAGCCTCAAGGTTCTGTATAGCAGTTTTAATTCGTCATTGATAATCTCGAAAAGTATCGGTATTACTTTCAGTATATGCCGATACTCCATCTGCCGACACTTCAGGAACAAGTGACCATGTAATCGGAGGTGTAGTTCATCACACATCAGCGACTTTTGTAAGACCGACAGCCAATTTTACGATGCCAAATGCGAGCCATATTATAATGATGCCAACGACAACATAGATAATAATATTTTTTGTTTTCTTCATCTTTTCTTCATCTCCAGCGCCAATCATCAACTGGAAACCAGCATAGATGATATATATAACGGCAATAAGGCTTACAAAAGCGAGAAAATATGAAACAACTTGCTGAGCATATTGAGAAAGAGGGGTATTACTAAGGAGTCCATCTACAGCTTTTCCTGTGGCGTCCACTCATTTTGTGAGAGAACAATCGCCATTCTGGCAGTACACGGGTTTTACATCACAATTACTACTAAACGAAAACCATCCATTACAATCTGCAAAGGCATGAGATAATCAAAAAGCAAAGATGCTTAAGGAGATGAGAAGATATTTAAGGCTTTTCATAAAGAAAGTACATATAGTAGGAGAATCGTATCACAAGAAAAGAAAAAAAGCAATTTTGTAAGTTTATTCCTTTTTTTCACAATCTGATGGAATATCTCACTGTGTATATGGTGCAACGGCACATAGTATTGTATGAGATAAAGATTGTCAGACATTACTTATGTCTCATGTATTATTATTGTCAATATATTTATCAAGAAAAGTATCAAATTCAGACTTGAGACCATAATCAAACACGAAGAGCGTTTCATCAGTCTCTGGGATAAATGCATCAAGTCTTGTGTGTGAAAGTACGCTTGATAGCTGAGTATTTCCCTGAGCTGTATAAAATTCCCTTTGAGCAGCGATAAGATAGGGATGTGTATTTAAGAACTTTTGTTCAGCATCTTTTGTCATGAGATATTCAAGAAACTTTGCCGAAGCTATTTCATTGGTGGTTGTTTTTGAGACTCAGAAGTATGTATAATGGGCGAGATTCTTATTTTTTCCTGATAATGAATCTTTTGGGATCCTCTCAGTAAGGATAATATCATTGACGGCGTTATCTCCTGCCCGTTTGTATGCTTTCTCAAGTTCTTCCACAAGGCTCGGGAATCAAAATACCATACCAATATCTCATTGCATGAACATATCAAGGGTAGTTGATTTATCTGTGTCCATCTGGCTTGTCGCACTTGAGAGAGTGGTTTTTATTGCATAGACATCTCCACCAGAATTCACATTCGCACCTATAGAGAGAGTTCCATAGTGCATATATGATATAAATGCACTTCCAGCACTAAGCAAGTTTTTATATGATAGCATATTCTGGTTCCCGAGGAAGAGAGCCATAATATCAGACATATTCGGAGTGTATCGGGGGCTAAGCCCAAGGTTGGATGGATATTTTCATGTAGCTAATCAGTCATTGTAGAGTGTATCGAGCTCATTCCATGTTTTTGGAACTGTTCGCACAAGGGATTTATTATAAAATACCCCAAGAGTTTCATATCCCATAGGAACACCCATAAGATACTCGGTTTGATCTTTTACTGATCATGAAGATATAATAAGAGGTAGGAATATATCCTCATACTTCTTGTCAAAATCTTTTAGAGAAATAATGTTTGATGGAATTGGTTCAATCTTTCATTCGAGTACAATATCTTCTCATCCATCAAGCATGAAGATATCTGGGCCCTTCCCATCGGAAAATGTATTGAGGAGAAGTGTACGGTACTGAACTGGGTCTGAGGTTTTCTTTTCAAAAGTAATTGTTGTCTTTGCATATTCTGGGGCATACTTCTTGAACCCATCAATAATATCCTTATATGCTTCGGTTGTACCCTCATCGATCCATATAGTAAGAGCTTTTGGTGTCTCAATCTGTGGTTTTTTTTTCCCGATAATATTTATGGTGATAACAACACTCACGAGCACAACGCCTACGATTACAAAAAAGAGGATTTTTCTTTGAGACATAATTTAATAGTATTATCAGAATTTTCCCTAGTATAGGGAATTATAGTAAGAAATCTACTTTTATTTTTCTTGTTTATATATATTTGCAAGCATTTGGACAGCAATGCCGCGTGTGAGAATACTCTTAGGTGAGAATTTTCCTCATCGGGCCTTTATCATAAATGCGTAGTCCTGAATTGCTTGAAAATGGAGATTCATGGCGTCGACGTCATTATATATGCGCATTTGGCTTGGATTCTTTTTCTGATTTGCAACTTTTACAATGAGATCCGCGAATTCTTCTTTATTGAGTATCTTGTCCGGATATGCATAGTTTCAATCAAGGATTCATCGTCTGTAAGCAACAAGAGCATATCCCTGCATCACATCACCGATAGGAATATCAAGAAAATGGCTAGTTCATCATGTTGGCTCTATTTTGTAATAATTCATAAGGACTATAAGAGCCCCTCTTAATGTCATGCTCTCTTTTTGCTGAAATGTTCCCGATTCTTGGAAAAGACATTTTCCATCCACAAGAGGATACAAGAGTCTACCAAGAGCACTTGTTTCATTAACATCGGAGAATCGATTCTTCTGACATGTCATCACAGGTTGAGTGGTATACGATCCAAGCTGTGCCTCACGGGCATCTTGAGATTGTGAATCAGTTTGGTCCTGGACAGTAGTTACTTGTGTTTGTTGTACGGGCGCGCTATTGAATACTTGGATTTGTTCTGAAACCACTCATCCAAGATATGTATTTATAAAAGTCATTGGGTTGATCGTATATCTGGTTGCATTTTCTTTTCATAGTCAAGCATTAATAGACTCAAAGAATCAAAGCCCTGCTTTATTTGAGTCACTTGTTGTAAATGGCCAGTATGGGTGAAAAGGCGCATCCGCCCTATCAACTTGAATATGGAGATGCGGAGTTGTTGCTATACCTGTCATACCAACTCTCCCCAGCATATCACCCTTCTTTATCTTTGTTCACTCTGTCACTGTGATTTGCGAAAGGTGCATATATCCAGAATAGAGAGTTACACTCTTCCTATTTATAGGAACCCCTTCATGGCGAATAACAACAAACTTATTTCCTGTTGTATCAGCTTCAACCGTTCGTACAACAACCCCATTGGCAATTGAGAGTACAGGGGTTCATAGCGGCGCACGGATATCTACCCCAAGATGACTTCAATCGTTTTCTTTATAATTGAGCCGATAACTTCCCATGTATGCTGTAATATATGTATAATGGACAATTCGGGACGTTTTACTTGTATTATTTACATCGAGAAGCGAAATCGGATCATAGAGAGGAATAGGAATATAGTCTGAAATAGGTATACTTTCGAATCGTACCGTTTTATCTTGGTACGCAGTTTTTGTCCAGTCAGGAATATAGGTTATTGGGAGCGTTGTACCATCAAACGGGTCAGCATGAATATTATTGTAGGTATCAGATCAGGCATTCATATATGGGATCCATGATTCACGAACAGCAATTGCAGCACCAAGGACACAATTGCAGACCCAAACTCACATGATAGCATACTGAAGCCACGGGATGTTTTTGAGGCGTTGCATATTTATTTTTGTGCTATGAGGATAAATTTTTATCCACTCTAACATATATTTTCTCTTTGTGCAAATATTGAAAAAGTCGGCCTATTTTTGGCCGACTTTTTCAATATTTGAGGAAAATCTAGAACTTTGATTTCCAATTTGTGAGTGTAGTATTGAGCCGCACCTCGTGTTGTCCTTTTCATTTCCAACGGACAATACTCGCAACATAAATTGTTCAGGTATAACTTGGATCTGTATTGACAGGCAGGCTAATCTGTATTTCTCGAGTGAATATTGTGAGACAGTTTGTCTGTCAAACCGAAGAGCAATAGGTACTACTTGTTCCTCCCGTCTGAGTAAAGAACCCATTTGCATCAAGCCAAGTTTTATAGAGCTGAGTATATGATGACCAATCTGCTACCCAATCAGGGTTTGTGGAAATTCATGAAAGAAACCATACTCAGTTATTTGTATAGAGGAGATATGATCAGGATTGAATATTTCTAGTATCAGTATTACTATTACTATCACTCATGAAGTTATCCCCAATACAACTACTACTGTAAGATGGAACATTTTGCACTTTCCAACAATTGGTCTTATCACTTGAGAAACGGAGCCAATTGGTATCTCGCCAGTTGGTTACTCATTCGAGTCACTCTCGGGCAAGATTAATCGCCTTTATAGTATCTTCAGTGCTCTTTGCAAAATCCATTCAAGATCCGATGACCCCAAGCATTGTAGAAATTCCAAGTGCCATAATTGCCATCATTACGAGGAGCTCAATCATGGTGGATCACTTCCTATTTGATGATTTCACCTGAGATATTAACATTTTTTAGTTCTTTTACGATGGTAAAAAGTTGGGAATAAAGAACAGTATTATCTGAACCGTAGAACTTAATTGTGTAAAGATTAATACCATCGACCATACTCTTCGTATCAGTATTGGCATAATAATACCATACTGTTGAGTTTGGTATAAACTTCTGAAGCCTATAACCATTTACTACTATATATTCAACGGTATCTCTCGGGACCGTTCACTGAACTTTTACAAGAGAATCTGTTGTTTTATATGGATTTTCCGTAGGGAAGACTATCTTAAAATCTTTATTTGAAATGGGGAAATTATTAGAAACGAGACGTCATTGATTATCTTTTACTCATCGCGACGAAAATACAACAAGGACTCATTTTTCCATAAGACTATTATTTCCATCATATGCTTTATAAACAAAGTTCATAATATCCTTATCCATAGACAGATTTTGCATAACAAATGTTTCATTTACTGGACTCACGGAAGCATCTTTGTCATCTATTGTTACACGTTTTACATCTTTTGAGAGAATATTCCCTATTATAGTAATAGTATTTGTCTTTGCTATTGTACCATCAATTGGGTCGGTAATTTCAATAACGTGATTTGTGGTAGTATTCGATAGAACTCCAGTTTCATTTGTTATACTTCCTGAAGTTGTTTGATTTGTTCAAGAAAAAGATGATACTTGTTTGAGTAAATTTTCTCAATTATTTCGTGTAAAAAGCTCATTTTGCATAATGCTCTCATCAATTGGTCCAGCAAGAGACGAAAGATTGGTAGATCCACTAACAAGATCAGATTTTCCGATCATGATACGGTTTCCAGTCTGAAGAGCATATGAGCCTATTGATGTTGAAATAGATGATATTCCCTGAATCGCATAATCAACACTAAATGCATTATTTTGCTCGACAAGACTAACATTCCCTGGATTTATTATGAGAGAAAAGTTTTTGAGTTCAACTGTGACGGGAATGTTTTTTGCAGCAATCCATGCACGACCCTTGCTCACTCCTATAACTTCACCAGAGGATGAATGAGACTTATAGGTAAGTTCAGTATTCTTATCAAGGTCAACTTTCATATATTCATTTTCCGCGCTTGCTCAACCAGTTTCAACAGATAATGACTTGTCTGATGCAAAAAGTTTCTCTACTCAGTCAATCCGATTCTTACTTGAGGCGCTCATAGAGATATATACGGTACTTTGTTCTCTTGGTGTAACTGTAAGGTATGCAGAAGCATTAGCTTCTTTTGATCATGACATAAACCACTTTGCGAGAAGCAAAATAACAATAACTCCTGAGACAACGATAACCCATGTCCATGGAAAGATATTTTGTGTTCGGGGATTTCTGCGGGGCGAATTATACATATGAAAATATAAGATAGAAAAATTAGTTTTTTGGGATAATAGCCTCAATAACGGCATATGTTGCATCTTTTCCTTCGGGAACACGGATACTTACTGTATCTCCAACTTCACACTTATGGAAGGTAATCGCGGCCATAAGAACATGATAACTTTTGTCACTGGTATTGATCTGGTACTTTTCTCCATTCTTTGTAACAATTCCTATTTTTGTCTCAAAAGGAATCTCTCCAATAATCTTATATTTTATACGACCATTCGGTTCTATAGTTGCTTTCAATTTACTTCACTGAACAAGTAAAGATTTGGAAGCGTAGTTCTGAGGAATAGGATACGTGTTACCATCTGGACCAAGCATGGACTCACCAGTGAATACTCACTCAACAACCTGTAGGTCTCAAGAGCTATAACTCATCAGTCATGAGGTATCAACTTGTATATCATCTTCCTCCGAAGATTCTCCAAGAAGGGTATTGAGAATTTTTTTTGCAGAATTAATAGAATTCTGCGCGGAATGGATGAGATCGCGTAGCACCTTGATCTTGTTTTTGTCTTGCATGTGTATTTGAGAAAGATATAAATGTAGTCCAGATTGTACATTTTTTTCATCGGAAGTCGAGAGATATTTATTGACAGTTAGTTTATATATTTAGAAAGTTCAATATCTCACTATAAAAGAGAAGACTTAGTATCCATCCAATCCCAAGGAATGGTCAAAACGGAATCTGAGGGTTACTCTTCTTTCATTTTGAATGATTCCAAACAAGTATGGAAACTCCAACCATACTTCATATTATATAGGCAATGAAGAAACTCGCGATCCCATGGATGCTTCAGAGAGTGAGACCAATAAAGATAGCAACACGAAGGTCTCATCAACCAACCCATGTTGGGATATCTATCTCGGTAGAGTTTTTTTCTTTCCGGAAGAAATCAATAAGAAGTGTAAAAGGAAACGTAAAATAGCTTAATCAAAGGAGAAGAAACTCTCGTGTTTTATGATGCTTGAGAAGAAAGAATCCTCAAGGTATAAGTATCTGAACATATAAGAAACTATAGAGAATTATGGCAGCTGATATATGATCAATAAGAAAAGTATGAAAAGTAGTATATGTACTTATATCAAAGAATATTTGAAGATTTTCTCAAAGTACTCAGATCAACAGAAGAATCAAAGTTCCATATATTCATGGGACAAGAACCTCATCGGGGATCTCCATATATCTGAAGTCATAGAGAATGTATATTCAAGTAATAAAACCCCAGACAATAAATATCCACCACATAATATCAGTAACATAATATCAGAATGAAAGAGCGACCCATGACATAATCATAAAGATAAGTCACATATATATTTCTGCTATTGGATAAAATGGTCAAATATGTTTCTTACAATTTTTACATTTTCCTTTTTGAAAGATAAATGAGAATATTGGAACAAGTTCGAGTGGAGATAAAATATGATGACATGTTGGACATTCACTTCGTCCGAACATTATGCCTCATCTTTTGTTGTGCCAACGCTCAATAAGGACAGTACTAAAGCTCCCAAAGCATGTTCAGATAAAGAAAAATATCCAGAATAGCATATTTATAATAAATATAATAAATAAAAAAGTTTGTGTAAATATATTTCGACTCAACTTCCTATGTTAATCTATATAGGGCCTGAAGATTAATCTTTTGGAGTAATTCTCATTCTCATGGATTTAATGGTTTTGATTCGAGGATCCTTCTTATTGGGACAATCGTTATATGGCTGTCAATATAGTTCATTCTTGGATTTCATGTGAGTTTAGATCCGTCTATAATCCCAAGTATTTTGAGGATCCTAAATTGAAAGAGAATATAATGAAATAGAGAGATAATATTTCATTCTCTAAGACTAAGTACGAGTCACAGATAATCATCAAATATATTTGTATGAGGAACAGATTCCGGCAATAATGCATAAAATATGCGAATAATTTCCAGAAATGGAATAATTGTACAATATTTCCACGTGTTCATGATGATGCTTTGACGTGCTTCCACCGTTCTTAGCATATTTTCACTTCCTATCCTCTCAATATAGATAAGAACTATATCTCATATGCCATGGGAAAACTCACGTTTCTTGAACCAACAAGAGATACGTCCATATTCTCGAGTAAAAAATATTATTCTGACTTTTGAGTCTCGAATCTTTTGTACATGAAGGATGATAGCTTGGGTTTTAAACACAGGTTTATCTGAGAATAATTTTTCAATCTGCTATTTCGAATCATATTTCGTATATTCATAGATTAGTTATAACATTTAAGGTTCCATCTCGTGGAACGTAGATGCTTCGTACTTCTTCTTGTGTCTGAACTTCAAGCTGAGCGATATATGTAAGCGATGTCACATCTTGAAAGCGCCTTGCATCAGGCTGAAAGACCCAAATCCTATTACCACTCAAAATGTATACATAAGTAAGATTAGGATGAAGAAACAAGCTAGTTGGTGAAGATTGTCATATATCATATTCTCCAGGAACCTTATTAATAATGATACTTTTTGGAGTATCTGTTTTCCCTGATATATAACGATTTATTATTCCGTTCTGCATGAGGATATATATTCATCCATCGATTCCTATATCTAGTATACCAGAATTTGTGTTTTCAAGGACTGCAGATTTTGGTGAGAAACCATTCATTCACGGTTTATGCTTAAATACCTGATGAGAATCATCACTTATGAGATAGATATTTCCATTGAATGTCTTGAGTGACTTCGCCTTTTCCCATCAATCCTGTCATGAAACGGTCACATAGGTTAATTCACTTCCTCGAGGTGAAAGGATACGGTTATTATTGGTGAGAATAAAGAAATTCCCATCATCAGCAACATCGTATCAGATAGCCTCCTCTCATGGCGGATATACCGAAGCTTTTGGAAGAGAACTTTCTCTCGTATAATCCATAATAACTCCATTACGACCTATGAGTGTGAGCTTCTTATTTTTTTCAAAAACTCATAGTGGAGAAAAATCGCTAGGATTAAACTTTATTACTGATGTGTATTTGCTCATATCAATGGTTTGCACATCATTGACCTCTTTTTTCATTGCTTCTATACGACTAAGGAGATCTTGAACATCTGCCATACGTTCTTTCTGATCACGAAGTGAAAAAAGAATCTTTTCTGCATCTTTTATATTTTTATTAAATGTTACAGGGTTATTGGTGAGCTTCTGACTCTGGTCTATAAGAGATTGTGCCTGAAGAATCTGGTTCTTGGAATCAGTTGATGTAGTATGTATTATTCCAGATATTGCACTCATCAAGGAATATGCAAGGAGGAATAGGATAATAATACCAATAATAAGAAATCCATACTGCATTTTTTTACTACCATTTGGAACCTTTTCCATCCAGCTTCCCCAGTTTCTTGGTGGAAGATATTTACGTATATATGAAAAAAATACAACCCCCTTTTCTCGCATGATATCAATCTGTCATGATTTTGCATACGTTCGGGCTTGTTTTATCTGCTCATTGGTAATACGAGTGATATGAAGATTATCATGATATTCTCTCGTAAGGACATTCTCTCCAGTCTTTATCCATGTATTTGAATCTAGTTCAGAAAACTCAAATATAATATCATCTCCAAGTATTGATTCAATAGGTGCGTTTGAGAGATAGATGCTTCCACCTGTTGGGATCTCCCCACTTGATATTGAATGAAATTCGTACCTCCCGAGATCTTCAGTCGAAATCGTGCTTATATTACCATCTTTTTCTACAAGAAGTGCGCGGGCATGTCCTATTACAGAAAGAGTAAGAGTATCTCAAAAGATACTTGCAAAGATAATTGATACCCCATCAAGGTCATTTGGTTCAAGGTTTTTTATAAAGTGATTGAAATGTTCTGCAACGTATGAAAAGTCGTTTTCAATATCATGGATTTGCCATTCTACTCATGAGACCATCTCAAGAAGGTGGTCTTCAAGTATGCTAACAACATTTTCTTTTTCTCCTTCTATAATACAAAAAATGGTCACAGAGTCATGTGGTGTCAATTTGTGTGAACGTACGATTTTTGTACCTTTGGCACTCTTATAATGAAGAGAGGATATTTGGATCATGGAAGAGAAGAGCTAATTAAGTGAATACTAGATGTTTCCAAACATATCAAGTGTATTGTTCGCGTCTTGTTTTGAGGTATCATTACTCTCTGCTTCTTTGACTTTTTCTTTTGCCTTCTGTGATTGCAGGGTTTGCCATTGTATAAGGTGCTTCTCATTGAGAGTCTTGATTTCTTCTTGATACTTCATATTGAGTTCCTCAAGTTGTCGGCGTTCTGTCATGAGGATATTGAACAGTCTATCGATCTGTTCATCGGTCATGGAGGGAAGAATATCAAACCAGTATTGTTTCTCATTGTTATCGATAGACTCACTTCCAAGTATGAGTTCCATGAGTTCTGGATATTTTGCTTGGATCTCATCAAGGATCGTAAAAGTAAAATCGTTATGCGTAACTTGAGCCATATGAAGAATGAGTGAGAAATACACCACGAATTATACAAAACTTTTCGTTTTTCACAAATAAAATTTTCAGAAATGAAAGCTTTATCTTGATTTTCCTTCATATTCCTTTATGATGCTAAAAATCTATGCAGACAATCCTTCTTTCATTTCTTGCGTTTTCCGCTCGTACTATCCTTCAGATACACAAGCCGTATATAATTGGTGTTACTTGAACTGTTGGGAAAACAACTATTGCTGGACATATTGCATCATATCTCATACATGAGCTTGGTAGTCAGGCGGTTATGCATTCCCCATATCATTACAATGGTGAATATGGACTTCCGCTGACCATTATTGGTGCAAAAACATGAGGAAAAAATCCAATTCGTTGGATATGAGTGTTTCTTATTGCTACATATCGTATTTTTTCAAAGTATCCAAAGTTTATTGTTCTTGAGTATGGCATTGATCATCCTTCTGAGATGGATTTTCTCCTCTCGATCGCAATTCCTGATATTGCTATCATCACGGAGATCATGCCAAACCATATCGAACAATTTGGGAACCTAGAGGTATACCGATTAGAAAAACTCAAGATCTGTAATGGACCGAAGGTACTTATAGCTCATGATACTCTCAGACAGTATATTGAAAGGGAAGCCATCTATTACTGACGGTGAGCTATGTCGGATATTGATACGTCACATATCACAATCGATGAACAAGGAACCTGCGCAATTGTTCATGCATATAGCCATGATTATCCGATAACACTTCCTGTGTTCTGAGAATTTCAGATTGATAATCTCCTTCCGCTTTATGCTGTTGCTGAGACACTGCAAGTGAGTCTTGAGGATATCTCGGAATATGCGAAAACATTTTCTCCTGAATCTTGACGGTCAGGAGTCCTCAAGTGAATTGAGAAATCTACTATTATAGATGGAAGTTACAATGGATGATATTTGAGTATTCACTCGGGGATTTATTCTATGAGGTCATTTCTCAATTCTCACCGGATTATCTTTCTCCTTTGAGATATGCGGGAACTTGGAGATGAGACAAAGTCACTTCATACTCAACTTGCAAATGAGATACTCACACTCTTTCCTCATGAAAGTGATATATCCTTCTTTCTTGTATGACCTCTTATGTTTCAATATGTTTTTCCGATTATCTCTGGGAATTTTCAGACTTTTCATAGACTCTCTTCGCGAGAGGCAGGGAAGCAGATCTACAACCTCCTCAAAAAGTCAAAAGATACACCAACGATGATTTATGTAAAATGAAGTCAGAATACTATATTTCTTGAGGAATGAATCAAAGAATTCCTTGATCCAAGTGAGCATAGAACTCGGCTCTGTCGTCAAAGTCCAGAATGGATAAGAAAGAAGGAAATTTTCTTTAGCAGTAAAGGTGAAAAGTAGCTTTCAAAAGGGTATACTCTACTAAACATCAAATTCGGTAAGGAGCAATCTACTTTCTCCTTATTTTTTTGTGTTTTTCTCGTTTTTTCTTGTTCCTTATGATAAGGTATATGTATGCCAAAAACTTTTCGAACCATCTTTCTCCTTACATTTTCCGTTTATCTTGTTGTTCCGTTACAATCAACGATAGCAATTGATACAACAACTTCGGGTCGAATCCTCGATAATTTCAAGGAAGGTGAATCAGAACTCCTTTTTGATTCTCTTCCATTTACGGAGACATGAGCCAGTGATATATTAGTACATGAATATAAGATGAATGGACTTGATTCACTGAAGAGCCGACTTTCTCTCATGAAGGAGGCATATGTAGATAAAAAAACTATTGTTACAGAACGACGAACATCTCTTGAAAGTGCGATAGCAACGCTCGATCAAGCAATTACAACAACAGCAACATCTATTCAAGAAACAAAGAATGATATCTATCTAAAAGAACATAAAATCCAGGAATTTCATATTGCATCTATTCAGATGAAGCAAAAGATCTCCGATCATAGAAAAATCATTCTAGCATACCTTGCAAATATCTATTCCGAATGAAATCTTGTTCTTGATCATACGGGGGATGTTGATATCATGAAATCACTTATTCTTTCAGATGCAAATACGGATTTCCTCGTTTCGGATATGACATATAAAACGCTTGTAAGTCAGCTTGGACAAACATTTGTCGATGAGTACCGATCCCTCGTAAAGGATTATTATATACTTTCCCTTCAACTTTCAGATCAGATCGACACATTGGATGCATTACAAGCGGATCTCGAGAGACAAACTGCAAATATGCAGGTTCAGAAAACAGAACGTGAAAAACTCCTTGAAATAACAAAATGACAGGAAGAACTGTATCAAAAATATATTGATGCACAAGAACAGGCACAGGCAACCATTGATACTGCTTGGCAACAGGCAGAATCTGATTATCAGGCTTCATTACAAGCCCTCCTTCAGAAACATGGATGTGGAGATATAAAAAAGACAGCGAATGTTATTGAAGATTGTATGAGAATTCGCGCGTATTTTGTGAATGAGAAGGAGCTCCAGAAAACCAACTTCGCATCAGGAACTTCTAATATCCTCTCTTGGCCAGTTCCAGGGATGCGTATTAGTACTTACTTTCATGATCCAGAATACTATTCTGCACTTGGAAGTCAGCATGAAGCAATCGATATTCCTACACCTCAGTGAACGGATGTAAAAGCGGCAATGGATGGATATGTATACTATATCCTTCCTCCAACTAAAACAGGATATTCATACCTTGCCCTCAAGCATCGCGACGGTTTTGTTACCGTCTATGGTCATCTCTCGGAGATTGATATCAAACCATATCAATTTGTTAAGATGGGTGATGTTATCGCAAAGAGTGGATGAACTCCAGGAACGCCTGGTGCCGGATCGATGACATCATGACCACATCTCCATCTTGAGGTATGGCAAAACCAGGAATCAGTAGATCCTCTTCGTTTCCTTTCTCTTGCTGATCTCGACTTTAAACAACTTCCTTCAAAGTATGAAGAAAAATTTATCACTGATATTATAGAAAAGTCTGGTACAGAAGCGAATGTAGATCAGTATAAAAGGAAATTTGTCATCACGGGTACTGATGAAAAATCCCGACAAAAGTTCCTTCTCACAAAATATGCAACGTCAGATTTTAATAACTGGGATATGTGGGTAAATACAGCTCTTGATGCGCATATTGATCCAAGTTTTCTCATGTGTGTTGCTCTTGCTGAGACAACACTTGGAAATCATCTCAAGACAGCCTATAATGTTGGGAATATAGGAAATACCGATGATGGAAGTACCTATGCATTTGCTTCGGCGCAGGAAGGGATAACGTGGATGGCGCAAACACTCGATAACAAGTTCCTCTCCAAATATACAAAGGTAAGTGAGCTCTCTCGCTGGGGAAATGATAAGGGCTCTATCTATGCATCGAGCAACTCAAACTGGCACAACAATATTATCCGATGTATGTCGGCACTGAAGGGAAGATTCGTGGAAGATGACTACAAATTCAGACTTCAAAGCTAAAGACTTTTCTTGAGAAGAGGCCTTTGCGATACAATTACTGAGATATGGAAATATAAAGAGACTATTTAGTTGTAGATCTATCCATATCTTTAACTTTTTGATTGATATCCTTTATTAAAGTCTCGAATGCTATATCAGGAGTATAAATATTTTTATTTTCTTGCAACGAATTTATTTATGCAAATTTTTGACAAAATAAGTTTTAAGAACTAAGGTTTTATAGTGGATCTATTTTCCCTATAGAGCCTTATATTTCTCTTCGAGCTTCTCGAGTTGTTCGAGCGTCTGGTTGCGTTTTTCCATCTCGATTCGTACGATTTTTTCTGGAGCATTCTTTACAAAAGAGCCATTCGAAAGCTTTCATTCAATAGCACGGAGGTACTCTTTCTTATCTGTGATTTGTTCGAGAAGTCGAGATTTTTCCTCCTCAATCTTTGATTCATCGATCATCGCATCTACATAGATGTCATACCCGTATATAACTCCGTAAGCATATCCTTTTGTTTTTAATGGTTTTTCTCCGATAGAGAGACTCTGGGTTCTTGTGAGTCCTATGATGAGATTGGTATTTGCTCGAATATTTCCTTCTTCTAGAGCTTTGGTTACAATAAATACATCACGATGTTCTCCAGGCTTGATCCCAGATTCCGCACGAATGTTTCGAATAGTTTTAATAATTCCAGATATCTTTCCGAATTCTGTTTCGGTCTCGATACTTCTCTTCATATTCGTAATCGGCCAGGTGCTTGTGGCGAGAATAGAGCCACCGGTAATATATCCATAGAGAGTCTCTGTAATATGTGGGATATATGGATGCATAAGAGCAAGGATCTCAAGAGCACAGAGCGACATAACTTCTTTTCCGAGCTTTGACCTGCCCTTCTCAATCTTAAAAGCTTCTATGGCAATATCAGCGAATTCATCACGGATAAAAGTGATGAGATCATCTCCTGAAATAGAAAAACTATAATCTTCCATACCCTTAGTTGTCCTTTCTATAATATCAGTAAGACGAGAGAGTATCCATTTTTCATAGGGAAGAAGTGACTTTTTATCGTTCTGGATCCTTTCTCTGAGTGACTCCTTGGTTTCTGTAATGGTCCCGATATTCATCCAGGTAAACCGGATAATATTCCAAAACTTATTCAAGAATAATGAATATTCTTCAACTGTTTTCATCGAGAAATTCAGATTATTTCCTGGAGTATTTCAGAGTGTGACAGAAAGGCGGAGAGCATCAGTGGAGTACTGATCAATCACAATAAGCGGATCGACGACATTCCCCCAACTTTTACTCATCTTTTTTCCTTGTTCATCGAGGATAAGTCCATGGAGATATACCGTCTTGAATGGAGTTTGTCCAGTGTATTCATATCCCATGAGGAACATACGGATCACCCAGAAGAAGAGGATATCGTAGCCAGTTTCTAGGACATTGGCTGGATAAAACTTTTGGAAGAATTCACTTGGATTCTCAAAATCCCAATCAAGAATTGAAAATGGCCAGAGAGAGCTGGAGAACCAGGTATCAAGTACATCATCATCTCTCCTCATGAAAAATTCTCAAAATGTCGTCCTTCAAGTTCAATTCTGCGTTTTCTCGCTCGCTGTATTATTAGA
The DNA here is from genome assembly GCA_036170735.1 of Patescibacteria group bacterium. Taxonomy (GTDB): domain Bacteria; phylum Patescibacteriota; class Gracilibacteria; order BD1-5; family UBA2023; genus JABFSX01. Next base: position 6,951 of record JAVHPT010000061.1, on the reverse strand, counting down.
TACAGCTCACTGCGGTACTCGATTTTCGCTTGAATTACTTCCATTTTGAGAATTTTTCAATTCTTTATAGTATATATTATACTTTTCGCACTGTTTTTTGATCAGCTCACTCGGATCTCTCGTGACCCCAATAAGTTCGTTCGTATTGGTGTCATAATATGCTGGGATCTGATGTCCCCAGCAGAGCTGGCGAGAGATACACCAATCGCGGAGATTGAAGATCCAATCTTCAAAGGTTTTATTGAATCGTTCAGGCATAATCACAAAATCCTTGTTTTTGTATCCTGCAATTACTTTTTCTGCCATCTTGCCTGCCTTGACGAACCACTGGGTTGATACAACGGATTCAATACGGCACTTTCCACGAGAGCAGAATCCAACCTTATGAATATAAGGCTCTACTTTGACGAGGTTTCCTTTGCTCCTGAGGAGCTCAACGATATTGTTTCGCGCTTCTTCGGTTCCCTTGAGGCCTGCAAAGACACCTGCATCATTGGTCATGATACCATTTTTGTCGATCACGCGATAATCAAGACGAAGGCCATGACGTTTTCCAGTTTCAAAATCTGCAGGATCATGAGCAGGAGTAATCTTCACAACTCAAGTTCAGAACTCCATATCAACCATCTCATCACCGATGATAGGAATTTCTCTGTTTATAATTGGAAGAACTACAGAACGTCCGATGAGCTTTTTATACCGTTTATCTTTTGGATGCACGGCAATGGCTTGGTCTGCAAGGAGTGTCTCGGGACGAGTTGTAGCAATGAGAAGTTCCTTGTCACTTCCAGACACAAAGTAATTGATATAGTACATTTTCTCTTCCACTTCTTGGTGCTCCACCTCGATATCAGAAATGACAGATTCGAGAGCAGGGGAGTAGTTTACCATATACTCACCACGGTATATGAGTCACTTATTATAGAGGTCAATAAAAATTTTCTCCACGAGCTCATTGGATTGTTTATCAAATGTAAATCGCTCATGGCTCCAATCTACTGAAGCCCCCATCTTCTTTATCTGGTTTTGGATATTTCCACCGTATTCATCAATCCACTTCCAACATTCTTCGAGGAATTTCTCACGACCAAGAGTTTTTCGTGGGATTCCATTTTTCTCGCAGTGTTTCTCAACCTGTGCCTGTGTAGCGATTCCAGCATGATCCGTTCATGGTATCCAGATAGTATCATCGCCTTTCATACGGTGGTATCGAATCATGATATCTTCAAGAGTTAAAGTAAGGGCATGTCCGAGGTGAAGATTCCCAGTGACATTTGGCGGAGGGATAGGAATATAAAAGGTTTTTCCTGTCGTTCATTCACTTGGAAGGTAGATCTTTTTATCTTCCCAGAGTTGCTGGCTTGTAGACTCAGCGGTCTTTGGATCATATTGTTTTGGGAATTCTGACATAAGAATGAAAGATTAGTTGGATATAAATTTATTTAAAAAAACCTCTCATCTTCGAGAGGTTTTGAACGCTTTTCATTTTTCGCGTCAAAGACTCCTCCCGGGGGAGAGATTTACACATTGACCACGACTACAGAAGAATAAGTATTCATACGTGCTGATTATAGTTATTTTCTCCCTTTTTCAAGTTTTTCTCGCTTTAATCCTTTTTCCAAACCCGAGTAATAACAACAAAGAGAGTTCGCAGTAGGATATCAAGGTCGAGTGTGATGGAATAGTGTTCAATATAATATCGATCTCGTATAACCTCTTCCTCGAAGGAATTTTTCTCTCTTCAATATACTTGTGCCATACCAGTAATTCATGGTCTTACAGTCAGCATTTGATGATCAGTTTCTCGATATTTTTCGACTTCACGAGGCTGATGTGGTCGGGGACCAATGAGTGACATATCTCACTTGAGGACATTCCAAAGTTGAGGAAGCTCGTCGAGTGAGAGTCGTTCGATGAACTTTCAAAACTTCATCATTCGTGGGTCATTCTCTATCTTATAGAGAGGACCACTTCTGGTATCATTCTTTTCTTTGAGGAGTTCTTCATATTTGAGTGCCTCATCGTATTCCTTATCTACACCATAGGCATCTTTCACACAATATTTCCAATACATGTACCTGAACTTATAGAGATCGAATACCTTTCCATCTTTCCCGATGCGTCGATTTTTAAATACTGTTGGACCGAGAGGATCCTCTATCTTGATTCCAAATATGATAACGAGAAAAATGGGTGAAAGAAAAAGAAGTCCAAAAAATGATAGTATAATATCGAGTGTTCGTTTTATGATGCGTCCCCATTCACTTATGGATACTGATATAACCTCAACAACAGGCATTTCTCAGATTAGTCCATCTCTTCTTGTAAACTCCTGCATCCCAGGAAGGAGCTTTGGATAAACGAAAGAAATACCATATACTCGAGTGAGTTCGATAATTTCTTGCATCGTTTTTGTTGTATTCTCTTGATTCAGAGAGATAATGGTAGTGATATCTCTCTTTCTTATTAGGGTAGATATATCTGATATGTCAGTAATTGGCATATAGATATATTCTATCATAGGGTTTTTCTCAAGAGGAGAGGTCTCTTTTGATGCTCCAGAAATTACGAGTATCTTCTTTTTCTCGATATATCACTTTTTGTAGAGCATAGTATACATACTATGTCGAATAACTCGTATAAGTATGGAAAATATCGTTGAGAGAATATATACATAGATAATAATGAGACGAGGAATTTCTTTTATGAAGAGGAATCCTGTTGAGAGATACACAAAACTTAAGTAAAAAAGAAACCAAAAGAAACTATAGGTAAGAACGAGACGAGTTTCCTCAAAGAGTGGCACATCATCTCGGAATCTATAGAGTCATTTTATTGTAAAAACAATCCCCCAAAGTGTCATCCCAGAGAGGATAAAGGGAATAAATTGTTCATAGCTAATATAAGGAATTCGAAGCTGCACAAAAGGAATACCATCAGTTATCCCGCGGAGATAATACGCAATCATATATGCTCATCCCACACCTACAAGTTCTAAGATAGGAGTAATAAACGTACGTATGAGTTCGGGTTTCTTCATAAATGAGCAAGGTGGAATAAGGAAAGGAGAGCTTACTCCTCATATTTCAATCATTTGATAAGGTTCCATTATAGGATATGGAAAAAATTTGCAAAAAAAAAGAGTCAGAATATGATGGCACTATGAATATGTTTTTCCTTATTTCTGTGGTATTTGCCCTATATCTCTGAGTATATCTCGCGCTTTTTTTTATTTTCCGCTCTTCTGTACAAAAAATAGAATGATCGATAGTGGATATTTTTCTTTCCAAAGTTGCGAAGATTCCTGCGCTTGTTGAAGTCATGCGTCCATATGTTGTCGATGAAAAAGCCTTTGAAACCATCTGTTCACTTCACTCGGACATCATGATTCATCGTCATGATACCATCTATGATCTCCTCGAATATAACGCTCGCATCCAAAACCAATTTCTCTTTCTCCTGCAGCTCTCAGTCCAGATACCTGAGCTTCAGAAACATGAGTATTTTCTCTATATCCGAGATTTCATTATCTCATATGAACGTAGTATGTACACAAAGTTTTCTCTATTCAATCATGCTGTATCTTTTTGGAATATTTTCGTTCTCGTAAAAAACTGGACTATCATAGGTCTTCTTCTTCCATGAAGGAGTCGAATAGAGACACGATAAAAATCATTGTTTATCTTCTCGAGTTTTGGAGTATATATATGCCTAAGAAGAGCATGGGGATTGTGTAGAGCATACCAAGTGTAATGTAATCCGTCCTAAAAAGATATCCAATCTGTGCATCAGGAAGACGGAATTGTTCAGCGATAAGTCTCGCTATGGCATATCCAGTCAAGAAGATAGCGCTCGTAGTTCAAGAGTTTCCTATGTTTTGATCTTTTGACTTTTGCATTATCTTCCACGTTCAAAACGTGAGAAGAAAGAGAACTGGTCACTCAAGTGTCATCTCAAGAAGTGGACTTGGAAAATATGAAACACCGTTTGCTACTATAGCAAACGGACCATCATATGGAGAAAAACCAAGGAGTTCCTTATTGATATAATTCCCGATTCTTCCGAGTCAAAGTGCAATTGGTATGATAACAGCAAGAATATCGGTAATTACAAAGAATCGATACTTTTTGAATCGTGTGAAAAGGAATACAGCAAAAAGTACACCAAGGAATCATCCATGAAAACTCATTCCACCCTTCCAGAATGCAAGTATCTCTCCTGGGTTTGCAAAGAAATAAGAAGGATTATAGAAGAGTATATACCCGATCCTTCCTCAGAGAATCACTCAGAAAAATACAAAATACAAGAGTGTATCAATGTCATTTCCTCGAAACTTCATATTTCTTTTGATAAAAGTATAACACACAATAAACCCAAGAGCATACATGAGTCAGTACCATGTTGGGCTCATCTGGATGCCGAATATAGACAATTGGAATATATACATGTGTACAATAAAGTTATACAATAAGATATTTTTTGTTTTCTGGAAGACATTTTCTCTTTAATTGTTCTGTATTTTATTGTTCTTTTCCCTATACTACTGTACTAGAGCATATCCATTTTTCATGAAACGTAAATTTTTTCTCTCGTTTTCCATCCTTGCATTCGTCATTTTCTCCTTTATTGGTGTCTTTGCGGCATCTCGATTGTATTATATTCACTGATTTTTTGCTCCTGATTCTAGTTGGTCTCTTGGACACCCTGGAGATATAACGTTTGATATTGGAGGAGCGAATAGTGGGTATACCTCAACTATTGATGAAGCATGATATCTTTCATGATATTTTTGGCTGGGGAATGTTGGTTGGGCAACGTTCAATCATGGAGATTCGACATGTGTTCCTCAGGTTGTCTGTCCAGATGATATTCTCCGAAACCCAAACCAGGTTTGCCCTGTTTTTGGTTGTGTATGGAGCCAAAATGCGGGATGGGTTATCTTCTCGGGATCTCTCATCTGATGATATACTGGAGTATACTATAATCCAAACACAGCTCTCATAGAGGGGTTCTGATGGAGTCGTGGTATTGGCTGGATTCCACTTTATTCTGAAGTATGACTAGTGACTGCAACGACGCAGACGGGAATTACTGCAAGCGGACTCAATATCAACTTTGTTGGAAAGATTGCCATCATCGGGAATATCGCAGGAACACGTATCTTCGACCTCCCAAACCAGAATGTTGGATATGTATATACGACGTCTAATCACTCAAAGATCATGAATATCCTCCAGAAGAATATTGCCCTCCTTTCGAGAAATATCGCTGATTCCGTTCTCGAAAATTCGGAATCAGCATTTAATTTTATGATTAAGAAGAGTGCTGACTACGCGTTTGATATAGGAAACCCTATATGGCCTAGCAGCGCACAATGAAAGCGTACAATTGTAGTTATAGGGAAAGACATTATTCTTGATACATCCAATATAATTGGTGTAAATGATGGTGTTCCGAGAGCATTGGTGGCTTTCAAGGACCATGATGGAAATGGAGGGAATATTATTATTTCAGATAAGGTAAAACAAATATATGCCTTCCTCTATGCTGAGGGTTCGATATTTTCTGGAGAGAAAGTAGCTGGTGTAATAAATCCATATGTAGCTTCTGGAGCGCTCAATATCCCTGCAAGGCAACTCTATATCAAGTGACTTCTCATCTCAAAAAATACTATCGGATGAGCACAACAAGTTCCTACGGTATGTCCAGTTGTTATCAATGAGTGTACGGTAGCAAATTCTCAGATCTATGACCTGAATTACTTCCGTACATATGATGTGAGTGATCCAACCCAAAAATCTACTCCGATAGGACTCATTGATCCACGTCTTGATGATGCTCCACTGATTATTGACTATGATGCAAGTATCCTCTCTGATCCTCCGCCTGGTGTGGTATCAACGATCCAATAAGTCTCCCTAACCATTTTCCTTATGAGAAACCTCTCTCTCCGAGTCACCTGACTCTTTCTCGCATTCCTTTGCTCGATAACATGAGCAGGAGCAGTTACTTATCCTGTCACAACTCCAGCTTGAGAGCAAGCAGGATGATGGTTTCAGACATATTTCGATAATATGTTTACCAGTAAAGTTCTCTGTAATGACACCGGAAAGGTTGTTGGAGGATTTACTTCTACAGGAACCCCGATTTGTGTTACTCCCGTAGCATCTGGACTTTCTGTTCTTGGGCAAATAGCTGGTGATACTCTCCGATTTGATGGGACGAATTGGATAAGGAATAATCTTCTCTATAATGATGGAACAAACATAGGAATCGGTGCAACCAATCCAGCAGCAAAGCTCGATATTGCGGGTACTGTCAAAGTGGTAGATGGAACGCAAGGCTCAGGGAAGGTGCTTACCTCAGATGCGAGTGGTCTTGCGAGTTGGAAGATTCCTACTTCATCTACCTCCTGGGAACTTACAGGAAACTCTTGACTTACTATTGGAACAAATTTTCTCGGAACCCTTGATGATGTTTCCTTGAGTTTTAAGGTAAATAATACCAAGGCTGGGATGCTATGAAATACAGTAAATAGTAATACCTATTTTGGGCTTGGTGCAGGAACTTCCAGTAATATCAACCTTTCGAATGTTGGTATTGGAAAGAATGCTCTTTTTTCAAATGTGACAGGTTTCTACAACACAGCGAATGGATTTGGAAGTCTGTATTCAGATAACATAGGATCATACAATACGGCAAATGGATTTAACTCACTTTTCTTGTCGACAGGGGACTCCAATACCGCTCTCGGATACAATGCAGGCTCTACGCTTACATCATGAGGGAACAATATCTTTCTCGGGGCAAATACCACACCAAATATTTCCAATACTGCATCAAACCAGCTCAATATCGGAAACTGGATCTATGGAAATGGTGGAAACATAGGAATTGGTGTGCAAAATCCTTGAGCAAAACTCGAAGTCGCAGGACAAGTGAAGATCACTG
>JAVHPT010000060.1:0-1899 GCA_036170735.1 Patescibacteria group bacterium | reverse complement strand
TTGATCTTATCCCGCACGGTATTCCTGACGTTCCATTTGTTGATCCAAGTTTCAACAAAGACTTATTTGGAGTTGAAGGAAAAACAGTGTTACTCAGTTTTGGGTTACTCTCCGCTAACAAAGGAATTGAAACGGTTATTTCAGCTATTCCTAAAATAGTCGCACGTTATCCCGACTGTGTTTATATGGTAGTAGGAGCCACACATCCCCATGTTATTAAAAACGAAGGTGAAACATACCGGCTTTCTCTTCAATTGTTAGCCCATCAAAAGAGTGTAGAAAGTAATGTTATCTTCTACAACCGTTTTGTTACTCTCGAAGAACTCGTTGAATTCATCGGAGCCGCCGATATCTATATCACCCCTTATCTCAACGAAGCACAGATAGTATCCGGAACATTGGCTTACACAGTCGGCGCCGGTAAAGCCATTATTTCTACACCATATTGGTATGCGCAGGAAATTCTTTCTGATGGTCGGGGTGTGTTGGTTCCTTTCCATGATCCGGAAGCTTTGGCAGATGAAGTGATTAATTTGTTGGATAACGAAGCCGAACGTCATGCAATGCGCAAGCGTGCTTATATGCTTGGACGTACAATGATTTGGTCCGAAGTTGCTCAACGGTATATGGAAAGTTTTAAACGTGCAAGGGCGGAGCGCCGTCATTATATTCCACCTGGCTTTACCGCAAAAGCGCTGGATAAACATCCCGGCGAACTGCCTCCTTTAAAACTCGATCATTTAGACCATCTAACAGACTATACCGGCATATTGCAACATGCCCTTTTTACGGTGCCGAATTATTCTCATGGTTATACAACCGACGACAATGCACGGGCTCTTTTAGTCAGCATTCTCTTGGATAAATTAGGGAATCAGAAAAGTTTAGGATTGGCTTCCCGATATCTTGCATTCCTCGGATTTGCATTCAACAACAAAACAAAACGTTTCCGGAATTTTATGGACTATCAACGAAATTGGTTAGAAGAGAATGGTTCGGACGATAGTCAGGGGCGTTCTCTTTGGGCGTTGGGAACTGTATTGAATCACTCGAATGCACTGGCTCTGAAAGGTTTGGCGGGTTGGTTGTTCGAACAAACGCTCCCTATCAGTCTCTTAACTACCAGTCCACGCGCCTGGGCATTTGCACTTATAGGTATTTATCAATACTTACAAAAATTTGGTGGTGACCGCAGAGCAAGTCAGGTGCGGGATGAATTGGCAAACCGTCTCCTTGCATTGTATAACAGCAACCGCACTGAAGCATGGCACTGGTACGAAAAGTCGCTTGCCTATTGTAATGCAGCACTTCCACATGCCCTCCTCATATGTGGAAAATCAATTTCAAACAAAGTAATGATGAATGCCGGGATAGAGTCGCTGAGTTGGCTTGCTGATTTGCAGCGCTCCAAGGCAGACCATTTTGTTCCTATTGGATCTAATGGATTTTATCATGAAGGAGGAGAGAGAGCTCGTTTTGATCAACAGCCTGTTGAAGCACAAGCGATGGTATCTGCTTGTCTCGAAGCATTCAGAATTACCGGAGACAAATTATGGAACATAGAAGCCCGTCGGGCATTTGAATGGTTCCTTGGACGTAATGATTTAAATCTTTCCGTTTATGATCCGTCAACGGGCGGCTGTCGTGATGGATTGCATTCGGATCGTTTGAACGAAAATCAAGGGGCAGAATCAACGCTAGCTTTTCTTCAATCATTGTTGGAGTTACGATTAGCCGAACAAGCACACTTATCAATGGAAGCATTAAAATGAACAACCAACATAAAGAACTTTTTCACCGTCATAAACTGAATCCAATTCTTACTGCTGACAACTGGCCATATCCAATTAACAGTGTTTTCAATCCAGGAGCTGCATTACTACCCGATGGAACAACATT
>JAVHPT010000059.1:0-33807 GCA_036170735.1 Patescibacteria group bacterium | reverse complement strand
AATGGTTCATTGAAGTTTAGATTTTATATAAATTCCCTGATGTTTTTGCCTCCTATTTTACTAATTGACACTCTTGTTGGATGAGTGGTTTTATGATTTATTAATATCTTTGTTGGAACGGCTTATATGAGTATAGCGGAACAACTTCTTGAATGAAAGGTATTCTTCTATGTAACCATCTGTGCAGGAATATATTAATACTATCCTGAATAATCTTGAACAGATAAGAAAATGAGTTTTATACTTTCATTATATAAGATGGATTCTTCCTTTTTATATAACAAGGAGTAGTTTTATTTCGTCTATAAAGAGATTATCTACTCTTGTCGAGAAAAATATTACACCATTCCTACTTAATCTCCGTTCCGACCTCGCCACTCGCATCACCGAACAACAGAAAACTCTCAAATAAGCGGAAACTGAAGTTGAGCAAAACATCAAGTGAACTTCAGAATTGAATCAAGTTTCCGAGCTTCAGAAAGTCCGACTTGATCGACAGATTGAGTAATTTGAGGAATTGCAGAAAGTACTCGTGAAAGAATAAAAAAGAGGAAATTTTTCTCCTCTTTTTCTATTTATGCCTTATACCGTTCCTCCACTTTCGCCCAATTCACCACGTTCCAGAAGTTCTCAAGATACTTCGCTCGAGCATTGCGATAGTCGATGTAGTAGGCATGTTCCCAGACATCACACGTAAGAAGTGGTTTATTCTCCGTTGTGAGCGGAGTAGCAGCATTGGAAGTTGAGATGATATCAAATGAACCATCTGGTTTCTTCACGAGCCACGTCCATCCAGAACCAAAGGTTGCAAGGGCAACCTTGTTGAATTCCGTCTGGAAACTCTCAATATTTCCCCATTTGTCGACAATTTTTGAGAGAAATCCTTCTGAAAGAGTCGGAATAGACATAGGAGCAAGTCATTCAAAATAAAACGTGTGATTCCAGATTTGCGCCGCATTGTTGTATATTCCTCCTGCTGGAGCCTGACGAATGATCTCTTCAATGGAAAGTGGCCCAAGTTCTGTTCCTGGAATGAGTTTATTCAGGTTATCTACATACGTCTGGTGATGTTTCCCATGGTGATATTCGAGCGTCTCGCGAGAGATATATGGAGCAAGTGCACCCTGATCATATGGAAGTTTTGGAAGTGTAAACATATTTTATAAGTTAAGGTCTTCTCATTATATGAGAAATATGAGTTTGTAAATTGCGAGTTTATTGAGCGAAGCATAATAGCCGAAAGAATAGTTTGACATATCTTATATATAATATAAAGTAACTCTGTTCAATATTTTATTTTTAATCTATTCGACTATGGCATGAATGAACTTTGAGGATTTCCCATGAGCTGGGAAAAAACCACATGATGGGGTAAGTCAAGATTGATCAATGCGAGTTGGTACTTGAGAAGGAGACTTACGTGAACCACTAGGTCCTAGAGAGATTGCAGAAACAGCAGGATGACCAAGACTATATGAGGGAATCGGCCCGTTAACCGATGACGTAAGAAGCAGAATTGAAAATGCAGCGAACGTATAGAAAATAAGATTCACGAAGAGGTGGATCTTATTTTTTCTTCTTCACGGCAAAGAGCTCATCCCGGATCTCTGCTGCGCGTTCGAAGTCGAGATTGGCAGCAGCCACATCCATCTCTAGTTCAAGTCGCTTGATATATACGGTGATATTTCCTTGCACGGTTCCTCCGTCAAAAGCGGATTTCTTCTTCGATGGGATTCCGATTTCCTTGATAGAAGAGAGGATCGTTGTTGGTGTGATTCCATGTTCTTTATTGTACGCTTCTTGTACTTCTCGACGGCGATTCGTCTCATCGATCGCATCAACCATAGCTATAGACAGCTTACAACCAGCCGAGTACATGATCACTTTTCCATTCACATTTCGAGCAGCACGTCATATAATCTGGAGGAGCGCCGTCTTGGAGCGGAGGAAACCAATTTTCTCAGCATCAAGGATCCCGATGAAGGAAGTTTCTGGAAGATCCAGTCCTTCTCGGAGGAGATTGACACCAACGATAACATCGATAACCCCAAGACGATAATCTCGAAGGATCTCGAGTCGTTCGAGCGTCTCAATCTCAGAGTGCAGGTATCGAACCTTGAGTCCATTCTCCGCAAGGTAGAGAGCAAGATCTTCACTAGATTTCTTGGTTATCGTTGTCAGTAGGGCTCGTTCTCCTCTCACTCGAACTTGGGCAATATTTTTCATAAGTGAATCCACCATATACTCCATATCCTCAATCTCGATAATTGGATCAAGGAGTCCTGTTGGACGGATCACTTGCTCAGCAATCACCTTTTCATGCTCGGCTTCATATTTGGATGGGGTGGCCGAAACAAACACGGTCTGTCCTATCTTTTTCTCAAACTCAGTGAATTTTAGTGGGCGATTCTCGAGTGCGGAAGGTAAGCGAAAGCCATAATTCACTAGATTTTCTTTTCGGGCCCGATCTCCAGCGTACATACCTCCAATCTGTGGAATCGTCATATGCGATTCGTCGATAAAAGTGAGGAAACCTTTCGGGAAGAAGTTTAGTAGAGTTGAGGGTGTATCTCATGGTTTCCTCCCAGAAAGATGCATCGAATAGTTCTCTATCCCATTCACAAAACCTGTTTCTGTAAGCATCTCCATGTCATATTCCACTCGCATCTTGATACGCTCAGCTTCGACGAGTTTTCCTCGTGAATCGAAAAACTTCACCCGTTCAAGCATCTCTGCCTCAATCTGTGGAAGTGCAGCATCAACAACCCCTTTCGAGGTAACAAAATGTTTCGCCGGAAATATAATTGCCCCCTCTTTTTCTTCCAAGACAACGTGAGTAAACTCTTCTGTGCGAGTGATACGTTCGAGAATATCACCGAAGAATTCAAGACGTAAGATATATTCGCTCGAACTTGGCCAGATCTCGAGAGTATCTCCGAGAATGTTGAACATCCCTGGCTTGAAGTCTGCTGTCGCACGACGAAACTGGAGCTGAACAAGTGCCGTAATCACCGCTTCCAATATATACTCCTTTCCTACTTCGAATCTGAGACATTGCTTCTCATATTCACCTCGTTCTCCGATACCATATATACACGAAACTGATGCAACGATGATGACATCTCGTCTTGTGAGGAGTGACTCCGTGGCTGCATGTCGCAATCGATCGATCTCCTCGTTAATCGTCGCCTCTTTCTCGATATAGGATCCCGTCTTCACGACATAGGCTTCTGGTTGGTAGTAGTCGTAGTATGAGACGAAGTAATGCACTGCACTATCTGGGAAAAACTCCTTGAACTCTTGAGCAAGTTGGGCTGCAAGGGTTTTATTATGTGCAAGAATAAGGGCAGGTCGCTGGAGCTCCTGTATGATATTTGCCACAGTAAAAGTCTTTCCTGAGCCCGTCACTCAGAGAAGCGTCTGGAAGTCATTTCCAGCCTTTATAGATTCAACGAGCTTGTGAATAGCATCCCCTTGATCGCCAGCGGGAGAATATGGAGAATGGAGATTGAACATCGATACACTATATCCATTCCTACCTTTCTTTCAATCTATTCTTTATAGATACCTTTTATATAAAGTGGCTATAGATAAAAAGTAATGTAATTTCATAACAAAGCTTAAGACTTATCTATTTCCACATCTAGAGTTTATTTTCTGATCATAGAGCCAGTATATTAGGTAAGTAAATATCGACAACTGTGGAAGACCCAAATTAAAAAGACCAATGACAGAGTCGAGTTCATATCTTCCTTGAGAGAAAGGAGTCGCAGTCAGTTCCTCCAATGATATCTATTGCCGCTAGAATGGTCTTTTATGGTCTTATGAAATTCCAACCATCTACATTGCATGTACCGTGATTATGATTATCTACATTGGATTATAGACAATATTTCCTTTTTTCGAATCTTTATGTAAAGAATATACTCTGGCACGTAGAATGAAAAAGTGCTAAAAAAGTTTTGACAGAAAAAAAGGTTTTGATATCATGAGTGAGTAAAAGATCTTTCTTTTGCACTTTTAATCCTTTATTCTATGTTACAAGAAGACAGGAGTACATTGAGCAGTAAAACTCAAGATTTAAAAAGAGCGATTGACTCTCTTACTGAAGAGATGTGAGCCATCGACGCGTATATCCAGAGGGCGGGATCCTGTACAGATGAGCAACTGAAGGAAATCCTTCTTCATAATTCAAAAGAAGAAAAAGAACACGCTTCAATGCTTCTCGAATGGATTCGGCGAAATGACCCCGAGCTAGACCATGAACTCCAAGAGAATCTCTTCAAAAAGGGAGTTATTGGTGGGGATCATTAAACTTTTAACTTTTATTTTTAACTATTTTATACTATGTGAAAAATTATCGGTATCGACCTCGGTACAACCAACTCATGTGTTGCCTTTATGGAAGGTGGACAAGCAAAGGTAATCCCAAACTCTGAAGGAGGACGAACTACTCCATCCGTTGTCGCCAATAAAAAGTGAGAAACGATTATTGGTATGCCAGCCCGTCGTCAAGCGGTCACCAATCCAGCTAATACAATCTACTCAGCGAAGCGCTTTATTGGACGCAAGTTCTCTGAAATAACCGAAGAGATTAAGAGTGTTTCATTTAAGGTTACTGAGGGACCAGATGGTGGATGTATGATCGAGTGGAACGGCAAGCCAGTTCGTCCAGAGGAGATTAGCGCGAAGGTTCTCGAAAAGCTTAAGCAAGATGCAGAAAAATTCTTGGGACAAGAAGTCACTGAAGCCGTTATCACTGTTCCAGCTTACTTCAACGACTCTGAACGTCAGGCAACTATCAACGCTGGAAAGATCGCTGGTCTCGATGTAAAACGTATCGTGAACGAGCCAACAGCTGCAGCTCTTGCTTATGGTGTAGATAAAAACAAAGATCAGAAAATCGCCGTTTATGATTTTGGTGGAGGTACCTTTGATATCTCTATTCTTGAGATTGGTGCGGAAGGAACATTCGAAGTACTTGCAACTAATGGTGATACTCATCTTGGTGGTGACGACTTCGATCAGCGTATCTTCGAGTACGTGATGAGCGAATTCCAGAAACAAGAAGGTCTCGACCTCCGAAAGGATGCTCAGGCTATCCAGCGTGTCCGCAGCGCTGCAGAAAAAGCAAAGATCGAACTCTCAAGTGCGACTTCGACAGAGATCAACGAACCATTTATCGCGATTGTTGACGGGGTACCTCGCAATCTCAATATCACTATCACTCGAGCGAAGTTCGAGGAACTCATTGCTGATCTTATCGAACGCTCTATCGAACCATGTCGAAAGGTCATGGCAGATGCTGGACTTCAAGCTTCTCAGATTCACGAAGTAATCCTCGTTGGAGGTTCCACTCGTGTCCCGATGATCAAGAGTAAAGTGGAACAGTTCTTCAGTAAGAAACCAAATGAATCGGTTAATCCAGATGAAGCGGTTGCTCTCGGTGCTGCAATCCAGGCCGGTATCATCCAAGGTGATGTAAAGGATGTTCTCTTACTCGACGTCACTCCCCTCTCTCTCGGTATCGAAACTCTCGGTGGTGTGATGACTCGCATGATCGAACGCAATACGACGATCCCAAGCAGCAAGTCTCAGGTCTACTCGACAGCTGCTGACAATCAAGATTCCGTAGAGATCCATATCCTCCAAGGAGAACGTGAGATGGCGAGTGATAATAAGTCACTTGGTCGATTCGTCCTTTCTGGTATCGTCTCAGCTCCACGCGGAGTTCCTCAGATCGAAGTCACTCTCGACATCGATGCTTCTGGAGTCCTCCATGTAACAGCGAAAGATAAGGGTTCTGGCAAGGAGCAGAAGATCACCGTTCAGGGTTCTACTGGTATGAGCGATGCAGAAGTGGAAAATCTCGTGAAAGAAGCAGAAACCAATCGCGAAGCCGACAAGAAAAAGAAAGAAGTAATCGAAGCTCGTAATCACGCTGACTCTCTCGTCTATCAGACAGATAAGACACTCGAAGAAAACAAGGGAAAATATGAGGAAAAGGATGGAGAAGAAGCAAAGAAAAAACTCGAAGAGCTCAAAAAAGTTCTTGCAGACGCCAATGCAAGCAAAGACGCTCTCGAATCTGCTACGAAAGAACTTAATGAGGTGATGATGACGGTTGGTCAAGGCATCTACGCTCACGCTTGAGATCCTGCCGCAGCTGCTACTCCAGAAGGAGAAGAGAAGAAAAATGATGACGGTTCAGTTGAGGCGGATGTCGAGGAGAAAAATTAGTACATAGACTGAGTGCATAGTCATAGAATGGAATCTTTGAAAAAAGGTTCCATTTTTGTCATTTCGACGATAGGAGGAATCTACAAGGAAAATGTAAATATCTATCGTCGATGATTACTTACAGTATGATGATCCCTATCTTTGACTGTTGTATTCCCAAACGTCCTAAAAAAGTAGATCAAATAATGAGTTCAGATTTTCAAGCTAACAAACTTAATTAGCTAAATGATCAATAAGGAATAAGGAGACCCGAAAAAATTACTTGATGATAAAGAAAAAAGGTCTTCCCCAGTTACGGGTTAATTTTTACATCTTAAATTCGTGATTTTTTTCGATAGAGAGTTTTTCTGATCATAGAGCCAGTATATTAGGTAAAGAATTACCGTTAATTGGGGGAGACCCTAATAAATATACACGTTTGTAATACTATTTCCAGATGATATAATAGTCTGAGTGATAATACAATCAGAACTGGTATGTTTATATCAACGATGATGTATTGTATGTGAGATGGGATGAGTCTCGAATCCTCACTCAACCTTTCTGGTGCAACCTATAATATCAACAGCGGAAGACTCACACTCACTACAACGAGGGGAGATGTGGATCGTATGGAAGATACAATAAGTCCTATGTTCACAAGAAGATCTCTTATTTCCAGTACCTCAGAAAACAACTTCAATTTGTGTTTTTTCTTGTTCCGTCTATAATTTGCTCAAGATTTTAATATTCTCCCTATGTCAGATCAGCCTCAACCACCAGTAGAAGCAACAGGAAAACCAACTCCGCCACCTCCACGACCGAAGACACCAAACGATGATATTGTGAAGCGTTTTCTGGTTCACCCTCTCACGACATTCGACGAAAAATACTTCATGGAGCTCCTTGAACATTCCCTTTCTCTCTCAACATTTGAGAAGAAACGTGTTATTGACGCGATCCCGAATCTCTCACAATTCCAAGTTGATGAACTCGTAAAGGTATTTGAAGATGAGCGTGTTGAGTTCCGTAAGCTCATGCCAACCGAAGGTGAGATTATCAAAGGACTTGTAGTAAAAGCACAAAATGAATGGGAACAACTGAAGGATATCTATATCGAAGAGGAAAAGGCCAATGCGAAAGCAAATCAAGATGCTCAAAAGGCAGAGGATCTCAAAAAATCGCTTGGAATATAATGTTCATTACAGTTATACCATCATCTCACTCAATCTGAATCACTCCCCTCACATATCACGTAGGGGATGTTTTTCGTTCACAGATTCATATAGGGTCTCTCGTTGAGATTCCTCTTGGAACCAAAGTAGAAACTGGCATTGTAGCTGGTTTTACTGAAAATATTCCCGAGAACTATGAAGTCAAATCTATTGTTCAAGTTATCTGTAGTGTTTCTATCCTCGCTCCATACCAGATCACCCTCATAGAATCCCTCGCAAAGAGGTATATGCTCCCCATTCATCGTGTTCTTGGATTCTTCCTCACACGTCCTGTTATATCACGACTTGAACGAACGAACTTTGGAACTCTTGAGAAGGTATTGTGAAAAGAAAAAGAACCATCGAAAGAGCCTTCAAATATCTTCTTTTTTCATAATTCCATTATTAATGCGAAGATTCTCAATAAGTACGTGGGGAAGAAAACTATTGTTATATGTCCCGATGATTTTTCCCTTACGCAATATAGGAAAGTCTTCGAAAATGAGGCAACACTTTTTCTGCCAAATGATGCAACCGATGCACGACGATCAAAAGCGTGGATAGATATACGAAATGGGAAATATGATGTGGTTTTTGGCACGCGAAAAGTCCTGTACTTCAACCTAGTTGAATATTCTCATATCCTCTATTTGGAAGATGCTTTTTCAGATGAATATTTCCATTATCCAACACGGATTCAATATCTCGATGTTCTGAAAAATCTTGATAATTCCAGGATATTTACCATTGATATTCTGACAAGTGTTCCTTTATTGAAGACACTAATAACCTTTCGGCACTTCCATCTTGGAAATGTGTCATAGAAGAATTGCCAAACTCGCAGTATTCTGTTACAATTTTCACTCATCACAAATCTTGAAGTTTTCTTTTTATGCAACAACTCCTGCCCCACGAATACCCTGCCGATTTCTACTATCATCGCACCGCATCAGAGTCATATAGAACCTATCTAGAATGATGTGGGCCAAAGACATTTGATATTGGAAATCCGCCACAATACGCCTGGAAAAAGTCACTTCTTGGTGGTCGTGTTCATGTGGTTCGATATGAACGAACTGATGTAGAGCCAGATATAGAGAAACTCAAAACAGAGGAAGGTATCAAACATGCCATGATAACGTGGATTCCATACTCAAAGACTGATATTCCGAAGTGATGGAGACGGCTCTATCTCACGGATCACTTTCGCGAAACAGGATATAGTCTTCTTGAAGATGAGCACTACCAGA
This sequence comes from Patescibacteria group bacterium, assembly GCA_036170735.1. Taxonomy (GTDB): domain Bacteria; phylum Patescibacteriota; class Gracilibacteria; order BD1-5; family UBA2023; genus JABFSX01. The sequence continues at coordinate 25,124 of JAVHPT010000059.1, read as the reverse complement.
AGAAATGGAATGAACGATCACGTCGTGCCATAAAAAAGTTCGAGAAATCATGAGCAGAAATCCGCGCCGTCTCTGATAGTGAATTCGTTGAAGCTTTTCGAAAGACAAAAGTAAAACACTGGTATAAGAGCGATTATATCCGCTACTACAAGAGGATCGTCGCTATTCGCCCAGAGAGTATTCGACAATGGCTCGTATATATTGATGGTGAACCTGTTGCTGGGCTGGCTGTCAATGACTTTATAGGTAATCACTCTGTCCATCTTGTGGCATTCACAGGAAAGGAGGCCTATCCAATCCAAGGCGGAACAGGACTCATCGATGAGTGGTTTCGAGGAAGTCTCGAAAAAGGAATAAAGTATCTCTCCTTTGATCAGCTCCGAAATAAGTGAGGACCAAACGAACAAAAATGATATACCGAATTCAAGGAAAACTTTATTGATTATCGACTCTCATTCCCAAAAGCATATTTCAGGATGTTTTAGGGTAGACTTTAACTAGTTATCCGAAGATCTCCATAATTTTCGGCTTGTCGTCTCTTTTGCTCTTTTATTGGATAAGCTTTTCATATCTGTAGAGCGAAGTTTTCGAGAGGATTCCAAACGTTTCTGGATTTTATAATTTTAGAAAATGAGTCGAAAATAGATACAAAAGCGAATCCACAAAAGAAGGACTTTTTGTTACTTTTTAATCATAAAAAGTAAGTGGAGAGATGAAGCAGAGAAGATCTTAGAGAGACTTTTGGTATTTTTAGTCGTGCAAAAGTACGTTCTGTGTGGAGAATTCTGGGTTCTTCCTTACGTCAGAATGACGGGAAATTGACTCTACACTATTTTTCTTGCTAACTTCACTTTACTTTCCCACTCATGCCGAAGAGATATAGCATTTTCCGCTGCATCTTGTTCGGCTTTTTTCTTGCTTGAACCCTTCCCGATTCCAAGTTCAGATGTACCCAAAAAGGCGGCAATGGTATATGTTTTATTGTGGTCTTGTCCTTGTTCTTCTATAACTTGATATTCTGGGGTAATTCCCCATACCCCTTGAGTGAACTCCTGAAGAAATGATTTTGAGTCAACATAGAGTCATTTTTCTAAAATATGTGGAAGTGTGGAATACACGTGTTTCAAGATAAACTCTTTCGAAGATTCGAATCCTTGATCCAGATAAAGAGCACCGATAAGCGCCTCAAAGGTATTGGCAAGAATATATGGATTATCATGACCAAAGGCTATTGCTTCACCACGGGAAAGCTGGATTGCTTCAGAAAAATGAAGTTTTGCAGCAATCTCAGCAAGGTTGCGTCCACGAACAAGCGCAGAGCGAATATCGGTAAGCTGACCTTCCGCTTTATCATGAAACTCTTGGAATAGAGCCTCAGTAATAACAAGTTCAAGAACTGCATCACCAAGATATTCAAGACGTTCATTGGATTCTATATATCCTACTGCAGCCTCATTCAACACAGAACGATGAATGCATGCAAGATAAAAAAGATCCTTATTGTTGGGCAGAATCTGAAGAGAAAGAAGGAGTTGTCCTACCTTCACTTCAAACTCCGAACGTTCATAGCGAAGAGATGTTCTAGGCATAGGAAATATATTATAGAGTAAATATTTTAAATTTTTTTTCTATCTTCCTCTCGAACAATACTCTCTCTTTCTCTTTTAAAAATGTTGAGAGTGATCCATTAATAAATCCTTTTCATTGATCATCAGAAAAACGCTTCGCAAGTTCGATGGCCTCATTCACGCTTATGATAGACGGAATATCTTCTTCCAGCTTCGCATAGAGCATCTCTGTGAGAGATATCATAAGAATCAGAAGGTGAATGACTGGAAGCGTAGAAAGCTCAAACTTAGGAGCCAAAACAACTATGATAGCAAGAAGGTCTGGTTCATGATCAATAAGTTTTGATGCAACTTCTTCGATGTATTTCTGATCGAGAACCGTCGCATAATCTTCATCAAAGTACGCAGCAAAAAAAATATCTCTATCAAATGTACTCGGTGTACATGCGCGAGCATAAAGCATCTGGAGCAAGTATTCACGCGTACGACGACGGGATATCATAGAAAATTCGGTTTGGATTTAAGGTTTGAGGGGGCCTGGAATGAAGAAAAATACTTACGAGAAAGTAAGCATTTTTTGGTAACTAAGCACGAATCTTTGTTGGGGTTTTTCCTCGTCCTGTTTTTACACGAAGGACTTTACGACCCTTGTATTCTCCAGTGAGTGGAGAGGCAAAATGAGAAAGTGCAACCGCTTCACCTGCAGCATTGTACTGAAGAGAAATAAGATCTTTAAGACGCTTTGCATTGAGTTTTACCCATGCACTATATCGCTTCTTACCGCGAACTTTCGAAAGTTGTTGTGGAGGAGAGAGAGTCATAGTAGAGTATTTAGTTAGTAGTATTTAGTTGGCCGAGAGAATCATGTCTCCCTTATTAAGCAACATGAACATAGATATCACGATATACACGACCATCGAAACGAACACGACGCTTCTCTTGGAAGCTTACGATACCATCTTGAATAGCAAAAAGCGTAAAGTCATTCCCTTGTTGTACACCATTTCCTGCCCAGAAAGCATTTCCCTTTTGACGGATAATGATATTTCCTGATTTAGCGGGTTGTCCACCATAGATTTTTACACCAAGTCTTTTTGCCTGACTATCACGACCATTGGAGGTCGATCACATCGCTTTCTTATGAGCCATATTCGATTAATTATAAGTTATAAATTGTAGAATATACATTGATTATCTATTGTTTGCAAATCGAGCAAATGCCTTATTTGCTTCAGCCATCTTATATACATCAAGTTTCTTCTTTACTGCAACTCCTGTTTCTGTAGCTGCATCGATAAATTCTTGAGCAAGAAAATAAGAAAGATCTTTTCCATCCTTACCTCGAGCGGCTCCGAGGATCCATCGGGAAGCAAGAGCGAATGAACGTCCTGGAGGAACATCCATAGGAACTTGGTAGATAGAACCACCAACTCGCTTTGGACGACACTCAATCTTTGGCATAGTATTATTTATTGCCTTATCAAATATATCCTCAGGATTGGTATATCCCTTTTCTCGGAGAATATCAAAAGTCTTGTTGAGGATCTTATATGCAAGAGTTTTCTTACCATTCTTCATAACATAGTTTACAAACTTCGCAAGACGCTCGTTTTGTGTTGAGAATGATACACTTCCTTTTGTACTCATAAATAAGAGATTAGATTTTAGGTTTTAGAGATTATTTTTTGAAATCTTTTTCTAGATACCACACACATTACATGCTCAATTTACTACTTCTTTGCTTTTGGCTTCTTCGCACCATAGAGAGATCGGCTTTGTCCTCGTTTGTCAACTCCTTGACAATCAAGAACTCCACGAACGATATGGTATCGTACACCTGGAAGATCCTTTGCACGACCTCCGCGAATCATCACTACGGAGTGTTCTTGGAGATTGTGTCCTTCACCACCAATATAAGAGATAACCTCATATCCATTAGTGAGACGAATCTTTGCAACCTTTCGGAGAGCTGAGTTTGGCTTCTTTGGAGTACTTGTGTATACCTTGAGACATACACCTCGGCGCTGTGGAGCAGCAAGAGGACTCATCGTTCTCTTAAGAGTATTTCGGTTGAACTGAAGTGCTGGAGATTTACTCATTTTCGTTTTATCTTTTCGTTTGGAACGAACGAGTTGGTTAATTGTAGGCATGATTGGGGGAAATTAGGTTTTAGGAGAATTGAATTATGAGAACTAACGTTTTGACCAAGATCAAGCTTTACGAGCCTTATGGAGACCTGGCTTCTTACGCTCAACCTTTCGAGCATCTCGAGTCAAAAATCCTGCACCTCGAAGTGCTTGCTTGAGATTTTCATCAGTAACTACAAGAGCTCTTGCAACTGCATGACGTACTGCCTCAGCCTGTGATGCTTCTCACGAACCTGAAACATTCACATCAAAATGAAATGCATCATATACACCTGCTGTCTTAAGTGGTGCATAAATCTTTTGGAAAAGATCAGCACGAGTTACATAGGTATCAACTGGCTTTTCGTTGATAGTTGATACTCCTTTTCCGCTATAGAGTCGGATTTGTGCAACGGCAGTCTTTCTGCGACCAACAGCATATGCGTATTTCTTGAGAGACATAAAATGAAAGTAATGAGCAATAAATGGGGAGAGAAAACGATGTGGATCTAGAGAGCAAGAGTTTCTGGTTTCTGTGCAGTATACTCATGTGTATCACCAACGACGAGCTTAAGACGTTCGATCATACTGGCCTGAATACGATTCTTTGGAAGCATACCAAGGATTGCATGACGAAGGATATGCGTAGGATTCTTTTCACGAATCTTTGCAAGATTGGTCTCCTTAAGTCCACCCAAATATTGAGAATGAGATCGGTACATCTTTACTGACTCTTTTGTTCCTGTAACAGAAATTTTCTGTGCATTGGTAATGATTACGTAAGCACCATTATCAACATTTGGAGTATAGTCAACGAGATTACGACCAGAAAGATATCGTGCAATCTGTGTTGCGAGACGACCAAGATTCTTTCCTGTAGCATCAACGGTATACCATTTACGCTCGTTTCCAAGGATTTGCTTTGCGAAGATTGTTTTCATAAGAGTATTTTAATTTAAAATGAGGGTGATTTGATTATACAAGCTCAAATTTGACAAGAAGTGCTGAATCTCCATCTCGATACTTAATTGGAGTAATTCGTGTATATCCTCCTTTACGATCCTTGTATTCTGGAGCAAGAGCCATAACAGCGCGAGAGGCTGCATCCGTAAATAGTTCAGAAGAAATAAGACGAATCTTATTGTACTCTGTATGTTCACCTTTTGCGATCTCGATGAGATTATGAGCAAGAGGAAGAGATGCAAGAGCTCGCTTTTCAGTGGTTACGATTGACTTATTCTCGAAAAGAGCAGAAACAAGACATCGAATAACACTTTTACGATGAGCTTTATCTTTCCCATTTAAATGAAGATGTTTTTTTACTCGGTGTCGCATACTTTTGAATTATTAATTGTAAATTATAAACTTCTACCCATTAGTCATCTCCGAGGAGTTTAAATCCACGAGTCTTGAGAGCATCCCGAACTTCTGTCATTGCCTTCTTTCCGAAGCCTTTGATGGAAGAGAGTTTTGCTTCAGTACACTTCGTGAGTTGCTCAATAGAGAGGATATCTCCGTTCACAAGAGCGTTGAGTGTACGAGGAGAGAGCCCCATAATCTCTATTGGTGTGTATGTTTCCTTTTCGAGATCTGCTTTTACTTCCTGTTTTTCTCGTTCGAGAACTTGACGGATATCAGCGATGAATTCTCCTCCAACCTGGAGCGCTCCTTCATTGAAGAGGGCAAAGTATGATTCAAGCATCTTTCCAGAAAATCTCACAACATCTGATGGAGACATAACACCATTCGTCTTGATAGTCATCTTAAGAGAATCAAGATTCGTAACGTCACCATAACGGGTATTTTCTATTTCATATCGAACATTGATAACTGGAGAAAAGTTTGCGTCTACGAGGAGAACTCCTGTGTCATCTTCGCGATGTTTGAGTTCTTCTATATTTACGTACCCAACATTTCTTTCTATGCGGATTTCGGCTGCAAAATCAAACCCTGTATCAAGGCTGGTAATATACATATTAGGAGTATGGATTATCACACCTCCTGGACACTTGATGTCTGCAGCTGTCACGATTCCACCTTTTTTCTTAGAGAGTGATATCCATTCAATTCCAGAGTCAGCTTTTTCTATAACAAGGCTCTTTAAGTTGAGGAGGATGTCAAGGATAGAATCATGAACACCTGGGAGGGTTCCATATTCATGAGTTACACCTGAAATTTTTACACCTGTTACTCGCGTTCCAGGAATAGATGAGAGCATCACACGGCGGAGAGAGTTTCCGAGAGTTACACCATAACCACTTGGGAGCGGTCCAATCATGAAGCAGTCTTCATTTTGAGCAATAACCTTACGAGAAATCTTTGGGACTCCGATGACAGTGTGGATTGTGTGCATAGAGAGAAGAGATTACGGATTATGAATGAAGTAAAAGAGAGAATATGGGTAGAAAATCTAGATCAGTATTCTATAATTACTTTGAGTAGAATTCTACGATACGTTGTACATCGATCATCTTATCAAAATCAGCATTTTCAGGAAGAGCAGTCATCGTGATTGTAAGCTTCTTTGCGTCGACTTCAATCCAACGAACACTGGTAATAGCTGCGCTTGAATTCTTTCTTGCAAATTCTTGGAATTCTTCAACAAGTGTCTTATAGAGTGTTGATTCTTTGAGTCTCTCCTTAATTGTTATTACATCTCCGACTTTTACTTCATATGAAGGAATATTGAGTTTCTTTCCATTCACAAGGAAGTGTGCATGACTCACACACTGACGTGATTGCATAATAGTACGTGCAAAGTTTGCTCGAAGAATCACAGTATCAAGACGAGTTTCAAGAAGACGAAGCATTGCATCACCCGTAATATCGTTAGCCTTTACAGCACGCTTGTAGTAACGAGCAAATTGTTTCTCAGAAACAGCATATTGTCTCTTTGCGGCCTGTTTCTTACGAAGTTGAATTCCAAATTCTGAAAGCTTCCCCGCTCGTTTTACACGGCGATGATTATTTTCAAGATTGTATTTTTCAGTACCGAAGAGGTTATATCCTTCGCGACGACAAAGTTTCATTTTTGATCCAGTATAATGCATAATGAGAGATTTAAGAATTTAGATTTTAGGTTTGGTAGAATTCTTGGTATTATAACTTACGAACCTTAGGTTTGCGGCATCCATTGTGTGGAACTGGAGTCACATCATAGATAGCAACAAGATCAACTCCTGCATTGGCAATACCACGAACAGCTTGTTCACGACCAGATCCAATACCCTTTACATATACATTTGCACGTTCAATATTGTGAAGCGCTTTTGCTTTTGAAACAGCGCTTTCACTAGTAATCTGAGCGGCATATGGAGTTGCTTCGCGAGCTCCCTTGAAACCAGAGCTTCCACCAGTAGCCCATGACAATACGTTTCCTTCAAGATCAGACACAACGATATGTGTGTTATTGAGCGTAGCAGTGATAAATACTGTTGCAAGTGGAACATTCTTTCGAGTTTTCTTTGAGCGACGGAGTGTTGCAGTAGCCATAAGATAAGTTTTAGGTTTTAGAATTGAAGGTTGAAAAGGAATAATTACTTCTTCTTATTTTGGATTGTAACCGCCTTTCCTTTACGTGTACGAGCGTTGGTCTTCGTACGTTGACCACGAACTGGAAGACGCTTCTTATGACGAGATCCACGGTATGAACCAATTTCCATAAGACGCTTGATATTTCCAGAGGTTTCTCGGCGGAGGTCACCTTCAATAATAAGGGTCTTGAGTTCTTCACGAACTTTATCGAGCTCTGCTTCAGAGAGTTCACCCATTTTCTTACTCCAAGGAATATCTACCTTAGTAAGAATCTTTTGTGCAAGTGAACGTCCAACACCAAAGATATACATAAGAGAGATCTCTGCGTGTTTCCCATCAGGGAGATTGACTCAAGCAATACGTGCCATAAATAGAATTTAGAATTTAGAATTGTAGTTGTTGAGACGGAAATATAATTTACTTCATAGTCTCGGACTTATACCCAGACCCAATTACCCTTGTCTCTGCTTATGTTTCGGTTCATCACAGATAACACGAACAACACCTTTTCGGCGGATAATCATACATTTTTCGCAGATCTTTTTAACTGAAGGACGAACTTTCATAAATAAGAAGGATAAGTGGATAATATTTTAATGAGGAATGATACTATATTTCTCATTCCTTGTTTTAGGATAGCTTTCGGGGGGTATTATTTTCTTGATTGTTGCGGTGGACGTGCGTTGGCATTCGGCTTACGGAACGTGATACGACCTCGTGTGAGATCATATGGTGTAAGTTCAACCGTGACTGTGTCTCATGGGATGAGACGAATCATATGCTTTTGCATCTTTCCACCTACATATGCACGGATTACCATATTTGAAAAAGTATCAGGGAGCTGTACTTCAAAGATGGCTCAAGGAAGAGATTTGAGGACCTTTCCTTCGACTTCGATTTTATCGTCTTTAGGCATAAGGTTGCGGGTTGTGCATTCTAGAAAAAATAGCTCGTGTAGTATAAAAAAAAGATGAAGAATTGCAAATGATTTTATAAAAAAACTGCTTCTTCCCTTTATGATACATAAATCTCCTGGAAAATATCTCTCTCATCGGTCACAAAATGTGTACTAAGTACACTACTCTCTTATTTGGGATTTAAACGAAACTTAGAAGATCCACATCACAACTCTCGATAAACCTCCATTATAACATCAAGAATTATCGGTTCTGGATGTTTTATAAGACTTTTCCCTTGTTCTATACCATCGAGAAAAACTGGTGTCATCCTTCATGAGATTTGAGGCAAAGAAAGAAGCTGAGCAACTAGCCGAGTATTTTCTCAAACTACTTCTCAAGAAGCTTTACGAGCAGATCATTCAACATCAATGACTCAGAGAGTATCCGAAGAAACGTTTATTAGGTGTCTTGATTGAAAATCCCCATGTCAAAGTCCCTCATTTTCCTTAACACCTAGAGATATCCAATATTTACTCCAAGTGTTTGTATCATTTCTCTACTAGAAACCTCTGAGAAATCTAATCGAGAAAGATCAGATCAAGGAATAAAAGACATAAGAATTGAACGCTCATATGGAACAACCATAATAAGTCGTGGAGATAATAGCCTCACTCATTGATGTATTTGATTATATTACTGAGTAATTTTGTCCCATACGTGCAAAGAAAAAGATTCCTGATTCCGTTTTATAGAATTTCTTCAAGGCTTGGTTTTCTTTACTATTCATTCTAAGGGCTGGAGAAGTATTTCTGAAGATCTACTTGGATGAAAACCATCAAAATGTCAGAAATTTCATTTTGTCATATTACTCGCTCTTATTGGTAAGACTATACTTCACTCCCCCACTTGTAAATTCCGTATCGACAATATTGATGGAAATTCATATGTCTACATCAGCCTGAAGTTCTGCAACAACTGAACCTGCCATGATGCTTTGTCCATCAAGTATCTTCACAATATGGAATATACCATCCCCAAGAGATGAGACTGTTATGCGAGAATCTGATGATGTGATTTTTCGAAAATGGAGAGGGTCTGAAAGGAACGTAAATTCAACTGTATCGACTTTTTCTGCCTCTGAACCAAAAATTACTTTAAGTGAAGTTCCAGATCTTTGGAGAATCAGATCCGCATTGTACTGAGGAGATTTTTTGAGGTTCCCAACGTTTGCCATGAGCCACTGGAGATTTCCATCCTGGGAATACGAAACAAATGAAAACGCAAGAAAAAGAGCAAAAATACCAGAAAAAATATAGGTTCAAACTTTCTGGATTTGTTCCTTGTGATAACGGGCAAAAAAATCTCAAAGTGAAGGTTTTTCTTTTTTCATAACTTGAAAATAATAGGAATTTGAGTAATCTACACCCAGTCTAATCTGAATCTCTCTTTTTGTCAAATTCCCATGTCATTGAAATCGTACCTCTTCATCTTACTCCTCATATTCCTTTCAAGTGCCAGCTCTGTTGGCTTGCTTCTCTTTTATATGAACCCACTCAGTGATCTAAAAATGTCATTTTCTCTTATGGGGATCTGAGTATTTCTCTTAAGTTCAAGTTTCTTGGCTCCAATTATCTTCTTCATAAAGAAGGTCTATTATCGCGGAGACGTTCATATCCAAACGATGAATGGGAGTGTGCGGCAGGCAATCCTCATTACTATATGAGGGCTTCTCATGCTCGTACTCCATATGTTCCATATCTATGAACCACGACTTATTATCACGGTTTGGGCAACCATATGATGTCTTGAGGTGATGATCCAGGCTGTGGAATAAGTACGGAATAAAAACATCTTTGAAAGAATAATCAATAAATACACTGTTTTTATCTTTTAGCTATTTGCTCAAATATGCTCCATTCTCTCAAAAAGATATTCGCTTCAAGAAATCGCACAATTGTATATATTTTCTTTGTCTTGGGAGCAAGCACTGCATGGTGGTATACGACAGATGTTGCAGTGACTACCTGAAACCTCGGAGCCGAAGGAAAAACACTCTACGTATATCTCGATTTGCTGGTTTCATGACTCGTTGTTCTCTTTTTTCCTTTGTTTATTGTTGCGTTTTCTTATCGGGGATATGTACTCGGTGATAAAAGGCACTTGAATAAGAAATCATGACTTGGTGCGTTCGGTGGACTGATTGGTACAATCCTCTCTGGTTGTTCATGTTGTGGAGTTACGATGGCTTCCTATATAGGACTTCTTCCACTTATGAGCTTTATCCCCTATGAATGACTTCTTGGAATAAAGATTCTCGGACTTTTAGCTCTCTTCTATGCTCTCTATGATTTACTCAAGGATTTAGAAACTTGTAAGCTACAAAAAAAGACTACTCCATAGTAGTCTTTTTTTGTATGTCTTTCTTGTTTACGTACGCTTGTTGTGCAATCACAAAGCATGTTCCAATAAACCAATAGAGTCCAACTCCAAGTGGAAAGAAGTATGCCGTCACTCCAATCATCACAGGAAAGAAGTAGAGCATCATCTTCTGCATCACTTCAGGATCAAGTGCTTCTGGAAGTTCTCATTCCGTTTTCTTAGCGATCTCTTCTTGTTTTGGGGTTTTCTTTTTATTATATACAAAAGAGAGTTTTGCTTGAGTCCACTGAAGAGTCGCAAGAGTAAGAGCAAAGATGAGTCCTATAATTCCACCAACATGATCAAGATGGAGTCCGAGAAACGATGTCGAAATCTCTGTTGGACTAAAACTCGCAAAGAAACTATAGAGATGGTAAAAGTTCGATGGATCCGTGATACCAGAAATCACCCAATAGAGTCCGATAAGTATCGGCATCTGGATAAGGAGCGGTACAATTGATCCCATCGGATTCACTCATTCCTTTTTGTAGAGCTCCATCATCTTCATCCCGAGTTGTGCTTGATCACCCTTGTATTCTTTCTGGAGAGCCTTAATCTTTGGTTGAATCTTCTGAAGCTTCTTCTGTCACTCGAGCATATGCTGCTGAGGAACCAAGAGAATCAGACGAATAATAAGCGTGATGATGATGATAGCTCAGCCAAGTGAATGACCTGGAAGAAAGGTTAGGAGTGCAACGAAGAAGTTGTAGATTGGCTCATATACGACATGAGATAAGAGGGAGTGGAATACTCCTGGCTCTTCTACAGCAAATGATACCGTTCGATCACCAACCGGTGTTTTTGCGATCATCACGTAGTTTCCGCTCTTATTTGTAAATACTTTGTAGAGCGTTTTAAGAGGAAGAAGAGTTTTTGATCCGCTTGTTATCTCAATAGCATTACAAAAAATAGGAGCCGCTCCACTCATGCCAGTAAGTGGAGTTGAATCAACACTCATACTTATGTCTTCACATGGGTGTAAGAGGAATGATCCTGTTGTTGTGTTTGATAGAGTAACTTCCGGAATATTTGGAATCGTTACTGCAACCTTTTTTACTTCCAGGATCACGTCTGTTGACTGAACCTTATTCTGATTTGCAGATGGAAAAAAGAGGTACTGTACAGAAAGAGAAAGAAGAAATGTAAGAACAAAGAGGTTGAAGAGCTTGATCTTATCCATAGATAGTAAGTTAGTAGGATGGTAAATAGTAGAATGGTGGTTGTAAATTACATCGTTCCATTTTCTGTTTTCTGATTTACAATTTGTGGTTTGTAATTCTTTCTATGTACCTCTAGTATCTTTCGGTAGAGAAATTGTACATTTTTCTCAAATTCTGCAACTTGATTTGCATTTTTATAATCAAGTATCGTTCCTTTTTTTGGGACAAGTACGACGTCGAGTGAGAGTCTTTGTAAATCCACTAAGGAACTATCATAGAACTTTCGACGGAAAAAATTCCGATTGACACTTCCACGAGCAACTTTCCCTGATAAGAGAATGCCGCATCGTCCGTGTTCTGTCTTATTTTCAAGTACGTTCGCTATAAACATATACGAAAAGAAAGGTTTCTTTCGAGATAAAACCTTTCTAACTTCACGTTCTGTGAGACGATATTCTTTTGCGATCATACTTTAGATGAGGGAAATATGCAAAAAGGAAGGGATTTGTGTGAAAAACGAGTACCGAAGCGAAACGTACATGGAAACGTACGATGAGCGAGGAACGGAATTTTGAACGCAAAAACCGACTTTTTCCACATTCTCACTTTTAGCCACGGAAGCGCTCTGTAAGTCCTGGGGAAGTAACAATACGAGCATTCCCTCCTGCTACATTGTGATGTTTACTCTTACCACGAACATTTTTAAATCTGTTTGGATAGCTCACAGTAAGTACGTGTCGTCCCTTTCGGCGACGAGCTGCGAGAACCTTTTGTCCGTCAACCGTTGATCTCCTTTGGAGAAATCCATGAACACGGAGACGTTTTCTTTTTTTAAGTTTTCCAATCATAAAAGTTTTCTAAGGAAATATATGCGTGAGTTTTCACTCGATTAGTGGCAAGATTGTATGGAAAAAGAATAAGTTGTCAATTATTTTTTCCGAAAGATTCTGAGGTAGATCCAAATAGCAATAAGTACAACGGAAATATACCCAATAGTATTGGTGTAATGATGGACCAATTTCACTATCTGTTCTCAAAAAATATATCCAAATGTTACAAGAACCGCACACCAAATAGTAGCACCAATGAATGTCAGTATCCAAAATGGAGTGAGCGGCATTCGGAATATTCCAGCAGGAATTGATATAAGATGACGCACGACGGGAATAAGTCGACCAAGAAAAGTATACAACTTATCATTCTTGAGAAAGAGTCTTTCAGCGCGATGATACTTCTCTTGAGTAATAAGGATGTATTTCCCATATTTTTCGAGAAATGGTTTTCCGATAAGTTGACCAAGAACAAAATAGTTTATGGTCGCCCCGACAAGTGATCCCAGTCATCCAATAAGTACCGCAAGGTACGGATCAATTTGACCAGATGCAGCAATCCATCCAGCAGGAATCATGACGAGTTCAGCTGGTACAGGAAGGACGGATGACTCCATGACCATAAGGAGAAATATAGCAGTGTAATCAATCCGTCAGAAAAGATGAATAATAGATTCGAGCATAGACGATCTAAGAATTAGAGTAGAGAAGATATTATGAAAAAAGTGAGAAAAAGCCAACTACAATATTCTATCCAATGACTTCCCTATTATAACACTCCTCACAATACACCTTCTCTCTCCTCTCCGGTGCATACGTAGTAATCATCTCTTTTCCACATTTGTCACATTTTCTCTCAAATAACTTTCTCGGATTCCGGAGTGCCATTCTATCAAGGTGGCGTTGGTCTGGGTGTCTGTGTGGGATGGGGAGGTGATGTTTGCGGTAGAATTTGAGTTCTTGTTTGATGATACGGAATGGTTTCTTGGTGACTTCACATTCGATTGCCCAGTTCAGGATATCATCAGGGATCTTGGTAATGTCATCAGGGAGTTTGTCTGCCGGAATGATCTTTTCTACTTTGGGGAATGGTGGTTCGTAGTCGGACCAGTTGAAGATGTTATTCTTGATTGCTTGTTCTTTGGTGAGAGGATAATATTCCTGTGCTACTGTTTCATTATACCCAAAAGGACTCAGAGATGATGGGAAGAATTCTCACCATTCTTTGGTTTTTATCATGTGTTCTATGATCTGGGGGACGAGTTCCTCATACTCTTCTTTGGTATACTGTTTGTTAAGGATGCAATAGGATTTATTTTTGAGTCAGATACAGGCGAAACAGTTGGAACAACCGTTCAACATCATGGAATAGAAAATATTGTGAGATGTCCAGATATTATAAACACAGAAGAGATTACTACTTCTTGATCCTGTACTATAGGAATATGCATTTTCTACAAAATATCAGAAAGCACTATCGATGACTCCCTTTGCTTCAGTAATGCCTGTAGAGTATGAAGAATCTTCACAATTGATAATATCAAATGATTGTTTAATATCTTTTGATGAGAAAATATAGTTTCCATTTACCGATTCATTTCAGATTCCATATATTTCAGGAACGATAGAGTGAGCTATCTCTTTCTGGAATTCTTTTACTAGAGCGTCTTTCCCCTCATAAGAAGAGACTAAGAATTTATTCACGAGTTCTTTGTATTCCGTTTCTGTTTTTTGTTCATTGAAAAATCTATACTTTCCTCACTTGATATTATAACAAAAGGCACAGTCTTCACAATTGGCACAATTAAAAAGGTAGTACGATGATCTTGAATGAAAAGTATTCTGAGAAAAGTGGACGTTATAACAGTGTTCACAATCGATACAAGAATAACACTGTTCTGAGTCATGCGTATTATAGGAGTCAAATAAATGACTTGAATTAAGTGTAAGATAGGTGTAGTAGATATTCTCTCCATTACCCACTCGTTGACTCAAATAAGAGTCTTTTACTCCATTACAAAAGGCACAGTAATCGGCATTTTCTCCATTGAGTACAATAGTGCTCAGATGCGGAATCTCTCTAAGAAGAACTCCAAACTGCTCAAAAAATGGTCGTGAAAAATCAAATTCCCTTCCATAACTCATCGGATCCCAGTGGTCAGACCACCACTCTTCTGCGTTATATACTTTATATGGTTTGTCTGGAGAATATGTGGATATCATGCTCTTCCCCGTGGCATCACAATCTCTTTTATATATTTTCCTGTCATTTCTGTGTGAAAATATTCTCTGTTGTCGGCAATCTGGACAGAGTGTCGGTGTCGGAATCAGGTATTTCTTACCACCAAATACTGACGAAACCTTCTCATAGAATTCCAAATCCTTGTCCGTGATTGGAAAAGAAGACTGACAGTGTCGGCAGATTTTGGTTTCTACGAGTTTCTCTGTTGATGGGATTGGGTACATAATAGAAAAAGATAGCTGTACAATATAAGTAGGTTGTGTAGAAAAGTTACTTCGTAAGATATCACAAGCTTTAGGAAACTATATACAAACAAGATTTAGTTCCAAAAGTTTTTCATATTTTTCCATCGGTGTCAGATATTTAATCCCTCCGTGTGGTCTCTTAAAGTTCGCGATTGGACTTGCGAATTTTACCCGTAATTCTTTTCTACACAACCTGATTAAGTTTTACAGATCAGCAAATGCACCCTAGTATATGAGAACTCCTATGCTTTTCAAACAAATTGCATTTTCATCTCACTTCTCTATACTAGGTACCCATGCAGAAAACAGCACTCACACATCCGAGCGAACAGATCAATACTGACAGTATCATCATTGATGATGGAGAAATATCGGATGTCGAGATTTCTATAGCGGAAAATATCCAAGTAAACTATCTCTTCTTCCCAAGAAAAAATGGAACTTTTTCGAGAAGATTCCATCTTGCTACATGAGCGCGCTTTTCAGGTTCTGGGATCCTCATGAGGAAAGAGATACATGTAACCATCGAAACCGTTTTGGAATGAGATACTATCGAGAGTTCCTTGCAGATCCTGGCTCTCGC
Organism: Patescibacteria group bacterium; assembly: GCA_036170735.1. Lineage (GTDB taxonomy): Bacteria > Patescibacteriota > Gracilibacteria > BD1-5 > UBA2023 > JABFSX01. The sequence goes on along the minus strand of JAVHPT010000059.1, from coordinate 9,519 downwards.
ACAGGATAATACCAATATATCCGTAAAAGGAATATCGAGCGTGGAAAAGCCATACAGAGCCATCTCTACCCGCGTAGATCAGACCAATATCCTCATCGGAAAGGATACACAGGTGAAGGGAACTCCGATCCTCCAGATAGCAACCGATGATATTAAGTGATGACATTCATGCAAGGTACACCGACTCGGATGAGAAGCACTTTTTTATCTCAATTCTCGCGGTCTCGATACAAAAAATGCCGAATCACTGCTCCTTTCTGGAGAGATACGTCGGCACTTAGCTGTAGTTGGAAGTGAGAGTCGAGAGAAACTATATGAAGAAATCATGGAAACTCTTTCCTAATTCTTATCTTTTCAAAAGATTATCGATTATTGCCATTGGGATCTTCTCAAATTCTTTTGCATATCCAACGATACGTTCCACAAAAGAAAGGATATGATCTGCTCGATCCATCATCTTATAGATACGCCAGAGAACCATCGAAAGTAATGTACCTATTGGGAGAAGGATAATGGCAATAACCATGTACAAGATGTCGAGCGAATTAAACATATAAGGAGATTAGATATTGGTTTTAGTTATCTAGATTCAAGAGGATCAGCATCCTTTGATGGTTGAAAAGGTTTCTTTTGTTCCTCAGGAGTTTCTTCCTTTTGATATCTTCGATTTTCCCACCACTGTTTCATAGTGCCAATATCATTGGTTCGAAGATACTCATATCACTCATAGGATACTCGCATCTCGATCGATCAGACAATACCAAGTGTTCTTGCGAGGTCTGGGTTTTGTGTGATAGAGAGGTAGCGAATCTCTGCATTATCCATCCACGCCTTCGCTACCCAAACAGGTGAACGCAAGAGTACTTCTTGTGCCACCTTCTTTTCTTCATCATATGCAATAAAGACTGCACGTTTTGCACTCGTATGGATATTGTATGCCTCTTCTGTTTTGAGAAAAATCGGAGTACTTTGTGCTTGCCTTTGAGTAAAATCAAGTGCTTTTTCTCCATAAACCTTTGCCGTTTTTCAAAGAGTTTTAGTTTTACCCCAAAGTGGCAAGATGTTTTTTTTGAGTGATGAAAGGTCCATACGTAGAAGATTATTTGATAGTGATGTCTATAAATCATCAGCTAGAAGTTATAAAGTCTCCAAGTGATGTGTGAGATCCTCTCGTATGGAAGCATGTTTTTTTACCATATTAGATTTCTCACGATCATAGTTCTCTATAAGAGTATGCCACATGTTTCTAAAAAATTCAAGATTTAATTCAGATGGCTCAATAAGCATATGTGAGATCTCAAGTTCTTGAACAAGTTCAATGGATTTTGGACCATAGGAAATGGATATGCAAGGAACTTCATGGACACACGCAAGTACTCCAGCATGGAAACGCATACCAATGATCGCATAGAGGAAAGGATATACGTCAAGTGTCTGACGTATAGTTTTTGTGATATTGTACGTCCTTCCTGCCATAATCCTCCGGATAAAGAGAACATCATTTTGTGCTTCATCCCCCTCAGTCGAGTGCACGAGAAATACGGGAGTATATCCCTCTGCTATAAGGAAATCATAGATAATCGGTATCATTAGCTCATTATCTCCAAGGAATCCTCATCGAACAGAGATACCAACTCGTTTTTCCTTAAGGTGATCGCCGATATTGTCTGGTGGCTTATAGAGAAAGACGATATCTTGGGTTTGATTCGCAGGAACTTCAAGGGCATCGAGCAATCATTTACTCCTCTCATCACGAACTAAGATAAAGTCTCCAGGTTGAAAAAGCTTCTTGAGTTTCATCTTATTATTTACTTTCTTAACCTCAATACTAATTCACCAAAAAAGAAGTGTTGTTCCGCTGATACGAGCAATCTTGATACGGAGCCACCATTGGTAAAGAAGTGAGGAAAAAGAAACCCCTGGTTCATTGTCGAAGATAATACCTCCACCACCAATAATAAGGACATCAGCCTGGGCAATTATCCAAATATTTTTGAAAAAATAAAAGATATTCCCAAGTGGATTATGAAAAAGATTGGTTGGAAAATAATGAATGAAGTGAAGTGAATCATCTCGAATGATTGTACTCTTCTGATCATGAGTAAAAACAGTAATATCTACACCCCCATAGTGAGTCTTAATAAACTTCACCTCTTCCTGAAGTATGAGCTCATCTCCGAGGTTATATGACCCCGTGGCTGTCATAATGAGAATTTTCTTTGTTTTTTTCGGTGGCATGATGAGGAAAGGATTACCTCCAATCATATGAAACTGTAAGAAAAATGCAAATTTTGCAAAGATATATAATAATACATAAATATGGTACTTTTGCAATACATATATATTGCAAAAAAATAATAAACATGATTGAATAAAGGGGTTATAATTCTTATTTTCTTTTTATGTCATATTCATATTCACCTATGCGAAGTGTTGCAATCCTCACGATTGTTACCCTTGGAGCACAAATATTCACTCCACTTATTCAAGATATATATGCTAATAATACCACTTATTATGTTGATGCGACTTGAGGAAGCGATGTAAGTGATGGACTCTCTTCATCATGAGCATGGCAAACCATTGCTCGAGTCAATTCATGAGGATTCCTTCCTGGAGATCAGATTCTCCTCAAGTGTGGTGAAGGATGGAATGAATCCCTCACTCTTCAAGACTCTGGTCTAATTGGAAGTCCGATTACTTTCGGGTCATATGGAAGTTGTACTGGATCCAATAAACCAGTCCTCACAGTAACAGGGTTAACTCAAGTTGCTGAATCTGGAAGTATGTCATATGTCACCATTGATGGACTCAACTTTTCGGGTGATACTGCTGGGCAGCTTATACAGTTTACTGGAAATGGAACAGACGTAACAGTAAAAAACTCTAACTTTTCAAATCCAAGTGGAAGTTGTATTGATTTTACTCAAAGTGATGTAATCAGTCTGACAAATAACTCATTCACGAATTGTAATTCCTGAGTATCTCTCGGAAATATGGGAGCAACGGTAACCGGAAACACGTTCTCAAATATGGGAGCTGGATCTGCTATAAGCATGAGCCTAACGAGTTCTGGTGCTCGAACCATTTCAGATAATACGTTTACGAGTCTCTGAGGAAACGCCATCACCTTCGGGGAAAATGCAACCATATCTCACAATATCCTGACGAATGTCTGTACGTCTCTTACGAGTTGTGCCGCCATAACGAATACAACTCAAGATATTGGTCACGACCTCCTTGATCTCAATGCAATAATCAGGGGAAACTTCATCACCAATGTTGGCACAGGAACTATATCCTCAGTGTATCAACTTGATGGAATCCTCCTTGATACTCTTTCTAGAAATACTTGGATAGATGGTAATACTATCTCCAATGCGCAAACTGCGATCACTCTCAAGAATAGTCGTTTCAATACTATCTCAAATAATACCATCTATAATCCCCGAACGTATGGGATCCACGTGGAAGAAGATGGAGCTACGTATATTGGCGTCGTTCAATCCAATGATATAAACAACAATACCATCCTCACCTACAATCCTGATTACTCCATGGTACGTGTTGAAGATAAGGTTGATAATATTGGAGTGCTTGCAAACTTTTCTGGTAATAAGTTTCTTAATACGTATAAATCAAAGCTCCCAATTATCGAAATATTAGCTCAAGGGGGTGATTCCAAATCTATCGATAAGAACAATCTCGATCTTATTGATGCTGGATCATCGAATTTTACTTACTTCGGATACAAGACCTATACAAGTACTGGATCATATTCTGGGGCAAATCTCATCACCAATGGGACTTTTGGAGCCAATATCACTGGTTGGACAACTGATGTTCTCTCTCTCTCATATGATGCTGCAGGAAAGACTCTTCATACAAATCACGGAGTAGATGCAACAGGAACACTCTCAAGTAATACGTTCAATATTGATGCGGGTGCCACCTATGAAATCTCTGGAGATATCAAGAATATCACCAACGCAGAAGGACATGATATAAAGGTACGTCTTGGGAATGGTACAGGAGGTATGCTCTATGCAGACCGTCAACTTGATGTTGTTGCCACCGCAAGTGGAACAACATTCAAATCATACGTAAAAGCAAATGCAAGTGCGGCGGATGCTGAGCTTGATTTTATCCTCTCCAATCCAAATAGTGATACGGAATTCGATAATATCGTTGTTCGAAAGGTAGTTGGACTCAATAATAATGCAAGAACCAATGAAGCAATACTTGTGTCCAATACTGGATCTTCAGCAACAACAATATCTTGTGCTTCAGTATGAATCTCTGCTGGATTTTGTGGTCAATATGATGATTATACAAATAATACAATAAGTTGGCCGACTCCTGTAAATGCCTATTCTTCGAAGATTATCTTCTGGAATGCTGCAACCAATATTTTAAATCGTCCTGCTGGAACTCTTGTTCCATCATCTGGAAGTATTCCAAATGGACAAATAGTAACACTGACATGGAATGCAACCAATTCTCTCTCAAATACTCTTGCTGGGAATACGGATACTGGAGCCTTTAACTACCCTGTAGCCAATAGCGGATCTATGGATGTTATTCCTCCGAATGATGGAACCAACACCTATACATTCTCTATAACCAATGATATTGGAACGAACAATTATACGGCAGATGTGGTAACGAGCAATACTCCCCCAGTTACTGATCCAGCTTTTGCAACAGGAACTGAAGATACCCTCTCGATTACTGGAGTTGTTACAGCAACAGATATTAACTCATGAGGAACGATCTCATACCAACTATATGATGCCCCACTTAATGGAACCATTAATAACTTTGATGCAAGTGGAAGCTTTGAGTATGCACCAAATCCAAACTTTTGTGGAACCGATACCTTCACATTCCGTGCATTTGATGCCTATGGACTTGGAAATGATACTGTGGGAAATCCTGGGATTGCTACAATTACTGTAGATTGTGTAAATGACACTCCTGTTGCAATCGATGATGCATTTTCTGGAACTGGTTGAGTCCTCCAGACTATCGATGTCCTTGCTAATGATACGGACGTAGATAGTTCCTATGTTCCCCAAACATTTTCTCTCTCTGGGTTCACTCAACCAGCAAATGGAACGGTTACGATCAATGGAACAAATTTTGACTATACACCAAGTCCAGCATTTTATGGAACGGATTCATTCACTTATACTATAGAGGATCAATCAGGAGCTCTCTCCAATACTGGGACAGTGACTCTTACTGTAGCTCCAGGAACCAATTTTCCTCCTGTAGTATCAGGAAATATTGAGATCCTTTCTGAAGACACCCTTGTCTCAGATTTCTTCTCTGGTTCGGATCTCAATAATGATATCCTCACCTTCTCAGCTTCTATTCTTCCGAGCCATGGAATACTCAGCATCGTGGGTTCAGGGTTCACTTATACGCCTACAACAAACTACTATGGTTCTGACTCATTTACTTTCTTTGCGAATGATGGACAGGCAGACTCTTCTGGTGCTGTAGTTAACATCACTATAGATCCTGTTGCTGATGCTCCTGTAGCGACAGATGACACAATCAATGTAGAGATGAATACCATGACTCCTATTGATGTTCTTGTAAATGATAGTGATGCCGATAATCTCTCTCCTACTTCCCCAAATCAAGGACTCACCATCACTGGATATACACTTCCTGCCAATGGAACCCTCACTCTCGTAGGAAACCAATTCCAATATACACCAAACAATCTCTACCTTGGAGCTGATTCATTTACCTATGTTGTTGAAGATCCAACAGGACTTGGATCAAATACTGGAACCGTAAACCTCACTGTTTCTACTACCAATCAAGTTCCAAATGCAGATTCTGGTTCATATACAACGGCTGAAGATACGCTTCTTGTAGGAACACTCTCTGGATCAGATCCTGAGGCAGTTCCTGTAACATTTATTCTTGATGCCAATGTTGCTCATGGAATGCTCAATTTCTCTAGTACTGGGGGATTTGATTATACTCCAAGCCTCAATTACAATGGACCTGATTCCTTTACATTTCATGTATCTGACGGTGTATTTAACTCGAGTGTCCAGACTGTTACTATTGATGTAACTCCAGTAAATGATGCGCCAGCAGCAAATAATGACATTGTAGCTGGAACTGAAGATACCACCTCTATTATTACTCCGCTTGCCAATGATGCTGATCCAGATCTAGGAGATGCTCTCTCTCTTTCAAGTATCACCACCGGACCATCCAATGGTATTGCAGCTCTCTCTGGAACAACCGAAATTTTCTATACTCCGAATGCAAATTACTGTGGATCAGATAGTATATCCTATCAGATTCAAGATCAATCAGGAACCCTCTCCAATATTGGAACAATCACCATAGACGTAACCTGTGTCAACGATGCACCAACGGTTACTGACTCTTCTTACATGGTAACTGGAAATATCACGACAAACAGCGGACATATTCTCGCTGGAACACTCACTGGAAATGATATTGATGGACCAAGTCTCACATATATACTCGGAACATGAGCGACGAGCGGGGCTCTCTCCGTAAATTCAACTGGAGGATTTGATTACACTCCAAGTCTTGGATTCTCTGGAAGTGATACCTTCACCTATACTATCACGGATGGATCACTCACATCTTCAAGTGCAACTGTTACTATTACAGTAAATCCAAATAATCTCAACCTTCCACCAACGGCAAGTTCAGGTTCATTCACAACTCCAGAAAATACACTTCTTGCAAATGTTGTCACAGGAAATGATCCAGAAAGTGCTCCTCTCACATTTATCCTTGATGCCAATGTTGCTCATGGAATGCTCAATTTCTCAAATACTGGGGGATTTGATTACACTCCAAGCCTCAATTACAATGGACCTGATTCCTTTACATTTCATGTATCTGATGGCACATTCAGTTCTTCTGGAGCAACAGTGGATCTCACTATCACCTCTGTAAATGATGCGCCAGCAGCAAATAATGACATTGTAGCTGGAACTGAAGATACCACCTCTATTATTACTCCGCTTGCCAATGATGCTGATGTAGATGTTGGTGATACTCTCTCAATTGGTGGATTCACACAGAGTGCGAATGGAACCGTGACTCTATCGGGAACAACGCTCCTTGTATACTCTCCAAACGCAAACTATTGTGGAACGGACACTATATCATACACGGCGCAGGATCTCTCAGGAGCTCTCTCGAATACTGGAACAATCACCGTAAACGTAGCCTGTGTCAATGATCTTCCAATAGCAAACAATGATACGACTGCAACCGGAACAGAAGATACTGCAATGACTATCCATGTTCTTGCCAATGACACAGATGTAGAAGATGGAACCCCTACCACTGGAATAACAAATCTCACACAACCAGGAGCTGGTGGAACGGTAGCCGTTTCAGGAACGGATGTTATCTTTACTCCAACTCTCAATTACTGTGGAGCGAGCCCTCTCACATTCACATACAAGGCTCGTGATAGTGTTGGTGCGATTTCCGTAGCAACAGCAACCGTAACAATTCCAGCAATCACCTGTGTCAACGATGCTCCTGTGGCTCAAAGTTCGGCATACACTATGACTGGAAATGTGGTTATCTCAAGTGGAACTATGCTATCTGGTGGTATCCTTACAGGATTCCTCGCAACGAGTAATATCCTCCATGGAACAATCATCGCATCAGATGTAGAAAATGATGCTCTCTCATTCACCCTTGCGACGCCTCCTGCAACAGGAACAGCAAGCCTCTCAGGTACATGAGTATTTGACTTCAACCCGACAAATGACTTTGTGGGAAGTGTCTCATTCAGTGTGTTAGCAAACGACGGCCTCGCGGATTCTGCGCCAGCAACTATCACTGTTTGTGTGATTTCTCCAAATTCTTCTGTGGCTCGTCCATCTTGTGCACCTACTCTTCCAACTCCAGCTCCAATAATCAATGTTGGTCCAGGTGGTGGAGGTGGTGGTGGTGGAAGTTCTTCTCCTGCAGCATCATTTATCGCTGCAACATACAACAATATGATGGCGAACTGAACTTCTTCAGATCTTACTTCCCAACTCTATCTCGTACGTCATAATCTCTCTGAGAGAAGTTCAGGATCAACACAGGTTATCGGAAATGTAAACACTATACTTACAACTCCGATTAACGCCCTTTTCAGTACTATCACTGCTGTCATTGATACTGCAAAAATCACTAGCCTTTCAACAAGAGACGGAGCACCGATAATTCGTAGTACTGGAAGGAATATCCTCACGAAGATTCTCTCATCTGATTCACTGACAGAAGATGAGCAAGTTACAGTAATCGATGCGACTTCGATACAGATTGAGAGTCTCATTCATGGCACCACAACCATTCGTGAGAGCCTCACACTCAAGTATCTCCTTCGTATATTCCACGCAAAACGTGCAACCATACTTGCGGAAATTGATATTCTAAAAAATCTCTTGATTCAACCATAAAACCTCTCATTTCATGAAGGAAAAAAGTGTTGCGTTTCATAATAGAATTTAAAGTGAAATATTTGCAAAGAAAAAGAAATTGTGAGATGATATGTAGGTCATTTTAAAAATACTATATGAATCACTCTACTCCTGAAGCTCCAAGCACAAGTCCACTTGCGCTTCATCATGAAACTGAGAATTTGACCAATTGGCATGATGAAAGAATTCCTTTTGAACTAAGGGAAATTGGGGAAGCAGTTCATGATATTCTAACCCCACGAACGTACACTGTCCTAGATTCCGACAGTCTGCACGATGTAGAACTTGCCCTTGGTGCAACTATCGGACCAAATTTTATCTTCTGAGTAAAGAATCTCGTTGGGAAGACTCTGCGATATGATGGGGGCAGTGTAAGACTTCCATCTGGAACATCATTCCCTGCCACTCGTACATCAATGATGAACACTTTGCTTTAGCTGCATAACTTTATTTATGAATAAAAATACTCCAGAAGTAACATCATTCGATGTATTTCGCCAGCAACAGGAAGCCACTTGGGATGTAAATAATGCTCTCAAGAGTCTCGGCTGAAAGGTAATCTTTTCCAACTCTTGAAAGAATACATTTATAGAGTATGAATGAAAGACTCTTCAACTTCCTTTGCTCTCAAAAAAAGACTGAGAAAGAGTACATTCTCTTATTGAAAGCCTTATTGCTGAAAGATCTGTATGTGAAGCACGAATGTATCTAGCTCGAGAATGTAAGGCTGAAGTGGGAAAAAAATGAGTAATCCCCCTATATGATGGCCCTGATATTATTTTTAATTCAAGTCCATTTCATCTTTCAACTGCCGTATTTCCGTATGAGCTTCTTCCAAAAACAGATCAACCTCCGCGAGCTCTTGCAACAGCTATAACAGATTTTATTAATAAACTCCCTAACAAAGATCTCGTTCCCCTCTCTGTAATCGAAAGGTCTCCATACTCATACACTCAATCAAAGAAAAAGTAGTAAGTATCCACCAGCAGAGCTGGTGGTTTTAGAGAGCAGACCCCTAGAAGGG
>JAVHPT010000058.1:0-2080 GCA_036170735.1 Patescibacteria group bacterium | reverse complement strand
CAGTACCTCCAGTATAGGCTGTAGCTCAAAATGGTAGAGGAGCAGTGCCTCGTTCTACGAGCGTCAGCTCTATGGCTTTACTGATAGTAGCTACGTCAGAGACTCGAGCAGAATCCCGGGCAGAGGAGGAATATCCCTGTATGGAGATGAATCCGATGGTCCCCAATATTGCAAGTATCGTGATAACAACAATAAGCTCTACTAAGGTAAATCATAGATATTTTACTCTATATTTTATTTTTCTTTTATTTTTCATTATTTTGTAAAAAAGAAATGGTGAAAAATCTACGTAAGATTGTAGTTTACTTTATATGAAATGCAATGATAAAATTCTAATACTATATTCTTATGGAAATGAATTTTAATTTTCTTTTCATCCAACTTCTGGAAATCTGATAACCTTTAGATTTACTTTATAAAAATTTATTATTATTTTGAGCATTTTTGAAAGTCGGTATCATAGCGTTTAACGTCCCTTATCCGTACTCATACCATGGAAGTCATCATTCAGAATTTTTATAACCTATTCACCGTCGCATGAATGTTCGCGCTCGCGAACATTATTATGATAGACATCGTAATGAGCGGCGACAATGCTATACTTATCGGTATGGCTACGAGAAAACTTCAAGGGAGAGACCGAAAGAAAGCTATTTTCCTCTGAATCATGTTGGCTACTATACTCAGAATTATATTTGCATTTTTTGCTGTATATCTTTTGTCTATTGTTGGAATAAAGCTTGCGGGTTGAATTCTTTTACTCTATGTCGTATGGAAATTTTATCGAGAACTTCGTACTCCTGTTTCAAATGAACTCCATATAGAAACAAAAAAAGATGGTCTTATTGCGGCAGTATATACCATTATTATTGCTGATGTTTCTATGAGTCTCGATAATGTTCTTGCTGTTGCTGGTGCTGCGCATGAAAATATAGTTGCACTTGGTGTAGGTTTAGTATTTTCTATAGTACTTATGGCATTTGCTTCCAATTTAATTGCAAATTACCTTGATCGATTTCCTCAAATACAATGGGGAGGACTTTTGGTAATTATGTTCGTAGCGATTGAAATGATTCATTCGGGTTCCATAGAAATTAGCAAGAGCCTTTCATTCATAAATATTTTCCCTTTTATCCTGTTCATATTGAGTATAGCGTTTGTCGTATTGCATACGAAATATATCCGCCCAGCCGATGAACGGAAAATCCAAACGTTTATCCAGGAGCATATTATGAAGTTTTTGTTTGGCATCGTAATTTTTCTTACGGTATTGATGTTTTTCGGAGATGTTGTTTTTGTATATATTCAATCCCACTCTACGGTTTTCTATAGCATTCTGTTAATGCTTTTTTGTTGTTTCATGGAACTCATATCTCTCAGTCGAACAAAAATAAAAATCAAAAAGAAATAGTTCCTATCTGTGAGCAGAACCAAATAAATTTGGTCAAATTGACTTCTTTCATATTATTTTTCACATATGCAAAATGAAATCATCGTACCGAATTCGACGGAAAGTATTTCTTCTCAAAAGAAAGATTTTTTAGCGATATTTCTGCCTCGAGTTCCTTCGGATGAGCAATCGATATTTGAAAAGCAGATTTCCGGAATGAACGATTTCGTATTCGAAACCATGTTGAATGAATCAGCGGGAAACATTGATTCCATCATCGAATGACTCCGTTTGGATCGCAATCTCAGTGCTATTTGATATGCGCTCGTCAAGATAGAATATCGGGTTGGATCGCTCATGCACTCGATTGATCGGGCGAGAAAATCTATCGAATCTTTCCAGAGGGAATCTGAAAAAGCAGATGTACAAAGAGTTATTGATCAGTTTTAATTTACCAGTTTTTATGGGGAATTCAGAAATCGCCAAAGTTTCAGCAGACGTAAGTTCTCTGAAAAAAGAAATCACTGATACTAAAACTCAACTCGAAAAAATTAAATCCGAAGGTTCCGTTTGGACCTCCGAAGGACGAGAGCAAATCGTTCGGAAGTGTATGGAAGTCATTGAACCCAATATAGTGAAACTTGGATTCTAAACTGAAATGCAACTTTCTCACTCCTTCTGGAAGGCTTC
>JAVHPT010000057.1:0-10212 GCA_036170735.1 Patescibacteria group bacterium | reverse complement strand
TCTTGAGTGAAGTCGAATGAGTGAGGGGACAGCTTGCTGCGGGGTTAGTTGATTTGTCGTATACAATGAAAAGATATCTACAAAGAAATCTTAAAAATTCTCAGAAAATTTAATCCGTAACTGGGGAAGACCCTATATAAATATGAATGGAGTCGTATTTTTAGCTTCAGCAGTAAATAATACCGCTAAACATTACCTCGTTGGAAATAAGGGACTAGAACAGGCATGGGAAGATGGAAAAGATCATGCTGCACGTGCAACCATCTGATATGATTTTGGAGAGAGTTTTGGTAATAGCGTAAGTGATACTCTAGGATTCAAAAGTACACCTCTTGATAATGTGTCATTACGAACTGCTGTGGAGAATCTTGTATTCCGACTTCTTACACTCTCACCAGTCCTTGTTGGAAAACCACCTATAAAAGAATATTGAATTGAGAATATCCCAGAATGATCTGCCATATTTGCAACCACGCATCTCTCTGATCAGGATGTACTTTTGGTTGCAAATAGTGTTCGTAATCATGGGAAAGAACTGAGTATAGCAAGCCAATCAACGAATTTTGAAGTACCAGTTGTAAGTATTCCCCAAAAACTAGCAGGATGAAAGAGACACTTTTTACCCATATCCAATATTGTCAGTAAGGAAAAAGATGAATCATGATCTCGATGAAGATATTCTCTCAAATGAGAAGATATGGATAATATAGTAGAAGCAATTTGAAAAGATAAAAATCTTATTATTGCTGGACATCGCCCTATGTTTAACAATGATCTTCCAAGAAGAGCTTGAGTATGAGGAATAATAATTGCACATCTTACAGGAAAACCACTCATACCATCGATTGTTATGCCTGGAAAAGTAATATATCTAGATCCAATTCAACTTTCGCAACTTACAGCAGAACAGAAAGATAATCTTAAGTGGTGGAGCAAATGAAATCGTAAGCTCTCAAAAGAAGTTCTGCAAATATTAAAAACTGATGCTGAGAAACTCCTTGATATCTACAAAAAGACTCTACATCAGTAGTATTAATACTCTGAACAATATGGAAAAATAAGGGAAAAATTTTACATTCCATTATTTTTTATTATCCTCACGAGAATATTTTCTGTATAACTATGATCTTCTCCTGTATCATCCCCGCCTACAACGAGTGACCTCGCATACGAGGAGTACTCGAAACCGTGCTTGCCTGCGACGAACTCGACGAAGTGATAGTTGTGAATGATGGTTCGAGTGATAATACCGCGGAAATCATCGACTCTTTTACTCATCCAAAACTCACAAAAATCCATATCGAAAAGAATGGGGGTAAAGCAAAAGCAATTATAAAGTGAATCCAGGTCTCAAAGGGAGAATATATCGTGATGATTGACTCCGATCTCTTGAATCTCACTCCTGCACATATCACTTCCCTACTCAAACCAATTCAAGACGGTGAAGCAGAGGCAACACTCTCCATCCGAGAAAATAGTCTTGGTATCTACAAGTGGATTGGTACGGATTTTGTTTCCTGAGAACGTATCATCCCGAGGGGAATATTCGATGATAGTGAGTACTATACCTCTTGACCAGGATTCTGACTCGAAGTAAAGATAAATGAAAAAATCCTCAAACAAGGATATAGGGTAAAAAGTGTTATCTTCCCATGAGTTATCACTCCAAGGAAAACAGTCAAACTTGGGTATATCAAAGGAACTATCGCTGATTGGAAGATGATTAGAGATATTATCTCTGTTGTACCGATTCATCGACTCCTTCGCCAACTTCTGGTCTTTTCTCGATTTTCTTCAAGATAATTGCCTCTTGTTTCAAGACTTTTGCTGATTTCTTTTTCAGGAAGAAATATGCACCAATTGCAATGATAATCATTCAGAACGCCCAGAGAATATATTCTATCCGCTCTGTCTGTGGAGATCACTCTGTCAATGAGAAATTTTGGATGAAAGAGCTGATATACCCAATATGATACCCAACAAGTACTGATATAACAGGAATAGGTACGCATAAAATAGCCGAATAGAGAATATATTTTCTCATATCTACATTGGTTTTTCCTATATAGGTCAATCCTATTGGTGGTGCATACGGAGTGAACTTCACGATGAGGAGAGCGAGTATGAGATTGGTTTGAATCAGATGATCTAATTTCAGGAGGAAAGAGGATTTTTTCTTACTATCAACAACCGTCTTTTTATGAAAGATAGAGAGTCCGAAATGTCCAATAGAATAATACAGAGTGTCTCCGACGATTTGTCCAATCCATCAGAGTAATAGCACGATCCAAATATCGAGAATACCAAAAGATGCGAGAAAAGCTCAAGCAATGATAACCACTGGTCACTCAACTATTGCAAGTCAGAACATAAAGAGATATCATCCCGTCTGAACGAGTGCTATGGTCTGTGGATTGAGGTATTGACTTAAGTCCATGATCATTTAGAAAGAGAAACTTGATATTCGAGAAACTTTTCTGCGTATTTCTTCCAGGTAAAACCTTGTGCATACGCTATCCCATCTTCATGATGAAGTTTCAGAGCTTGCTCAATTCACATATCGAGGTTTTTACCTTCTGGAACGAGGATTCCTGTCTTTCCATCTGTGATAATTGCCCGAGTATTCTCTATGTCATAGGCAATAACTGGAAGTCCACACGCCATCGCTTCGAGATTTACGAGTCCAAGTGTATCGGTTTTTGATGGAAATACAAAGATATCAGCGCTCCTATAGATATCTCCAAGTTCTTGCGACTTTTTACAGCCAAGGAAATGCACTTCCGGATATTTTTCCCCATACTCCTCAAGGAGTGGACCGTCTCCGACAACGATCTTGGTATATTTTTGGTCCATCTGGAGAAAATCCTCAATATTTTTTTCGATAGCAACCCTTCCAACAAAAAGCAGTATTGGCCGCCTCTTTTCTATGAAAAGCTTTTTTTCTCACGGGAAGAAGAGCATATGATCGATCCCAAATGGCGTGATAGCAATATGGAAATATCCGTTCCTTTTGAGGTACTGTTCGACCCCTGTATTGGATACGAGAATCCGCTCTGCCCCACCGTGAATATATTGGAGATACTTGTGGACGTACTCTTCCTTGAGGAGTCGGTTCCGCATCGAGAGATACTCTGGAAACTTGGTATGGAAAGATGTGGTATATGGGAACTCATGCTTCTGACAGACACGAGCAGCCGTAAGCCCAACTGGTCACTCAGTCACGATATGGATATAGTCTGGCTGTACATCTTTTATCTTCTGAAACACCTGTCTCGGGAAAGCAAGAGAAAGACGAATCTCTCTGTACCCAAGAAATGGAACCGAGAGAAAGTCATCCGAAGAAACAATGGTCACACTGATACCTTTCGGAAGGTTGGCGCAAAGGTTCTCAAGGCACCTAGTTACACCATTCACCTGTTCGTTGTATGTATCAGTAAATATGAGAAGTTTTTTCATAGGGTATAAACTTGCTCCAAAGAGTATCGAATCAGAAGAGAAAGTCAAATCAGTAAATGAAGATGTTATCTTTGTCTTGTCTTTGGCTTACTGATGGAGAAAGTACAATGAGTACACGCTGGTGGGGATGGACTATCATAAACAGTAGAGTCTAAACCAGTTACGGGTTAGATTTTCTGAGAACTTTTAAGATTTCTTTGTAGATATCTTTTTATTGGATACGACAATTATAACGAAATTCAGATTCTTTCAAAAAGTAATAAAAATAGACTTGATTCTACAACGGAACAACATATTCCACATAACTTCCGATTTCCACCTCTCCACTTGTGATACTTTTCACGTTTATTTTATCATAGACTCTTACCTAGAAGATTTTAATAAAATCTTCTAGGTAAGAGTCTAACCACATGATATTGTTAACAAGAGTAGTTATATGAAAAATCAAAAAAATCTCCATTTCTTTCGAAATGGAGATTTTTTTGATTTTTGTGGTGGCGAGGAGTAGAATTGAACTACCGACACAAGGCTTTTCAGGCCTCTGCTCTACCACTGAGCTACCCCGCCATATCCTTGTGGTGGAGGCATTATAGAGAAAAAAAGGAAAAATCAAGTTTTTACGGAGGAAATCTTTTCTTAACCTCATTTTACCTTTATTTTCTTTTTATTCATATACTTTTTCTATTTCTCATAATATATACTTGGCTTGTGATTCCTACAGTATGCCTTATTGGAAAGAGTATTGTAAGATAACTAATAATCCCATCGAGCGCTGGGCGGAAATATTTTTCAGGCTTCTACGTCCGCTCAATATCAGTTAGGTTAGTTTCTTCGGAACCTCGTTGCACAAGATTTGGTGCATTCATAGATGTTAGGTAAGATGGTAGGCTCCTCTTAACTCTGATTCATACTTCCACATGAGAGTATGTTCGTCATCGTTCTCATGGTCAAATCAAAGGACGTGAAGAAGAGAATGGATAAGAAGAATCTGGAATTCCTCTAGAGGTATATGATGATGTTCCTCTGCTTGCAAGAGGATTCGTGACTCTGAGAATAGGATCTCTCAGGCAATCTCACCATCTCAACAATCTGAAAGATCATCAAAATAATGAAATGAAAGTACATCAGTTGTAGAATCCTTCTTTCGGTATTCCTTGTTATATCCCTGCATCACTTCATCGGACACAAAAGCAAGATTGAGTATCCCCTGCTGAACACGTGGAACTTGTTCCGAAACAAGAGAAAATATTCTCTCTACTTCTTTCGTATCTATCTGAAAGGATGTTGGCTCGTTGATAAATTGGAATTGAAACATTATTTTTCTAGTAAATAACAAATATGTCATTTCGACGGCAGGAGAAATCTTCCGCTAATTTCCTGAGAAGAAGTTATATCGAAGATTTCTCGATTTGTTTCCTTTACTTCTTTCTTTGGAGGCTTCCTTATGCGAATCTCGAGCTTGTGTCCATGAAGATTTCCGTATAAAATCACAAACTGTTTGACGAGCAAAGAGAGGAGTTTTTGTGATTTAGGAAATCGAGTTCTTAACAGATACAAAATGAAGCATGGAAGCAAAAGACTTTTGGTACTTTTAGTCATAAAAGTACACTCTGTGTGGAAGATCCTGGATTCTTCGTTCCTCAGAATGACGGGAACGACGAAGCAAGATTTCTTCATTCCGCTACGCTCCAGTCGAAATGACAGAAACAGATTCTCGCAAGCGAGAATGACAAATTTGGAGGATGACAGGCACAAAATACATTCTACATGTCATTACTAATTATCCTCACCTCTTCTTCGAGTTCGATGCCGAATTTTTCTTGTACAGTAAGCTTCACGATATCACGAAGTGCTATGATATCCTGCCATTTTGCTTTTTGGTCATTTATGAAAAAATTTCCATGTTGCTCGCTCACCTTCACTCAGCCTACACGTGTTCACTTGAGTCACGCATCGTCGATCAGTTTCCCCGCAGAAGATCAGACAGGATTTTTGAAAAAACTTCCACATGAAAATCCTGCTGGTTGTTTCTCTTTTCGCGCGGCACGAAGACTCTCTGGAGTATGAGACTCATATTCTCCTCCTCGAGGAATCAGATCAACGAGTGTAGAGACAACGAAGTATCGAGGATTATTTTTTAGTACACTTTCCCGATAAGAGAATTGCATATCCTTATATTTAAAGGTTTTGATATTCCCTGTTTCTAGATCGAACGCTTCTATTTCCACAAATATATCTGACATTTCGAGTCAAAAGCATCCTGCATTCCCGATGGTTGCTCACCCAAAAGTCCCAGGAAGCCCGATCCAAGGAATCAGTGTGGAAACCTCATTATGCTCATATATCTTTGTCGCAAATAGATTCACGGATTCTCCGCTATGTACTCGAACTCGCATATGTTCTCAGACATGGAGTGGATGTTCCCACCCAGTATAGCGGTTCCGAACGATAATCCCTTCAAACATATCAAAAGCAAAAAGACAATTCGTTCCTCCTCCAACAATCATGATAGGTATATTTTCTGTTCGTGCAAAAGCACAGATATCATAGAGCTCGGTGATATCAGATTGTTCTGTGATATCATAGAAGTATCGTACTTTCGCTGGAGTCTTGAAAGCAGAGAGAAATGAGATATCGAAGTCTCTATGGAGTTTTGATTGAGGCATAGAAAAATGATAGGCAAAAGAGTGGGGAATGCAAGAAAATCCTCTACCAATCCTTCTTTTCGCTTCCTCCTCCAAGTACAGAAAATATCCCTTGTACCTCTTGTTGTATATCACCTGGCATTGGAGCGGAAAAGTTGATAGCACCCTTACGATTTTCTTGAAGATTCTTGAGCTCCTGTTTTTTTGCCTCTCGAGACGCCCCTCATGAGGCAAAACCCGATGCAGTCTCAGTGTTTTTCTTATTCATCGTTCCTGTATTTGTACTCCCAGATTGAGTTTTCTGTTCTGGATTTTCGATCAGGGTTATCTTTTGCTCTACTCGGAGATTCTCCCCGTATGAGAGCGATCGTTTGTAGGAAGTGAGTATATCTCCCGTTGCTAAGGATGTCTTATATATGAGATCTCCATAAAGCTCGAAAACGTCACTTGGATTCTGTATAGTCTTCTCATTTAGAAGTGGGAATAGGATAGACTTTGCTCAAGTAAAATCTCCTGTTTCAGCAAGAAAAAGAGCCTCATTGTATTGCTTGATATTCCTGTCTTTCCCGAAATACCAATCCATATTATGGGAAATATTCGCAAAAATAAGAGAAATCGAGGAATATTCAAGTATGAGAAATATACCCACAAATATGAGAAGTGCAGAAGAAACAGAGCGTGGTATGGATGAAGAAGATGAAGTTTTCATGAATTATCTATGAAGTATGGGTATTCCGAAATTGTTTTTGGATCTTCGATTCTTTTCTTTACTGAGTGGTAATGGGGATTCTAAGATAGATTCAGTATTACTTTTTCTTGGATTCACTTTATATGGTTTCCAAAACAATGCTACAAGAAATAACAAGGCTCACCCATATAAAAACCAATCAAGCGAAAAAAGAGAAACATATTGTCATCTTCTGTTTATCCTATCAACAACTCCATATATATCGCGAATATTTGCAACAGTAAATATATCCCCGTGATATTTATTTGCTATTGCCTGAAGCGCTGGAGCATCCAAACGAGAGATAGCATCAGTTCCTCAATATTGCTTATATCTAGGTTTCCCGTCTGCATTATATCACTGAAGCATCGGTCATCACTCTGTTGTTCATACTCAGATAACCGAAAGCCGAGTTCAGAGCGGAAACTCTGGATATATTCATCCTGTTCATGAGTTTTCTCAGTCAGTAATGAGGATGATATGAAGTGGTTCGTGAGGATAGATGAGACCAACACTAGAAAAAGCGGCTTTTATATCCGTACCTCCTCCATATATCACCGCTTGAAGTCACTTCACAACAGAGGAAAATGTAGACATATCAGTCGAAAATGGAAGTTGAAGTCTCGCAGTATTATTAAATGTCATAAGGGCGTTCTCCGTATGTGATAGCAGTGCCCCTGATAGGATGACGCCTTTTGCTGCATCAAGACGAGATAAGAAAATACTATTATTACCCTGTATATCCTGTGTGACCATCGAAAGTGAGGTATCGATAACCCAGAGCGTTCGAATCGAACTAGATCTCTGTCACATAAAAGAATAGAGGATACCCAGAGAAGCAACTCAAAAGAGCATACAACGAATAAAAATCCGCCAATATGAGATCGAGAAGTTCAAGGGAGAGATGAGCATAAATAAGGTTATATTCGACTTTATTTTCCAAATTTTTATCTTTTAGCTTTTATCTATTAATTCATCTTCACTTCTCGAAGTCCTGGCTGTCTGTACCAATTCACACTTCCAGTAAAATCAACACAATGAGGAATCTCCGTTGTATAATGAAGCGTCTTCGATGCACTTCCTCCTGGTGGTGTCTCAAGTGTAAATGAAAACACTGTTGCATGATCACCCATCTCTGCTTTGATACTTCCTCATGGAGAGAGCAAAGTGGAACCAGTAGGAACAAATACGCGAACAAATGCTTTATTTGGACCATCTCATTCGATAAAATCGAGCTTATTCTGTTCAATTGGATCAATGATCTGGAATGTCTTCATATAGGAAGCGATGGTCTTCTTGTCAGCAGCGGAGAACGTATGAGTATCAGTAATCGTGATATCATTTTCATAGACACACTGATCTACTTTTTTCGTTGTTGCACTATATTTTCGAGTTATGAAACGATCGCTCTTGTTCCCACTTATAGAAGTAAAAATCGGGTATGCCCAATTCCTTGTATCAGTTTCCCACGGAAGTTTTTTACGAAATGGCGCAAGAAAGGCATCGACACTATCATCACGAGAAGCAATCAATATCTCACCATCTTTCCAGTATCTTTCGAGAATATTGAATACAGCATCATATTTCCGAGTCTCATTGATCTTCTTGGCAAAAGCAGTAACAAAATCAAAGAGGATAGTCTTGGCATGCAAATCTCGACCATACTGAGCTTCTACAAGCGTCGACATGAGTGGTGAAAAGTTGGTACTATCAAATGGAATTGTCACTCAGGAAACTGTTACTGGACCAACCTCTTTGAGGATATCTTCGATGATACCCTGATGAATCGCAATTCCTGTCGTGATCGTCGAATCTCCCGAACGCTCGATAAAGCTATTGGCCTTCTCAACCGTATCACGGAAATTAGGATAATAATTCACATCTCGGAGTCCATACGTATCCGTCAGGAGAGTAAGCCCTGGAGGAGGAGGCTCCTTGTATGGATAGAGATTCCAATCATAGTAATACACGTCATCTTGGCGATAATCAAGGATGTTTCACTTGTAGAGAGTGAAGGAAATAATCGTTCCAGGGAATCCACCATTGGTACGGATCTCATCTCGATTCTGGTCGAAGACGATATATCGCGCAGGATTCGCATCTCAGAGCATATTCAGAACACCATCTTCGTGATCGAAATACCAAGAGGCATAGGAAGAAACTTGAGAAAGTCCTTTTCAGACGCGGCGCATCTTATCAGCATTTTCACTTCCATCATCTATATTAGTATAGAGAGTTGCTGCGTACTCTATCTGATGCGCAACTTGAGTCAGTTCATCCTTATGAGTACAAATCCAATCCGTCGGTGTATTTATCCCGAATATTTGTAGTGGGAAGATGTCCTTTGCTGCGGCACGATACAGCGGAGTGGCGGGATCAACTTTTTCAGTCTGAGTGATACTTCCAGTTTCTGTTGGCAAGATCGAAAGGATGGTATCAGCCGCTTTTGCAAGTGATAATCATCAGTCTGATGCACGTTCCGCGAGATTCATTGATCCAATTGGTATCCAAGAAAATGGGGAAAAAAGGAAATGTGCCCGTTCAAACGAAATACGAGCTGATGTAACTAATTCTTTCGCTTCAGAAACAGTTTTCACTTGTGAAAGAGCCATGAACTTCGCATATCCATCTTCGAGAGAAAATTTTATATACCAGAGTACTGGAACCGTGAGAAGGAAAAATGTTGCAAATATTCCGATGATACCCCGTCTATTTCTCTTCAGGAACCTTTTTCCACGTTTTACTGTGCGTCTCATCATGAGCGAACGCGAGAGCGAACGAGTAAAGAGGTCATTATATCTTTTCTCATTTACGATTCTTCGCATAAGACGGACATCAAGTGAACCATATGGAACATAGAGCCGATTAACGAGATTGATATGCCTTTTCCGATGTCTCTTACCTGAAGAAACCGAGTGCGAAAATATATCAGGAGCCGTGAGATCAAGCGTCTCAATACTTCGAAACCGTCCGATGACAATCGTTGGAACCTCGAAAATATCTGCGTCTCCTCTACATATTAACATATCATCAATCGTATCATCACTATTCCTATGTCTAATAGGATGTGCCTCTGAAAGTGGGAGCATAGAAGCAAGATCTATCGCGATTCCCTTTCCCCATCTGATATCAAGTGAGATAATTTTTTCTGACATTTTCTTTGATAAATAGTGAAAATGATTATACTAAGGCCGAAGTATAGTAAAAAAGGAGAAAGAGTAAATAGTTACTCGTTATTTATCACTCACTAGTCATTACTATGTACCCAATCCCACCAACAGAAAAACTCGTCCAAACCAAAACTTGCCGTCATTGCGGGGTTTCTTTTTCGATTACGGACAAGGATTTGGAGTTCTATGAAAAGGTTTCACTAGTGTTTGGTGG
>JAVHPT010000056.1:0-10418 GCA_036170735.1 Patescibacteria group bacterium | reverse complement strand
TTTATGACAACCCCAAAAACAATTACAACTTTTCTTGTAGACTGAAGTCCAACAGGAATAAAAACCGTAGAATTATCAAACTGGAGTTGAAAGGCAATTGTGATACCAAGAGCAAAATTAAAAGATTCCAAAACACGGATTGAAGTCCAAAATACAGCATTGTATTTTCTTTTTTGAGAAGATGAACAATGAAACAGTCTAGCTTATATAGGAGAGGCAGAAAATTTATTAAATAGGATTATTAATCATGATACTAATAAAGATTTCTGGGAGCTAATGGTAGGATTTATTTCAAAAGACAACAGTCTTATGAAATGAGATGTAAAATATTTAGAATCATTAGCAATTGCTAGGGCAAAGAAAAATGGTCTTTATATTTTACAAAACTCTACAACACCACCTCAAAATAATCTTACAGAGTATAGAATAGCCGAAATGAATGAATTTCTAGAAAATATTGATCTGCTCATATCCACTATAGGATACCCAATTTTAAAAGAAATTTCTAAAAACTCTTCAGGAGTATGTGATAATCTATACTATCTCAAAAATAGATGAAGTGATGCTGCCTGAATATACAGAGATGACTGATTTCTGGTATTAAAATGAAGTCAGTGACCAAAATCTATGGTGGACAGCATGATAAAAGATCGATGATACGCTTATAGAAATAGACCAATTTTAATTGAAAAATGAATAATAAAAGAGGAGGGAGAGAATATTGTATTTTTAGAAGATTACTTATTTAATAGTCCTTGAGCTTCATCAGATTTACTAACTTGAAGATCTACAAATTGATGGTTATTATGGAAAAATAAAGATTGAAAAACATTAGATGAAATTGAACGAAAACAACTCCTTAACTATTAATTAATTTTTCCTATGTCCTTCCCCTCCATCTCCCCAAAACAATCCTTTCCAGCTCTCGAATCAGAGATTCTCGCGTATTGGAAAACGAACAACACATTCAAGAAGTCCATCGAGTCCCGTCC
The DNA here is from genome assembly GCA_036170735.1 of Patescibacteria group bacterium. Lineage (GTDB taxonomy): Bacteria > Patescibacteriota > Gracilibacteria > BD1-5 > UBA2023 > JABFSX01. Next base: position 9,426 of record JAVHPT010000056.1, on the reverse strand, counting down.
AGCGGACAATCCATACCGTTTCTACGATGGTCCTCCATTTATCACCGGAACTCCACACTATGGAAGTCTCCTCTCATCCATCGTGAAAGATGTCGTAGGAAGATATTGGACGATGCGCTGAAAGCGCGTTGACCGCATCTGGGGATGGGATTGTCATGGACTCCCGATCGAAGAAAAAGTGCAGAAGAAGCTCGGACTCAAGTCAAACAAAGAAATCGAAGAACGAGGAGTCAAAGAATTTATCGATGGTTGTTATGAATACACACAATCGACCAGTGCCGAGTGGAATTGGTATATCGACAAGATCGGTCGTTGGGTAGATATGGATCATGCGTATCGAACAATGGATCAGGACTACATGGAATCCGTCATGTGGGTTTTCTCCCAACTCTGGAACAAGGGTCTCATCTACGAGGGAAAACGCGTATCACTTTACTCTTGGAAACTCGGAACTCCGATTTCCAATTTTGAAGTGGCGATGGATGATACCTATCAAGAGGTTAATGATCCAGCAATTACGGTGAAGTTTGCTCTAGAGGAGAGTTCAGAATATATTGATTCAAAGGAGTGATGAAAATTCGAATATACCCCAGAGGGTTTTCTCCGATATGTACTCGCAGTAATAAGAAATGAAAAGTGAGAATATCTCATGCTCAAGAATATCAAGCATAATCATAAGTGGCAATGTCCCGGAGGGAAGATCGATGCTGGTGAAACTGCGGAACAAGCACTCAAAAGAGAATTACAAGAAGAGCTTGGAGTAGATTGTACTATTGGATCCAAAGTGACAGAGAAGCGAACTCTCGTAGATGGAACGATGTGGCAAGGGGAATATTATGAGGTAGTACTCAGTGGAACTCCGACAATCCAGGAGACACATAAGCATACCAAGCTCGAATGGGTGTCACTTACAAGTGATGAATCAGGATATATTCTTCAGTCTGAGACAGAGAAATCTGATGATCAGAACTTTATCCGAGAGAATTTTGATATCTGGAATCTTGTCACAGATCGTCCGAATATCAATAGTATTTCTATCCTTGCTTGGACAACAACCCCATGGACGATTCCTGCAAACATGGCACTTGCCGTTTGAAAGGATATCGACTATGTTCTTGTAGAAAATGGTGGAGAAGGATATGTTGTGGCTCGAAATCGTCTTGAGACAGTGTTCAAAGGGAAATGAGAATATACAATTATCCGAGAATTCAAGGGATCTGAGCTCGTTGGACTCTCGTATGTTCCACCATTTCCTGAGTATTATTATGAAAAATCCCGATGAGATTCCCACTTGATAAAGGGGGATGTCACAGAGTGACAGGGGGATTTGGTTTCAAAAGAAATTCCCCCTACCCCCTTTGACAAGGGGGAGTCAGGAAAGACTCACAAAATCTACCCAGCCGACTTTGCTACTGATACGGACGGTACCGGTATCGTGCATATCGCGCCAGAGTTCGGAGATGTCGACTTTGGTCTCGCGAAAAAGTACGGAATCCCCGTGACGGAGGCGATGGACGAGGCAGGGAAGTACACGAGTGAGATTTTTGACTATGAAGGTACTCACTACCTCGATCTCGAGAATCCTGAAAAGTGAGCCAACAAGATCAATATCGATCGTATGAAGGCAAATAACACGCTCTTTAAGCTCGAGGGGATTACGCACCGTGTCCCATTTTGTCCACGATCTGGAACTCCACTCGTTCAGAAAGCCCAAGCATCATGGTTCATCGATATCCAATCACAGAAAGAGAAGCTCCTCGAAGCGAATAAAAAGATTAACTGGTTCCCAGAGTACCTCAAGGAAGGTCGATTTGCGAAGGGAATCGAATCCGCTCCAGACTGGTGTATCTCTCGTACTCGATTCTGGTGAGCACCGATGCCAGTGTGGGTAGATAAAAATGGGGAGCAACTCGTTATCGGCTCTCGTGAGGAGATTTTCGAGCTCAATAAACCGTTCGGACAGCTCACGAAAGTGATTTTTGTGAGACACTGAGAGAGTGTAAAAAATACCGAACATGTTATCGATGGTACTGATGAGCCGAGATTTCCACTCACTGAAAAATGAAGACAAAAAGCAGAGGAAACAGCGGAAAAGTTAGCTACAGAAAAAGTAGCTGCTATTTACTCTTCTCCATTTGCTCGAGCAGAGGAAACAGCAAAGATTATTAATACAAAGTTTAATCTTGATATTACATTTGATGATAGATTGCGAGAAGTATATCTATGAGAGATGAATGGGAAAAAAGTAGATGAAATCAAAGAGCATTATCAAGAAGAACACGACAAGTACGTATCTGACTGGAATCATAAGATTTGAGGTTGAGAATCTGCCAATGATGTTCTCGAGCGAATGAAGTCATTTATGCACGAAATCGGAGAGAAACATGGAGGAAAAACTATCGTGGTAGTGAGTCACGCGGATCAGACTGCCATTATTAAAGAATATCTGACTGGCGAGAAAACTTTCTCCAAAGATGTTCATTTTCCAAAAGTAGGTGAACCTACCAGCATCTATTACGACTTATCATCGAAGAAACAATTCAATCTCCACAAGCCATATATCGACACTATCAAGCTCCAGTCTCCAAAGACAGGGAATACCCTCACCCGTATACCAGAGGTTCTCGATGTATGGATGGACTCAGGCTCTATGCCGTATGCTCAGATGCATTATCCATTCGAGAACAAGGGTGAGATGGAGGCAAGCTTTCCAGCAGACTTTATCGCGGAATACGTGGGACAGGTTCGTGCCTGGTTCTACGTGATGCATGTGCTCGGAGTGCTACTCTGAGACCTCCTTGAAAAAGGAGGTGGCACTCGCAAAGCGAGTGACGGAGGATTGGTTGTTTCGGAAAAGTCAGAAAACCAATCCTCAGCTTCGCAAGCTCAGCAGCTCCTTTCTCAAGGAGCTCCAGAACCGACACCTGCCTTCCTCAACGTCATCACCACTGGAGTGATCAACGGAAATGACGGTCGCAAGATGAGTAAATCATTTGGTAATTATCCTGATCCACGCGTCACGATCGAGAAATACGGGGCTGATCCTATTCGCTTTTATATGCTCAATTCTCCACTCCTCTCGGGTGGTGATATGGACTTCAAGGAGGAGGGAATCATCGAAACCATCAAGAGTGTGATGCTCCCGATTTGGAACACGTATTCATTTTTCACAACCTATGCCAATATCGACGGCTGGGAAAAAGATGGAACCGAAGTGTGGTTCAGTCGTCATGGAGAGAGTACATCCAATGTAACAAACAAAATGAGTGATGCCTCTGATAACCCAGAACTCACAGAGAAGGGGAGAGAGCAGGCTCAAAATGCAGGAAAAACTCTCCGAGAACAATGAAAGGATTTTGACGTCATTATCCATACTGACCGCATCCGTGCACACGATACAGCACATATTATTGGTGAGGAACTCGGATTTACTGGAGAGTATATTATCAACAACGGATTTTCCGAGCAAGATGCTTGAGAATATTCCAACAAAACCCATGACGAGATTCTCGATATGGCAAAACTTCCTCATGATGCAAGTCATATAGAGCTCAGAAAGATCTACAAAAATAATTCCGTGGAAAATCTCGAAAAATTCAAGATGAGAGTCATCCTAGCGTATGAAGATGCACTCAAAAAGTACAAAGGAAAGAGGATTCTCATCGTCGCACATGCAGGAACTTCTCGTCCGCTTCTCGCAAACTATCTCGGCATGGATGAGGAAACTGCGAATTACAACACCACCATCATCAATGCTGACCCATTCCGCCTCACAACTACGAGGCTCGTGAACCCACTTGACCGCTGGATTCTATCAAAACTCCAAGTTCTCATCGGGCAGGTTCATGATGCGATGGAGACATATGACGTCTCTCGTGCTACTCGCTCTATTGTAGAGTACATGGATGAGATGACCAACTGGTACGTCCGCCTTTCTCGTCGTCGCTTCTGGGATTCAGGGATGACTGCCGATAAGGCAAGTGGATATGAGACACTCTATATAGTACTTCTTGAAGTTTCCAAGCTCCTTGCTCCCTATATGCCATTCCTCGCAGAGAGTATTTATAAAGGATTGACCGATAAGTCCCCCTTGATAAAAGGGGATGTCACGAAGTGACAGGGGGATTTTGTTTCAGAAACCAATCCCCCTAACCTCCTTTATCAAGGGGGAATGGACACAAACTCCGTTCATCTCGAATATATCACCCTCACAAACCGCTACCTCATCTCCAATGATCTCAATCGAGATATGGAGATTGCCGAACATATCGTCTCTCTCGGTCTCGCACTCCGCAGTCGCAAAAATATCCGTGTCCGCCAACCACTCCAATCCATTACTATAACGAGGGAACTCGATAAATACTACCAAACAATCATTCGAGATGAACTCAATGTGAAAGAAGTACGATTCGAGAACCCTGAGAAGCTCGCGAAAAAAATCTGCAAGCCAGATGCTCGAAAAATCGGACCAAAATATGGAAAGAATGTACAGAAGATTATCATAGAAGCCAAAAATGGAAACTTTGTGGAAAAAGATAATGGAATCATCGATGTTGGTTGATTCATAATAGAAAACTGAGAATACACTATGGAGTATATACCTCTCGAAGAAGTTGGTGATGTTGAAGGTGGTTATGGTATGGTTATTGCTATCGATACAACAATCACAGAATCTCTCAGGCTCGAAGGACTGGCACGCGATATCATCCGCATGATCCAAGACATGCGAAAAGAAGCAGAATACCAAGTTACTGACCGCATTCAGATATCTCTCCAATGAGACTGAGCCAATACAATAGTTCTCGAATTCGGTGACTATATCAGTCATGAGACTCTCGGAACAATTGTCTCAGATATTGCTCATCCCGATATCACCAAAGAAGAAAGTATCGATGAGATATGAAGCATTATACTATCTATAAAGAGGTAAAACTCTAGACAGGAAGCCTTAATCTTTTTAGTACTTTACTAAATAGATTAATATCCTCTTTCGTTGTCTCATAATTTATGCCCATGCGGATAAGTGGTTCTTGAGGATTCTCAAAACTCCAGTTTCAGAGCGTGGAAGAGAGGATTATCCTATGTTCTTTCATTGTTTGCTCGAATCTCTGAGTCGCGTCCTCGTCTCAAACGGAAAAGGTAATAAAATTAGGTGCTTGACTAGGTGGTGCCATAACCGAGTAACCATTTTCTTTTAAGATAGAAAGCAACTCCGTACGACGGGATAGTATTTCTTTCTGCAATAGATTGCTGTCCGCCTTTTGTAGTATCTTATCGCCGTGGTAAATGAGACCCTCATAATCTACGCGATATTCCCTCGGATCCACCGAATTAACGTCTCATAATTGAGGAAATCTTTGGAGTATTTCGGGTGATATCCAAGCAAAAACGATATGAGGATTCGCTCCGATAAATTTGGAAGAAAGCCCAAGAAATATATCTGAGAATTGTGATACATCCTCGATTACCGCACCGACCATCTGAGCACCATCCACCATGACAATACTCCCCGGAAATCGTTGTTTGATGATTTGATACTTTTCTCTATCCATCAGACGTTCCCCGGTGAGCCGAGAGATGGCACTGATATAGAGAATATCCCCATCTCTCATAGTCTCCGCTTCTCACACTCTATAGGTTCATTGAATCTTTTGAATAGATGGTTTTTTGAGAGAGGAATTTGTCTCAAAGAATCGGTTTGGGTAGGTAAAAACTCATTGGTTACTGTCAAGAATTCCTTCGCCGAATAATGTTGCGTTCCATTGGAGGTCGTGGGGGTGGTATAATACCGAAGGTTTTGGAAGAGAGGATACTATCTCAGAAGTAGCAGTGGCAATATTTGGGAAGAATGAGATACTTCCACTATCATTGTCGAGAAGTTTTATAACCAGCGCATGAGTTCGCTCTAAAATACCTTCTGTATTTGGTAGGATAGCTGGTAATGATCTATTGTGTAGTCCATATTGATGTCAAAAATATACTTCATCCATGCTCTATTTTTCGTTACGGTTAAGTATCCCGAATATGCGTTTAATCTCTTGGAGATCTTCCAAAGTTGGAAGTGCTTCGGGGTAACGAGGATTTCCGATAGTGGCTTCGCCAAAGAGCTCTTGAATAAGCGGGCTTCTCGGATCATTCTCCAAGAGTCACCATCGGGTATAGTCATATAGAGGATATTCACCATCTACCATATCTCCGGCGTGTACCGTTTGTATATTGAGACTGAGTGATACTATTGTCCCTGGATATTTCTCTTGCCATTCATGGATCAGAGAAAGTTGTTTTATCCTGTTGGATTGTTTTTCATCGGGGTGCATGCAAAATATATTGCTTATTCCAATCTGGATTCCCATCTCATGAAGATTCTTAACGGCGGTTTCTGCTCGTTTTTCCCAAGAGACCTCTTTTCCATTTCCATTCGTTGCCTTGTGTATGGTAATTACGGAGCTCGGGTTGGTACTTTCTAGACCGAAATATATGTAGGATAACCCACATTCTTTTAGACGTTTGATCACATTCAGAAAGCGCTCAGTGACGAGGTTTCCTATGGTGAATTGACATCCCCATTGAATTGGACGCTCTTCCGCCGGGATATTTTCAAGCTTGGATGCGAAATCCTCGATAATTTTGATGCTTCCACCGAGGAGGATGGAATCTTCGACGAATGTAGATGGTCGTTTCGCTGCCGATTCTCACACGGAGGCTATATCGTTCATACGACGAATGAGTCGGTCGGAGGCTCAGTCTTCATTACCTCATCCGAGGTGATTCTTTGCTCCCGATTCACTGCAAAAGTCACATTGCATGACACAGGTATTCCCGGGAGTTCCACGGCTGTCACTATGCACGTGCGCGGTCCAATCACATTGGTCAAACACTGAGAAATACGTTGCATCGACTCAACGGGCAATATAGGGCGAGGGAAAATCGGTCGTGTCGACGGGTGTATAATCGGTAGGATGGATATACTGTATCTCATTTGTTTCGTCGATGTATCCGGCTTCAAAATACCCGCTTGCAGATTTGAGGGCTTCGCAATACGTTTCTTTGTCTTGCAGTGGATGATTTTTTGTCTTCTCTGAACGTGCTACACTGAGGATCTTCGGAAGTACATCGGTACCATCACCGGAAATAACCATATCGAATACCAGTGGTATTTTCCCCTCTTGCATGAGACGAAGCGGATTGCTGTTTTTGTTTTCGTGGAGATTTCACCATTCCGCCTTTTTTGTATCGATATCTCGATAAAAAGTCTCGCTCGGATGGCGTCCACCAAGTACGATCAACGTATTATCACCACACACTTCTCGAACCATGGTTGCTACAGCAATTGCTCCAGGGAAATTCATGGCAAAAGTGCTGATAAAAAATACAGTCGGTTGCAACCGTGTCAGTTTTTCCCGGAGTTGTTCTTTTTCTCCTTCCCAGTGTTGCATGATAAAAATACCGTCCTGTAGACCTTCTGGAGTAGTCCAGTTGTCCACCAAAGATTTTGTTTGCACTGCGAGACTTGCTGTCGTCATCGCCACATACGGCGTTTTTCCGCCAAGAAACTGTTCTTCTCAGAACTGATGATGAAACTCGGGAGCAGAGGCAAATAGAGCGTTGAAAGTCATCAATTATAATTTTTGATATACGGTGGTATACTAACATAGTATACTGGAATAGTCAAATTCCATGCTCATGTAGTTACGGAGCTTATGATATTTTCCTTTATATAAGCTCCTCCATATACCCTTTCCCAAGCCCAGTAAGGCGTTTCTGCAAACGCTCATATACCTCGAAGAAATCTGAATCATTCATACTCTCGATCTTCGCTTCATGATAGGCAGAAAGGGTATCTGCGATCTTTACGAGACTTCCGTGAGTTTCATTCCATGGAGAGAGCATCTTCCGCGCAAGCATGTCATGGAATGGCGTATCGATGATATATGAGAGCAGATACTCATGAACCATCTCATGTTCGATAGATTCAATAGCGGTTTCCAGTCACGGAACGGCCTTTTTGGTTGGTGTGATGATATCCCCCGTGATAGCCTCAGGAATATCGTGATAGAGTGCCGTGAGCATCATGTCAGTGATATCTTCCTCTGGGAGTCACTCGAGTACACCGATACAATAAGAAAAGAATGTGGTGATATACGTGTGTGATAGGACAGAAACCTGGGTCACTCGCTTGGATCGGTTCCACCTGAAACTCGAAGCCAACCGGTGGATCACAAGGAGAAAACGCTCAGTATCCGTCTGGTTGTGTGGATCAAAGTCAAGGATATCAGAGATACCCGGAAGTGGGATCTCACCCGCCCTTCATTCGATATTTTTGAGGAGTTTCGCGTAGGCATCAGGATAGATGATCGAATTATTGTATATCTCATAGTACGATCCCCACGCCTTCGCAAAAGAGATGATAACATCCTCTTGCGAAGACACAAGACTTCTTTCTATATCTTCCTTTATGACTTTTGGGAGATTGCCCTCAAGAAGGGAAGTGAAGATATTGGACTCAAGTGCAGCAATGAGCTCAGGATTCTTCGTTCGAAGACGGTGCTTCACATCCGAACTCACGTCAGAATAAGTGAATGTAAAAAAGCCTGAAAAGAGTACTTTCCATAAAATCGTGCCGATGTTGTACTTATCTCCTGAACGCAGGGCGATCATGACGCTTATATGTGCAACGAAAGCAAGATGGTCAAGTGAGGTAATCTCCTGTACGCGGGGGAAAGTATTCCACCTGGTGATAGAAAGTCCTGAGAGAACAGATTCAATGAGAGGAGGAAAATTGTACATGTTGAACTAATCAATAAAACGCAGCATGAAGGCTGTTATACTCATAACGAGTGCTACCACAAAAACAGGAAGAAATCCTTGAAGAGTTACCACGGGAACAAGTTCATCAGTTACTTTTACGATGATGAGAGAAATAACGAATGAAAACAGTCAAAGGGTCAGTAACCTCAGAGGAAATGTGACGATTCGAAGCACGGTTCACAGAAGGAGATTCACAAGAGAAAGTATCACAGCAAAAATAAGTGCTGAAGTATATCCGTGATCGATGATAATCGCTGGGATATAGTGGTATTCTGCAATAATATAGATGATTGCTGCAGTAATGAGAAATTGGAGAAGGAATTTCATAAATCAAATGGAGTAAGGAAAGTAAAATGAAATTTTAATTTTGTGAGTGGAATACAGATCTTCCCGAAGGATAGAATCATGAAAAAAGTGAGAGAATAGAGCTTGCTCGGATTTCCGAACGACAGTACAGACCTTCCTATAGGATAGATAAGTGAAGTGAAGATCTAAAAAGCTGGTGCAGATAAAACCATTATACGGGTATTCTCACATTTTCAAGCTAAGTCTATAAAAGCATTGGGTCTTCCCCAGTTGACGGTAATTTCTTACCTAATATACTGGCTCTATGGAGAC
>JAVHPT010000055.1:0-2188 GCA_036170735.1 Patescibacteria group bacterium | reverse complement strand
ATGATACAATTTTAGGAATTACTGGATGCTGACACAGAATTCTGAACAGTCCCGGATGACGTGCACGAAGAATACGAAACGCATCTACGAGTCTCATTTTTGATTCAAATTTCTCTTTGGCAAGCATTCCTAGATCGAATTCAGCGTTTTGAATAACCATGAGATTATCAGGAGTATTGAGCTCTACCAATCGCGAAAACGCTTTCGTATCAACACAATCGGGAGTGCCAATGAGCATTTCAGGTGTGATATGATGAATTGCCATTGCATCAAAGCTAATAGCCAGTGGCGGTGTGCACAATTCATTGTGAATCTCTTCGACCTGCCCCTCTTCATTTAAAACGAGATATGCTAGCTGACAGATACGATCAAGTTCCCCCACACCAGTTGTTTCAGTGTCTAATACGATGATTTTCATAATGCCTCTTTTTGTGTTGGTTTTAATACAATTTCGCTTAAATGGCAGAGGTAACCCTATTGTCCTCGAGACAATCACCTTGTATGTATATTGCTTTATCAATTATCGAATGTTCATAGTGGACAACAGTTCTAACGATGCCTATCTCCTTCTCCAAAAGAATTTGATAAAATTCGTCTGAGTGTTGATACTCATCAATATTGATATCCTTCATATCCACCCTATGTACGATTTCATTTGTGAATCGATTAATGAATTGCATTTCACCTGATAACATACCTTCACCCCTTATTTGAGTTACACTATTGTGTCATTCCAATAGGACATATTTTGTCTAAATATTTATATTTTCATTCAATATTATAAATATCCAATATTTTATTTTTCTTCTTCGCATACGCAATAGAATGTTTTGTTTTTATCCCTTTTTTGTGCGTATACACTAAAATATTATCAGCCATGTCTATTGCATTATATGCCCTCTCTAGTTTTTTCGCATGGGCAATACTCACTATAACATCTCGACGAGTGCTATGATATTTTTCTAGCATTTTAAAACCATTAGAAGTGCCAGAAATCACTTCCGTAACATTAAGCTCATCCAATCGTGTTGCCAAAAGATCATAATCATCAAATGCATCAAAAACTATTAGTGCTATTTTCATAATTTGCCCCTTAAAGCCTGCCAATATTGACAAACAACCCTAGCTTGATTTATAGCATCATCCAAAGAGTTGTGTTTTGTTCCACTTGCCTCGCTTGATTGATTTCCAGCTATCGATCTACCTATATCAATCAATGTTCTTAAATCTCTGTCATTATGATATCCCCATGGGCGTTCTAAACCAATAGCTTTATACGTATTTTTCATGATTTCATTATCAAAACCGATACCATTCCCCCAAATTTTTGCGTTTTCAAATTTTTGAACAAATTGGGTAAACATCAATAACGCATCTTTAAGCGGCAAAGGGGTTTGAAATAAAGCTTCTCGTGCATCACTAGACTGTTTCAGCCACCAAATGATTGCTTCTCCACTTACGCCAAGACCATGATCCAAGCATGAAGTGAGATCAACATTAACATAAAATGTTTCTCCAAGTAAATCATTTTCAGGATCAAATGCTACAGCCCTAATGGAGACAATAGATGCATTTGATTGAAACCCCATGGTTTCTAGGTCAAGCATGATATGTTGCACAAGTAACTCCAAATATTCTTAAAGATAATCCTCTATTGTGTAGTGCTCTTCAGCATCTTCTTCTAATCTTTTTTGAATTTCCAATTGACGATTTTCGTAAGCATCAGCGTGGAAACCAGATGAAATGAAAGTTACTGTATTAAAACCAATTTTTTGCAAGATCTTACATTTTTCTATTATAGATTCGAGTTCTTTGCTTGGAATACCTTCTGCTAAAAAGAATGAAACTATCCGCTCATCAACAATATTTTCATACTCAAAAAATAAAAAACCATCAACAGAAAAGCTTGTATCATCACCATTAGGATTGTGATGAATTTCAATTCCAGTATAGCCATCATCAGCTATTGGGCTAGTATCTGGATCTGCCAATGCAGTTAATGCTTTTGAAAAGTTTTCAATTTGATCAATATAAATTGATGCGCCAATACCAAACTCAACTTCTCCATATTTTGGATAATCAAAAACCTCTAATCCATTACTTTTAAATTCATCTAGAATTTTATTATGTATCTCGAGCCACTTGCAGATCTAACCCCGAAATCTTCCAAAAATCAGTATAGATTCCG